>JACQLI010000017.1 GCA_016204125.1 Candidatus Omnitrophota bacterium
AGAAAAGATCATCCATCTGTTGCAGCTGATTTGCAAGCGAATGATACCTATAAATTAACAGGTGCGAAGTCAGCAGAAACACTTGGCCGGGCGGAGGTGCGGAAGAGTGAGCGTACTTCGTATAGCGTACCTCGTACATCGGAAAAATTGGTTGCACCTAACGAAGTACAAAGGGCGAAGTACGATGCGCCGCCTTTTCAGCGGGCGGAACTCCGTTCACCATCACGATGGAAAGCTGAGTCGTACCGAGGTTTCGTTTGGTATGTATACAACCATTTAGGAAGTATGTCAGAGACAAAACAGAAAGTTCTCCGAAGGCTAAAATGGGGTTTTTACAGTTTGGAGGCTGTTGCTTGGGCCCTGCGCATTCTTACTTGGCTTCAGATTTGGAGCGGTCCAGTTGGAATGGATTTCATTGCCACAGGGATCTTTTATTCAGTCCTCGTTTTTATCGGGCCATTCGGTCTTATTCGTTTTTCAAGTTTAGGCCTCACGAAGTTTTATTTTTGGACGAAGTCTTTTCTTAAACCTTCCGAATTAAAAGGGTTTATCAAAGGGGGATCCATGGCTGTTACTTTAATTCCTATCGGAATCGGGATGGCCGCTTCTCTTGCCATTCAGGCATTGGATATGACTGCAGGGGAAGGTATTGATTTACGCAAGATAGCTTTAAAGGTATATCGGAGGGCTCTGAGAAAAAAAGAAAATTTTAAAAAAGCGTTTCGTTCAGTTTTTGATCTTGAATGGGCTCGCTTCATTGCACGCAACCGTTTTAAAATCGCTTATCAGATTTTGAAGTATCAAAGCCAGTATCTCGGTAAGGAGGAATTTCGAATTCGATACGCTGAGCTTGGAGACGATACCTTTGATTATCTTCAAGGAGGAAAACATTTCCTTTTTATTGGTACGGAAAAGGCATACGAAAAACTGCGAGACCACCGCATCCCTACACGATTGAAAAAAGGCAGATGGCGGATCAAAGATAAAACGATTGACGAAAAGATTAAAGAGCGCTTTTATGTGCTTGACTTGATAGCTCTCAAACGAGCGTTGGATGGGAATCAAAATCTCAAGCCAGAAGCTTTTATCAAACCTCTATTTGAATCAGAAGGCGAGCGCCGCTCCGAGGTACGGGGTGGCAGGATTGTTGGATGGCCAAAGCTGAAGGAGTTGCTTACTGCTCAATCAGGGTCCCACGAAATCGTTGTGAATCAAGGATTGAATATTATCTATCGCGCACTTGGAGGAGTGATTTCAAAAGGCGTTCAAGCTGTAGAGCCTACATTTTCGGTCGAGGCCGAAATAACGGGTGAAGAATCCTTGGTGCAAGTTTTGGTGGTTCGAAACGATCAGACGCAAGAACTCGGGATTTTTAATATTTCTGGAGATAACATAAAGCTTGTAGATTCCATCAAAGATTCCGTAATTGATTTTACTCTTACCCAAGATCCTCGCGGATCGCCACGTTTGGTTGTGGCTACGACAGAGGGCGACTCATTTTTTCTTACTTTTGGATACCCGATTAAAATTCGTCTTTATGGTTTCGAACTGAGCGGAGAATTGACCCCTATGAGGCTTAGCAATGAAGAATATGTATTGGCTGCCATGAGGCAGCACGAGATTTATCGCATTACTGAGGAAGGAGAACTTTTTATCCCCATGTCTCGAAACCATGGAGAAGTTTCTTACTCATTAATGGATGGTTCAACTCGTGCGGAGGTGCGGAAGGCCGTTGACTATACGCAGAGCGACAGGCTTGACCTAACCAAGTTACAAATCCCAGCGAAGCTAGAGCCTTTGCTCAAACGCACGGACGTTCCAAGCGCTTGGATTCGGTGGGTCCTTTTTGCGATCGATGGGAAAACAGGGTCTGACAACGTCTTTTTCACCGAAATACCACATAAGAAATGGATCGATGAACATGATCTTTCACGATTTGCAAAGTGGTTTGAAACAAACGGTCAGACTGGCCTTAGAGGACTTTGGCGCCCCCTAGATGAAATCTACCGCGCTCTTCCAGAAAAAGAACAGCTTCGATATGAGTCTTCATATCGAAATTATTTGGTTCAGCTTGACAACTTGACTATAAATTTAATTCGCTCTTTGGATCCCAAGAACGTGATTCTCGCGGATATCCTAGACTTGACCTTAGAGGAAGGGCATCAGCACATTGCAGGGATAACGATTGACAATGTTTTTGTTATTCACTTTGGTCTCAAGGACTTTTTCCCCACGTTGGAAACCGATGCTTTCGAAATTCCAGCTATTCGTTTCTATAAGCAAAATGGCCGTTACGGAGTTTATAGAGGATCGCTCGTTGAGCCGCCAGAAATACCAGAAGGAATTAAATGGTTGGAAGATGGGAAGCCAATCAAATACGAAATAAAAGTTTCGCCAACATCAAAATCAGGAAACATCGCTCTTGTCAAAAAGGGATCGGAGCTGATCATTGCCTCTGATATTCCAGGGGAGGTTTTCGTCCAATTGTACTTTATTAAAGATGCGATCAAGGTACCGATCAAGGTTCAAACCATGCCTAGGAGAAATCTCGCTCTTGAATATTTAAAATTTGCGGGAATTTTGGGTTGGTTTCTTCTGTCACTATATAACATCAATACGGGACGGGAGGCCTTGAAGGAAGCTTCTGAGCATCCTATCTATCCTTTAATCCAGGGCTTATTCTGGACTTGGGTTTTATTTGCGGTAGTGACGCCTATAGCAGCATATCTAAAATATAAAACCATCAAAAGCATTCGCAAAGGTGTAACCCGGGCGGAGGTGCGGGAGAGTGAGTCATCAGCTGTCAGTCATCAGTCATCAGTCGGAAAAGTTCTTTCAGCTGAAGACCGAAGACTGAAGACTGAAGACTCAAAACGGGCGGAGGTGCTGGAAGGCAAGGAAATGGATGAAAGTCTTAAAGCAAAAGCTATGTCCCAAGAATCAAAGGCACTTTCAGCTCAAGAGTTGCTCAAACAGTTAGAGGAAGAATATCAATACAACTTGTATCAGAAGGCAAAAGCTCGTCTTTCCTGGCAAGTAACAGGAACCATGTTTCTCGTCTTCTTCTCAATTTTTGTGGTTCAGAGCGGTTTTAAACATGTTTATGAACACTATGCCTTCTGGGTCAGTTATATATCTCTGCTTTATTCTCTGAATGGGCTTGCGAAGAATTGGTTCTTATCTCGCCGCAACAATCAAATTAAGTCCGCCATTGAACTTTTAAAACAGCATTCAAGCGATGACGCATTAATCAAAATGATTAGTGAACAATTGCTTCCGAAGCAGAGCAAACCCCACCGCGCGGAGGCCCGCCAAACAGATCGGCGGGTAAATGCGGAATCGCAGGCCGAAGTCCGCCAAGATTTGTGGCGGGCGGAGGTGCGGAGTGGAGAGGGAGTTGGGCTTCCCGTAGAACTAAAGACGCCCGAAATTTTGGCGCTGATTGAGCTCGTCAAAAAGGAGAGCACAGCTTACCGTGGGGCGATTCAAGCACTGATGCCTTCAGAAGCAAGTATTCGATCGAATTTGGATGAGGCGAGAAAGCAGTTTGAAGCCGACCTGAAACAATTTCACCGTTTCGTTTCACATCCCGACTTTCGGAGATTGAGTAGCGGCATTGGCCGACCCGTAGACTGGTCCAAAGTCAATTGGCAAAAGATTATTGATGAGTTGAGAGCAATCGATGAAGACAAGGGTTTTAAAATTATTTGGGGGTTTTCATCGGCTTGGAATACGGCTGAAGATTTAGGGATCCACGTTTTAAGACCCGTCGAAGTATGGTTGGACGATCGGAATCTTACTCATATCGCTTCGGCGCTTTTTGATAAGAGACTTTCAGGACAAGACATTGCTGATGAGACGCGTCGGTTTTTGGATCGAATTCGTCACGACAAGTTTCTGAAGCGAGCGGTCCTGGATGTCCTCACTTCTGGTGGTGAAGCTCCACCCCAAAAAAGAATCACCTCTTTGTTGGCCGCCTATTTTGGAGCATTGAAGTACGGCAGTGAATTTTATTTTGCTAACGTGATCCACGGGGATGAGAGGTTGCGACTGATTGGACTTCTTGCGAGCGAGGTGGTCAAAATGATGCCAGAAAGGGTAATAGAAGAGAAAGCATCTGTGGATCAACTTGTAGGCGAGCCTGGCGAGCAAGCGGGAGAGATCGTGGCAACAGTTCAAAAAGTTCCAACGCATCAAGATCGAGTACCAGAGGCTCCAAAAAGTCCGCCTGCTCCTATGATAGAACGTGCAGCGACGAGTCCCGTTCCAAAAGTAGAGCGTGCGAGAACAGTCTATCACATTACGCCGTCTCCAAATATCGACGGGACAGTTGAGGATCTAAAGAAGGAACTCGCTTCAACTCAAGGCGCTCGCGATATCGTTCTCGTTTTTCAAGAACTTGTCAAAGCCATTTTTCAAACTCACGAAGTAGAGGTTCCAAACGAGAAAAAGCCAGGGACCAGGAAACAACCGATTACAATCAAGTTCATCAAATGGCACACGACCCGCTCAACCGATGAAGGCCTGAAGATACCCGGTGAAGTTATTCTGGCGATATCCATTGAAAGAATAGGGGAAAACACGATCGGTCTCAGGCGCGAAGGCAGTGCGGTATTGGTTTCGTGGAAGAGTACCAGCGAGGCCGTATTCAATGAACTGATGAAAAAGGTGAGAGCTTACTTTAAGAACCTCCAATCGGTAGAGGTGACAGATTATCGTTTTAGCTCGCTTAAGCAGCTAGAGACTCTTACCGTCCACCCCCGCTCGGAGGTGCGAGGAGAAAATCGCCGCTCCGAGGCGCGGAAAGAAATTAATCTGGATCTGAGCTTCAGCGTTGACTCAAAGTGGATATATCTCGGTGTCGGCCAAAGACGGTTTGCGACTCCTCGACAAAATGTTCGGCAAATTGGAACAAGGGATTTTGGCCAACCAGAAATTTTTCAGGTGACGGACGAAGGAGTAGGAAATCTAATTTTAGATCACGATGTTTCAGAATTTATCCATAGGGCTTACAGCGTTCTGTTTAATTATTACGGCTTTTCCAAAGGAGCAAGTCCTACTGATATGGGAAAGACTCTGGCGATCACAATGGGGGCACTTACAAACCCAGAAGTCCTTTCGGGTGTTTCGCTGCCCTTACGAATAACTTACGAAACGAATCGTATCATTGTGACTTCCAACCCTGTCGGTCAATTTATGATGGATTTGAACACAGGGCAAGGAAGGTATGAGAGTCGCAATCTTAAGGCTGAGCATGCGTTTTATGTAATGTGGAGTGAATTAGGCTACTACCTTCCTGTTTTCATTGACGAACGCGCTTTGACTGTCTTCCGAGAGCAAATCAAACAAGCCCCCCGCTCACTCCCGAATCTTTTACAAGCCTTACGAAAGGGTTACGAACATGCCCGCTCCGAGGCCCGCCTGCCGAGCGGGCAGGTGCGGAAAGAAGAAATTATCGAGCGTGGGGGCGTTTGGAAAGGTAGTCGTAAATCATTGCTGCAATTAAAAGGAGAGAAATTATCCCAAAGGCTATCAGGACCGCAACGAGCATATACTAACGACCTCCTTGAGCAGGGAAAAGTGTCCAGCTTAGTACAAATACTACCACAAAACCTAGCCCAGCAGCTACCTGCAGAGACAGACCAACCGTTAGAAAGAAGCCAGAAGCTAACGCCGCTGTCACAGCGTACTTTAACATATCCATTATTGACCGGGCAAGAAACTCCCGGCGGGAATTCGTCAAAGGTCGAAACATTAATACCTATTGAAGTAAGAAAAGTGGTGGAAGGGCCGAGGGATTGGGTGCTGCCGTATCGTTTGGGCCACTCAGAATTGAAGAGGGCGTGGGATGGTTTCTTCGCAACCGCTTACGCAGCAACACTGGATCGTGGAAAGTTTGATCAAGCGAAAAGTATCATCGGAATCAGTTCGAATGCATCCTATGCCTATATCTTGGGACCTGGATTTTTTATTGATGATGGCGGGGCAGCCTTCTTCGTACAGAATGTGTTTGGCAATAGTCCTGCCGCAGTGGTGATTCGGAACGAAAGTGATCGAGCAAATGTAGATGAGGTCAACATGGAACTGATCAAAGCAGGCAGACAACCCATTCTGATTGCAGGAAGTGTAGAGGAAGCCCAACAAAAATTACATGCCTATATTGCGAGCCGGAGTGAGGTGCGCGCCCAATCCTACTCATTCATGGGTATTGTGAGCAGTTTTGAACCTCTCGCTGAAAAATTGATGCAGGCACTCAAAGACAACATTATCCTCATGACCCGTGGTATCTTCAAACACTTCAAGGAACTCACAGGCCTTGATGAATCTGTCATAGCAGAATGGAAGGCTCGTTTCCAGATGGCCAAATCGGCCTAATTTTGCTACAATATCGCCAAGAGGTGCACCAAACTCGGGAATGACTAACTTTTTGAAGACCGTTGTTCTTTTAACCGCTCTTACTCTTCTATTGATGTTTCTTGGTCAAGCAGTTGGCGGCCAGCGGGGAATGATCTATGCCTTTATTTTTGCGTGCGTTATGAACCTCGGCGCTTACTGGTTCAGCGACAAGATCGTCTTGGCCATTTACCGCGCTCAACCTATTCCCGAATCAGAGGCGCCGGCTCTTTACCAAATTGTGCAGAGACTCACCGAAAAAGCGGGGATGCCGATGCCCAAGATTTATCGGATTCCCACCGAAGCTCCCAATGCGTTTGCAACAGGGCGGAGTCCTCGTCATGCTGTAGTTGCTGTCACTCAGGGGATTCTTAATCTACTAAATGAAGAGGAACTTGAGGGTGTACTTGGCCATGAACTTTCCCATGTTCGGCATCGGGATATTTTGATCGCCTCCATCGCAGCTACGATCGCAGGAGCCATCAATATGTTGTCTTCTATGGCCCGTTGGGCTTTGGTGTTTGGCGGAGGGAGACGGGATAGCCGTGGAGGAAGCGCGAATCCCTTTGTTCTTCTGATTATGGCCATTGTTGTTCCTATCGCCGCCCTTCTCATTCAGCTTGCGGTCTCAAGGTCGAGGGAATACCACGCTGACGAAGGCGGAGCCAAACTCGCCAATCCCCTTTATTTAGCAAGTGCGCTAAGAAAATTAGAGGCGGGAACGCGACGGATTCCCATGCTTGAGGCAAGTCCAACCACAGCCCATCTTTTTATTGTTAATCCTTTAAGTGGATCTGGACTTGTGAAGCTTTTTAGTACTCATCCTCCAGTCGAGGAGAGGATTGCACGCCTTGAGCGGATGAGCCGTTCGAGGTAGGATTTCAAGACAAACGACTCAGCATTCGATTTCTTTTCTCTAACTCTTGACTCATCAGGAGTTCAACTTTTTCTCTCAACTGTTTTTCATCCTCGGGTTTGATTCCTTTGGTTTCGATAGGAGGAAGCAGACTCATATAGGCGACACCTATCTTTCCGAAGGCCGCCTTTCCTTTGGAGATGATATTTCCAGTGCCTGCCAGGACTATCGGGACAATAGGTCGGCCCGACTCAATCGCAAGACGAAAAGCCCCACTTTTAAAATGTCCTATTGTGCCTGTTTTACTTCGAGTCCCTTCAGGAAAAATTAAAACCGACATGCCTTTACTGAGCCAAGAAGAGGCTTCATTGTAGCTTTTCTTTATGCTTCCATATTCGCCTCGCTCGAGAGGGATATAGCTCATAGCCGACATGGCCCAGCCGAGGAAAGGGATCTGGAAGAGACTTTTTTTGGCCAGCCACTTGAATTGGTGGCCCAGGGTGAAAAGGCAGATAATATCCGCCAGGCTGGCATGGTTAGCTACTAGAACGTAACTCTTATTGTTTGGAAGGCGGCCCCTTCCTACAATGTGGAGGCGCCAAAAGGGGTTGAGTTTCATGAGCGAATGCGCCCAGAGGCTACCCAGCCAATGATGCCAGCGCCTCGAAGAGTCCAATAAGGCTATAGGTAGGGAAAGGAGAATAAGGGTCGATACAATGACCGTAACCGAGACCACTATGGTCCATAAATAAAGGGAAAATAGGAATTTGAAGGCCGCTTTCATCGGAACAGTGGATTATTTTAACATATAGTTAACTCTATATTGACTGAATAAGTAGCCGTTAGTATTATAAGTACCCACACGAAGCAACCTGGAACCCCAGTAAAAGAGGAGGAAGTGAGATGTCCTACGTCATTACTGAAAAGTGCTTAGGCGAACAATATGCATCCTGCGTGGCGGTTTGTCCAGTCGACTGCATTTATCCTGGCCCCTATAAGAATGAACCCTTCATGGTCATTGACCCCACTATCTGTATCACCTGTGGCGCCTGCCTTCCTGAGTGTCCGATTGGGGCGATCGTAGAATCGGAAGATTATGACCCCGCATACGCAAAAATTAACGCCGACTTGTCACCCCAATTCAAAGCGAACCCTAAGGTTCCAGAGCGGCCGAAGAACGAGCCGCCTAGGAAGCCTGGAAATAAGCTCGTTCAGTAGTTCTTATCTCAAACATGCCTAAAGCCTTTGTCATGATCGATGTCCATCCTGGCAAGGAGGACGTCGTTGAAGAGACAGTCCGCCATGTCGCAGGCGTTAAGTTTGTCTATCAGGTCACGGGCGAATTTGACATGATTGCCTTTATCGAGGCAGAACCTTACCACGCCTTTGCATGCGTGGTAGATGCGATTCGCAAAACGGAAGGTGTGCGCGACACAGACACGCAGCTCATCCTTGAGAAAAAACCGCCTAAACAGTGAAGAAGGACCCGCTAGAAACCCTCCTCAAGCATTACGTAGACGATTTTGTCGCTCAGAATAAATCAGCCCGAACGATTGCAGATGGCCTTCGAGTGATCGGAATTGGGTTTTGGCCGATTGTTGATCATCTCACCCTTCGTACCCTCCATGTCGATGAGCGCGCAAAGGAATTTCTCAAATTCAAATACGTCTATGATTCCAAACTAGGCATTCTCGAATACAACAATTGGTTTGCCAAGGTCTACCGAAAACCTGGTTATCCGCCCCTCTTTATCGATCAGGCCTATGAAGGATCGAAAGGTAAGGGAAGTCTCATTCCTGATTGGGTGAAGGCATTTGGGGATAAAACACTTCACCATGTGGCGATTCGGGTGGAGGAAATTGAACAGGCTGTCTTTTATCTTGAGAAGCAGGGCGTCAAATTTGCGGGTGAGATTGTAGGAGAGAAAGGAAGTGATCTTCGTCAAATCTTCACCGATCCCGAGATGAAAAAGGGAAAGGCCTTCAGCGTGGTCGAACTCACGGAAAGACACCGCGGTTACACGGGTTTCTCACCTCCTCAAGCGAATCGCTTGATGGAATCAACGCGCGTCAGTTACTAGTTTGCTTCGTCTCACCAAACCCCAAGAAATTGAGCCCTACCTTCGCGATGCCTCGCGCTTCTCAGGCCATGCCGAAGGGGTTGTCCTTCCTGAAAATGAAAAAGAAATCTCTGAGTTTCTAAAGGAAGCCAATCAGAAAAAAATTCCTGTCACGATTTCAGGCGGAAAGACAGGTCTTACTGGTGCTGCAGTTCCCCTTGGCGGTCTGGTTATGGGAATGGATAACCTTTCTCGAATCCTTGAGGTCAAGAAAGATCCTACAGGAAAGGATTCGTGGGCCCGAGTCCAACCAGGGATTCTCCTTAAAAGTTTTAGGGAGGGTCTAGAGAAAGAGTCACTTTTTTATCCTCCCGACCCCACAGGCCCCAAACCTTTTGTTGGAGGAACTCTTGCAACGAACGCCTCAGGTCCCAACAGTTTCAAATATGGTTCAACGCGTCCTTTTGTTCGTGGGATTCGAGCTGTTCTCGCAAATGGCGAAGTCATTGAATTAAAACGAGGGAAAATTTTAGCTGACCGAAAAGGCTTTCTCGAAATTCCTATTCAGAAGGGGAAACTAAGAATTCAAGTTCCTCATTATTCATGGCCTTCGATCAAACACTCTGGCGGTTATTACGCTGTGCCTCAAATGGATGCGATCGATCTTTTCATTGGTTCGGAAGGTACACTTGGTGTGATCTCAGAAGTTGAGCTTCGGCTTCTTCCTAAACCAGAGCAAATCTTGTCCTTCATTGTTTTCTTTCCAAAAGAAGAGGATTCCTGGTGTTTTGTTAGGAAGATTCGGAAGGGAAAAAGCGTCAAGCCACGAGTAATAGAATATTTGGATAGCGGTTCACTCGAATTTCTGCGCCCCAGTTTTCCTTCGGTCCCAAGAGAGGCCCAAGCCGCCCTCTTTATTGAAGAAGAAACTGATCCTGAAAATGAGAAAAGGCTTTCTCTGAAGTGGCGCAAACTCTTTGAAAAAGAAAAAGCGCTTCCTGATCTTTGGGAAGCTAAGAGACAAGAGGAGGCACAAAAATTTCGTGAGTTTCGAACCGCCCTGCCTTTAGCTGTTAATGAGTTTATCGCCAGGCATGGCCAAATGAAGATCAGTACGGACACGTGTGTGGGTGAGGAACAATTCGAAGAACTCATGCTTTTCCATAGACGCCGCGTTCAGGACTCAGGCCTTAAAAATGTTACTTTTGGCCATATCGGGGAGAGTCATGTCCATTTGAATCTTCTTCCTCAGGATGAAAAGGAGAAGGAAAAGGCCCGTGTCCTTTATCAAGAGCTCTTGAAGAAAGCGATTGCGATGGGAGGAACCTTCTCGGCCGAGCATGGAGTGGGGAAATTGAAGCACGATTACCTTATCAGGCTTTATGGCGAGAAAGGTGTTCAGGAAATGAGGGAGATTAAGCGAGTTTTTGATCCAAACCTCATTCTTGGCCGCGGGAACATTTTTGATATAGAATAGGGCGCGAGACAACCAACCATGATTATCGGACTTACAGGCAAGAATGGCGGAGGCAAGGGGGAAGTGGCTAAGTTCCTTACAGAACGAGGCTTTCAGGCACTTTCCCTTTCCGATGTTTTGAGGGAGGAGGCCCAAAAGGCTGCAAAGCCTGTTACCCGCGATGTCTTGGTTGAGCTTGGCAACAGGCTCCGAAATGAATTTGGGTCGGGTGTCCTAGCCGAAAAGATTTACGCACGGCTTGATCCAGAGAAAAATTACATCATCGATTCCATCCGTCATCCCTCCGAGGTGCAGGTTTTTAAGAGGAGAAGGGACTTCTATTTGGTCCATGTCCAAGCCCCTCAAAAACTTCGGTTTGAAAGACTTCGTCAGCGAGGACGTGAAAATGATCCACGCACTTTTGAAGAATTCTTGGCTCTCGAAGCGAAGGAGGCTGCAAGTGCTAAATCGGATGACCAACAGCTTGATCAGGCCATTTCGTTGGCTGATGTGACGCTTGAGAATGGGGGTCCGCTTCGTGATCTCCATGAAAAGATTAAAAGACTTCTTCTTGAACTATCTAAGAAGGAACTTCGTCCTGACTGGGATGACTATTTTCTCGGGATCGCTAAGATGGTTGCCTTAAGATCCAACTGTATCAAAAGAAAAGTTGCCGCAGTTCTGGTTAAAGATCGAAGGATTATTTCTACAGGATACAACGGCACGCCAAGAGGGGTTAAGAACTGTAATGAAGGAGGGTGTCCGCGCTGCAACAACCTGAATCCTTCAGGAAAGGATTTGGAAGAGTGCCTTTGTTCTCATGCCGAAGAAAATGCGATCACGCAAGCTGCCTATCATGGAGTCACCATCAAAGACGCCACCCTGTACACAACCTTTTCTCCATGTCTTATCTGCACCAAGATGATCATCAATTCGGGAATTCGTGAGGTGGTTTATAATGTCGATTACGAACTTGCACTGAGAGCAAGAGGGCTCCTGGAGGAGGCAGGAGTCCTGATTCGTCAGCTTCCTCTTACACAGTCCCTCCCTGTATGACCCACTCCATCATCCGCAAAAGCTTTGGACTCAAGGAAGAAATCAGACCTCAGCTTCAAGCAAGCTACCACAGTCCTTTGATCGATCGGATCAAAAAGGAAGGTTACCGTCTTGAAGCAGGAGACCTCACCATCCGTCTCGCAGAGGAATTCGGGTTTTGTTATGGAGTAGACCGCGCTGTTGACTACGCCTACGAAACTCGCGCCAAGTTTCCGAATAAGCGCATCTTTCTCACGAATGAGATCATTCACAATCCAAGGGTTAATACCAAACTTCTCGAACTGGGCGTGCAATTCCTCCACGGTCCTTATAAAGGAAATGGAGGCGTTGAGATTATAACTGAGGATGACGTTGTCATTATTCCTGCGTTTGGGACGACTCTAAGGGAGCTCGATGAGCTTCAGAAAAAAGGATGTGTCCTTGTCGATACCACATGCGGTTCTGTCATGAGTGTTTGGAAAAGAGTCGAAAGTTATGCCCGAGAAGGATTCACTTCCGTGATTCATGGTAAGTACGATCATGAGGAGACACAGGCCACAAGTTCACGCGCAATCCAATACTCAAGCGGCAAGTACATCGTTGTTCGGGATAAATCAGAGACCCAAATTGTTTGTGACTATATTGAGAAGAAAGGTAATAAAGAATCCTTTCTCGATTATTTTTGTCACGGAATTTCGTCTGGCTTTGATCCAGACCATGATTTAGAAAAGATCGGTTGTGCGAATCAGACAACCATGCTTTCCAGTGAATCGCTTGAAATCGCGAATAGGCTCCAAGAATCAATCAAAAAACGTTGGGGCGCGGAAGAGTTACCCAGACGATTTCGTCATTTCGATACCATTTGTTCAGCTACCCAAGACCGACAGGATGCTGTTTTGAAACTTGCGCGTGAGGGAATCGATTTGATGATCGTAGTCGGAGGCTATAACTCAAGCAACACAGGCCACCTGGTTGAGATTTCACTCGAGTTTTGTCCCGCCTTTCACGTAAAGGATTCCACCTGCATCCTCTCTCGCGATGAAATTGAACACAAGCCTGTAGGGAAAACAGAATCCGTGCGAACACGTGATTGGCTTCCTCATGGAAAAGCAAGGCTCGGCATTACAGCTGGCGCATCGACCCCTAACCGAGTCATTGAGGAAGTCATTGAGCGGATCGTCAAAGTCTGGGAAGGTTCATGACCGTTAAACGGGTCACCATTTACACCACCCAGCAGTGTCCTCACTGCATGCGTGCCAAGGCCCTATTGAAACGAAAGAACATCCCTTTTGCCGAGATCGACATTACCGACGATGCTACAAAACGCGGGGAAGTTGAGAAGAAGTACGGAATGATGACCGTTCCCATAATCATTATGGGCGATCAATTGATAGGTGGAGCTGATCACCTTTACGATCTTGAGAGAAAGGGAGAGTTAGATAAGTACTTATAGAATAAAGAGTTGTTGAGTCTAGATTTGTCTTGACCGTGTTCTTATCCTTGTTCTATATTATTTACCTGCCAAGGGAGGCCTCAAGGAGGTACATCTACACGTGACGAAGCCGTTTGCGACCAAGCTGAACGAAGAAACTTTGCTTAAACTCGACAGCCTTGCCCATAAGACTCGCATTCCAAAGTCGCGCCTTTGTGAACAAGCGATCGATCTCCTCGTAGACCATTATAAGCAGATCGACGACGATCTCTCACTGGCTCAAAAAATACGTGAGGCGAAGCAGTTCGAGACGGCAAAGGTTTAAAAGCTTATCTTAATCTATGAAGCTTAAAGACGTACTCAAAACCAAAGGCTCCAAAGTATGGACCATCCGAGAGGATCAGACCATAACTGAAGCTGTGGAAACGCTTGTCAGTCAGAAAATAGGAGCTTTGCTGGTATTAGGAAAGGACGAGGGGTTGGTTGGAGTTATTTCGGAAAGAGATATCATGCGAGGTTATCATCAATATCGCGGAGGACTGGATAAGATTCTTGTGAGTCAACTGATGACGCGAAGAGTGATTATCGGCTCTCCCGAGGATGACACGAGTTACATCATGGGCATCATGACTCATAATCGCGTGAGACACATTCCTATAGTAGCGGAGGGAAAATTGCAAGGAATTGTGTCCATTGGCGATGTCGTCAAGTCACAGCTTGAGGATTCAACCTACGAGATTCACTATCTTAAAGAGTATATTTATGGAAGAGGACAAACACCACCCAACCCATAAAAGAAATTGCAGACCGCCCGAGCGCCAAGGTCTTTATGACCCTTGGTATGAACACGACTCCTGCGGTGTCGGCTTTGTTGTCGATGTCAAAGGAAAAAAATCCCACGCTATTGTCCAGCAAGCTCTTACCGTTGTCCTTAACCTCCGTCACCGTGGTGCATGTGGGTGCGAGGCAAATACAGGTGACGGAGCGGGAATCCTCCTTCAGACGCCTCACAAGTTCTTCAAAGAAGTCTGTCCCAAGGAGAAAATCAAACTCCCTTCCCCCAAAGAATACGGCGTTGGGATGATCTTCTTACCGCAAGATGCCGAGGGACGGAGGAATTGTGAGAAGTTTCTTGAGGAGATCGTTAAGGAAGAAGGTCAACATTTTCTAGGCTGGAGGACGGTGCCGACTGATAACCGTTTGGTGGGCAAGACTGCCAGAAGTTGCGAGCCAATCGTACGTCAGATTTTCATCGGTAGAAGTTCCAAGATCAAAGACGACATGGACTTTGAACGGAAGCTTTATGTCATCCGTAGACGCGCTGAAAACACGATTCGCTATTCGGGGATAAAAGGCGGGCAGTCCTTCTATATCGCAAGTCTTTCTTACAAGACCGTTGTTTATAAAGGAATGTTGATGTCGGAACAGGTCATTCCTTTCTATCCCGAACTCGCCAACCCCGCCATGGAAAGCGCCCTTGCCCTTGTCCATTCAAGATTCAGCACCAATACTTTCCCAAGTTGGGAAAGGGCTCACCCCTACCGCTACATTGCTCATAACGGTGAAATCAATACGCTTCGCGGCAATGTCAACTGGATGCACGCAAGGCAATCGATGTGTGCCACAGAACTTTTTGGAGATGACATCAAGAAGGTGATGCCTGTCATTTGTCCCGACGGAAGCGATTCTGCCATGTTTGATAACTGTCTGGAATTTCTTGTACTGACAGGTCGTTCGCTCCCGCATTCTGTCATGATGATGATTCCAGAGCCCTGGTCCAATCACGAGAGTATGAGTGATGAGAAAAAGGCCTTTTATGAATTCCATAGCTCTCTGATGGAACCGTGGGATGGTCCTGCTTCCATCGCCTTTACAGACGGAGTAAAGATCGGTGCGGTGCTTGACCGCAACGGACTTCGCCCGTCGCGTTACTACGTTACAAAAGATGATCTTGTCATCATGGCTTCTGAGGTGGGTGTTTTGGATGTGCCGCCCGAACGCGTACTTCAAAAAGGAAGGCTGCAACCAGGGCGCATGTTTCTGATTGATACGGAAGAAGGCCGAATCGTTGCAGACGAAGAATTAAAAGGAAAAATCTCGATTGAGCACCCCTATCGCACATGGCTTGACGAAAACATGGTCAAATTGGAAGACCTGCCCGAACCTCCCCATGTTCACGAGCCAGACCATAAAACGATGCTTCTCCGTCAACAGGCTTTTGGTTATACCTTTGAAGACTTACGCATCATCATGGCCCCGATGGCGAAAGACGGCGTTGAGCCTGTTGGTTCCATGGGGACAGATACGCCCCTTGCCGTTTTGTCGAATAAACCGCAGCTTCTCTTCAACTATTTCAAACAGCTTTTTGCTCAGGTGACCAACCCACCAATTGACTGCATCAGAGAAGAGATCATCACCTCTACGGAAACTACCGTTGGGTCAGAGAGAAACCTCCTCAAACCTGAACCTAAGAGCTGTCATCAGATTAAACTCAAAAGTCCCATCCTCACGAATGAAGAGTTTGAGAAACTCCGTCATGTTAAGCACCGTGAATTTCAATCAGCGACTCTTTCTATCCTTTACAAAGTAGCGGAAGGAGGCAAGGGGCTTGAAGCTGCTTTGGAGAAGGTTTTCAAAGAGGCGAGCGAGGCGATCAAAAAAGGAATCAATATCATTGTGCTTTCAGATCGAGGAATTGATCGTGAGCATGCCCCTATCCCTGCGCTCTTAGCCGTTTCTGGAGTTCATCATCATCTGATACGCGAAGGGACAAGGACAAGAGTCGGACTTGTTTTGGAATCAGGCGAACCACGCGAGGTGCATCACTTCGCCCTCTTAATCGGTTACGGGGCTGGTGCGATCAATCCCTATCTTGCCTTTGAGACACTCGATGACATGATCAGGCAAGGGATTCTCAAGGGTATCGATCATAAAACAACCGTTAAGAATTATGCCAAGGCCGTTGCTAAAGGTGTTGTCAAGACGATGTCCAAGATGGGAATTTCAACCATACAGAGTTATCGAGGGGCACAGATCTTCGAGGCGATTGGCCTCAATCATACGGTCGTTGATAAATACTTTACCTGGACAGCTTCGCGGATCGAAGGGGTTGGAATCGATGAGATTGCGGCTGAAGTAGAAAAAAGGCATCGGCACGCCTTTCCCGATCGAGACGTCAACGGCCGTACCCTTGATCCAGGAGGCCAGTATCAGTGGCGTAGTGACGGTGAATACCACCTTTTCAACCCCGACACCATCCACAAATTACAGTTAGCCGTCCGCACTAAAAATTACAAAGCCTTCAAAGAATATTCTACGGCAGTTAATAATCAGGAAAAAAATTACTGCACGTTGCGTGGTCTCCTCGATTTTAAATTTCCCGCGAAGCCGATTCCGATTGAAGAAGTAGAATCTGCAGAGTCCATCATGAAGAGATTTAAATCAGGGGCGATGTCCTATGGTTCAATCAGTAAGGAAGCGCATGAGAGTCTTGCCATTGCGATGAATCGAATTGGTGGAAAAAGTAACACAGGAGAAGGGGGAGAGGATCCCGCTCGTTACACTCTCGATTCCAACGGCGATTCCCGCAACAGCGCAATCAAACAAGTTGCTTCAGGACGGTTTGGAGTAACCAGTCTTTATCTGGTCAAGGCGAAGGAACTTCAAATCAAAATGGCCCAGGGGGCGAAACCTGGGGAGGGCGGCCAATTGCCAGGGCAAAAGGTTTATCCATGGATTGCGAAAGTGAGGTATTCAACACCTGGTGTGGGGCTTATTTCGCCTCCACCTCATCACGATATTTATTCCATTGAAGATCTTGCTGAGCTTATTCATGACTTAAAAAATTCCAATCATTACGCGCGGATCAGCGTCAAGCTTGTTGCCGAGGTCGGTGTGGGGACCATTGCCGCTGGAGTTGCCAAGGCGCACGCCGATGTGGTCTTGATCAGCGGCCATGACGGAGGAACGGGAGCATCTCCTCAAACGAGTATCAAGCATGCGGGAATTCCGTGGGAATTGGGTCTTGCAGAGACCCATCAAACACTTGTCCTTAATAATCTCAGGAGCCGTATTGCTGTAGAGACGGACGGCCAACTCAAAACAGGGCGTGATGTTGTGATCGGAGCTCTCCTCGGTGCTGAAGAATTCGGCTTTGCCACAGCACCTCTTGTCGCACTCGGATGCATTATGATGCGAGTCTGTCATCTCAACACCTGTCCTGTGGGTGTGGCCACACAGGATCCAGAGCTGAGGAAGAAATTTACGGGCGACCCTGCCCATGCGGTCAACTTCATGACCTTCATTGCAGAGGAAGTGCGAGAAGTGATGGCCCAGCTCCGGGTTCGCACCTTCAATGAGATGATCGGCCGAACGGATATGCTTAATCCGCGGAAAGCTGTGGATCACTGGAAGGCAAGGGGTCTTGATTTCTCAGCGATTCTTTATCAGCCGAAGGCAGGCCCTGAGGTCGGACGTTACTGTCAGATCCCTCAAGATCACGGTCTTGATAAGGCGCTTGATAACACCACCCTTCTTAAACTCTGCGAGCCCGTTCTTGCGAGAAGGGAAAAAGTGCGCGCGTCACTTCCAATCCGCAATACAAATCGTGTCGTAGGTACGATTGTAGGTAGTGAACTCACACGCCGTTACGGCGCCGAGGGGCTGCCTGACGATACGATTCATCTTCATTTTACAGGCTCAGCTGGGCAGAGCTTCGGTGCTTTTACGCCGCGCGGAATGACGCTTGAACTGGAAGGTGATTCCAACGACTACATTGGCAAGGGTTTGTCAGGCGGGAAAATCATTGTCTATCCCCCTAAGGGTTCGACCTTTGTGCCCGAGGAGAACATTATTATTGGTAACGTCGCATTCTACGGAGCCACAAGCGGTGAGGCCTATGTCCGAGGAATGGCTGGCGAAAGATTCTGCGTCCGTAATAGCGGCGTCAATGCCGTGGTCGAAGCGGTAGGTGATCACGGCTGCGAGTACATGACAGGCGGCCGCGTAGTCGTGTTGGGGCTAGCGGGCCGAAATTTCGCGGCAGGGATGTCAGGTGGCATAGCTTATGTCTTGGATGTGGTGGGGGATTTCCCGCGCCGCTGCAATAAACAAATGGTGGAGCTCGGTCCATTAGATCAGCTAGAAGAGATTAAAATTGTCCGCAACATGATCGAGCGTCACGGCCAGTATACGGGAAGTCAGCGCGCCAAACATATTCTCAACTTGTGGGATGAGATGGTTCCGAAGTTTGTTCGGGTTATCCCTAAGGATTACAAGCGGGTTCTCCAGGCCATGGACCGTGTGAAGAGTCAGGGTCTGAGCGGCGAGGAAGCGATCATGGCAGCTTTTGAAGAAAACGCCCGCGACCTCTCCCGCGTCGGTGGGAACTAAAAATTAGGTAGATCGGAATCATCCTATGGGCAAGCCGACAGGTTTCATGGAAATTCCTCGGGAACTCCCCGAAGATCGTCCTCCCAAAGAACGGGTCAATGATTGGAATGAATTCCACCTTCATATGCCCGAAGAGAAGCTGCAAGGGCAGGGAGCCCGCTGCATGGACTGCGGCATTCCCTTTTGCCACACAGGAACGCTTTTGGCGGGAATGGCTTCGGGATGCCCTATCAATAATCTTATTCCCGAATGGAATGATCTCGTTTACCGTGGTCTCTGGCGCGAAGCCTTAGAGCGTCTTCATAAAACCAATAATTTTCCTGAATTCACAGGTAGGGTTTGCCCCGCGCCTTGCGAAGGTTCCTGTGTTCTTGGAATCAATGAACCCGCCGTTACGATCAAGAACATCGAATGTGCCATTGTCGATAAAGGCTTCAAGGAAGGTTGGATTCGGCCCGATCCGCCCGCCGTTCGTACTGGAAAAAAAGTGGCTGTCATAGGTTCAGGTCCTGCAGGACTTTCCTGTGCTGCCCAACTTAATCGAGCAGGTCACCTGGTTACTGTTTTTGAACGCTCAGACCGTGTCGGCGGACTTTTAATGTACGGAATCCCTAACATGAAATTGGATAAGAGCATTGTTTTAAGACGTGTCGGCATCATGGCCAAAGAGGGCGTCAAATTTGTGACGAATACCGAGATTGGAAAAAATTATCCTGCAGATAAACTCCTTAAGGAATTTGATGCCTTAGCGCTCTGCTGCGGTGCTACCAAACCCCGCGACCTACCGATCGAAGGCCGCAACTTAAAGGGCGTTCACTTTGCCATGGAATTTCTTCACGCCAATACGAAAAGTCTTCTCGATGGTCAAAAGAACGGTCGCTTTATCTCGGCAGAAGGGAAAGATGTCATAGTCATCGGAGGCGGCGATACGGGGACTGACTGTGTGGGAACTTCTATGCGTCATCGTTGCAAAAGCCTGACTCAACTCGAAATTTTGCCGAAGCCGCCCCTCGAGCGCGCTCCTGACAATCCATGGCCCCAGTGGCCTAAGGTTTATTTTCTCGATTACGGTCAACAGGAAGCAGCAGCTCTTTTTGGCGGCGATCCACGTCAATATTTGGTTACTGCCAAAAGATTCATCGGAGATGAAAATGGGTCTGTGAAGGCAATTGAAATTGTTCAAATTGAGTGGCAGAAGGATGACAAAGGCCGTTTTATTCCTAAGGAAATTTCAGGTTCTGAAAAGGTTCTTCCCACGCAGCTCGTTCTTCTGGCCATGGGTTTTCTTGGCCCCGAGGATACCGTACTCTCACAACTGGGAGTTGAACGGGATGAGCGCTCAAACGCCAAAGCCGAATACGGCAAGTATGCTACGAGTGTTAAAGGAGTTTTTGCGGCTGGCGACATGCGTCGAGGTCAAAGCCTGATTGTCTGGGCCATCAATGAAGGAAGGGGTTCGGCCCGTGCAGTGGACGAATACTTGATGGGCCACTCCGATCTTCCATAATTGAAATTTCTAAAGCCTCTCCTTATTCTTCTTGTTTTGTTAATTGCCTTATCCTTTGCTGGATACAAGATTTTCCATCTTCCCAAGTCTACTTCCCACCAAGGAAAATCGAGCAACCCCATCACCCTTCATCTCAAGAATGGCAGCGCCATAAGCGGAGAATTAGTCAGTGAAACGGGAAGTCACTATGTGATTCTTTGGGAAGGAGGTCAAGTCAGGTTTCGCCGTGATGAGGTAGAAAATGTCAGCCGCGGCGAAATCATTCCAGGAAACATCAAGTTGGAATTTGCAGAAGACGAAAAGACCGCTGAAGGTGTGTGGAATTATCAGAATGACATTGTCATTAAATTGACCAACAGGGAAATTCTTGATGCCAAGGTGGTTTCAGTGGCCCCAGATAGGGTTACTATTCGACATTCGCTTGAAAGTGGAGGAAGCATTGAACAAGAGATCGAACGTTCCAAGATCGACTCTCTTGTCTTTAAACCGATTCTGAATGCAGAAACCGAGGCGGCGAAAGCAAAACTTCAAAAACTCTTCCCGCAAATGAAATTTTACGACGAAGGAAATTTCACCCTCTTTACAGATTCTTACCTCACTTGGGTCAAGGAGTACAAAGGTATTTTGAGACACCTCAATACAGAGTTCTATTTCCGTTTCTTTGGATTAGTCAAAGAGAGACATCCAGCGAGACAGAGTTTCGTGGTTGTCTTCGATGACTGGGTGAAATTTGTGGAATATGCAGTTGCGGATGGAGTGCCGGGGTGGGCGGTGCTTGGGTATTTCAAACCCGATGACAAAGTCCTCTACATGTTCAATACGTTAGGTGACCGGTTTTCGGACTTTATCAGCGAAGCCATAGTAGGACAGGTGGAGGAAGTGATCAATCAGGCAGTAGGCGAGGTTTCGAGAGGGGTCGATCAGAGATATGAAGTGTTTATTGAAGGCCAAGGGAATACGATCAAAGATAAGTTTCGCCGCGCGCATAGTGAGATCGCGGGTGAGTTTAGGAATATGACTAATTCAACATTGAGGCATGAGTTTACGCACGCACTTTTTCATAACTGGGGTTTACAGAATATCTCTATTTCAAAAACAAAAGGAGACGATCGGAAACACCTTACGGAAGAGAAAAAGAAGTTCCTTGAAACAAAGGACATAGCGAAAAAGAGGCAGATCTTAAGGCAACTTCTTTCCCTCAGAGCGCGCGAGGAGGAGCTTCCTCTTGAAGCAGCCAATTCTTGGTTTGTGGAAGGGCTTGCGAGCTACTGCGAGACCGATCCTTGCGGTGAAGAAAACGACAATTGGCTCTTTGTTTTTCAAGAGATGATGAAAAAAGGAAGAGTCTATCCCCTTGAGCAGCTTACAGTTTATAGAATAGGAAGTTTTCCAGGGGTCTACGCCGAGGCGATGCTTGACGCCTATGCCCAAAGCTGGGCCTTTGTTACTTTTTTGATGCATCGTTACCCCGAAGAGTTTATGAATTATCAAATGAAAATGGCCAAGGAAACTCCAAAGGGAAATGAAGATTTCCAGTGGCTTTTAGAGGCGTTAGGAAAGCAGGATGCACGAACATTACAGGAAGAATTCATTGCCTACATGAAAGAGTACCAAGAACTTGAAGATCCTTTCCTTGAACAGATTGATAAAATGACAGAGATATTCACAAGTTTCTGATGGGAGCCCCTACCGCACTTCTTTACGACGAAAGGTATCTTCTTCACGATAGTGGGATTGAACATCCAGAAAGCCCCGAGCGCCTTCAGGCGGTTTGGGAATATCTCCAACGAGTAAATTTCTTTCCTTCGCTTCTACTCCTCAAACCCGAACCCGCTCCACTTGAATGGATTGAGCTTGTTCACGATCCTGCTTATATCCAAAGAGTGAAAGAAACGTGTGAAAAAGGAGCGGCTTACATCGATTCTCTGGATACCGCTCTTTGTCCCGCTTCTTATGAGATTGCTCTTTTGGCTGTTGGCGGCGTCCTCAAACTTATTGATGCAGTTTTTCAAAGAAAGGCCAGAAATGGTTTTGGTCTGATTCGTCCTCCAGGCCATCATGCAGAGCGTGACCTCTCTCTTGGATTTTGTCTTTTCAATAACGTGGCGATAGGAGCGAGATACGCACAGAAGATCTACAAGATCAAAAAAGTTCTCATTGTAGACTGGGACGTGCATCACGGAAACGGAACGCAGCACTGCTTTGAAGGGGACCCCAGTGTTTTTTATTTCTCAGCCCATGAATATCCTTATTATCCAGGCACCGGTCATTCATGGGAGAAGGGAACAGGCGATGGATATGGGACTGTTCTCAATATCCCCATTCCTGGAGGGACATCGGACAAAGCATATCTTCAGACCTTTCGTGAAACCTTCCTGCCCCTGGCCTATCATTTCAAACCCGACTTCATTATGATTTCCGCTGGTTTTGATGCCCATAAAGACGATCCCCTGGCATCACTTGATTTGACTGAGAATGCCTACCGTGAAATGACGCTTGAACTGAAGAAGCTGGCTAAGGATTCGGCGCAAGAAAGAATTGTTTCTGCGCTTGAAGGAGGTTACAATCTTGAAGCTTTGGCCCGTTCAGTAGAGGCGCACCTGCGGGCCTTGATGGAATAAGTGCCCCTCACCCACCCCTCTCCCCGACGGGGAGAGGGTAAGGGAGAGGGGGGAAGACAAATAGGAGCTCACTCATGGATAAAGAGGCGAGAAAGAAGATCTTAAGGAAAATTCCTTACGGGCTTTATATCCTTGGCCTCAAGGATGGTAATCAGCTTCATGGCATGGTGGGAAGCTGGCTTTCCCAATGTTCTTTTGAGCCGCCCCTTCTCATGCTTGGTATCAAGAAGGGGAGCTATTCCCACTCCATGATGGAACACAATCCTTATTTCACCATCAACTTTCCGAAGAAGGATCAAAAGAAACTTGTCGAAAGTTTCTTTCGTCCCTACGAGGTGAAAGATGGTAAATTTGGAGAAGTCCCTTTCCGCCTTACCAAACAGGGCATTCCTGTCCTCGATGACACCTTAGGCTATCTCGAATGTAAAGTCAGACAAATCGTTACAGGGGGCGATCACGATGTGGTGGTTGCCGAGATTATCGATTTAGAGCTCCGTGAGGATGTGGATAATCTGATTATGAAAGACACGAGCTGGCACTACGGCGGCTAAAAACAGCTAACAAAAGTTATCATGGCAACAACCGTTATCTTGCAGAAGGTGGTATTCGGCCGCGAGACTTGTCTCCAAGGTAACGGGAATCTTCCGATAAGCTAGTTGTCATGCGCTCTGAGAAAATAAAGTCCAAGCCCACTAGGTAAGGCGAGACTTAAAAGAGCAACTTGAAAACCCCATTGATCCGCCAATATCGAGAAGACAAGACTTCCTGTCACAGAAATCTTCGTCGTTAAATTATAGAGACCAAAGTATTCTCCCACTTCTTTTTCTGGAACGAGTTCCACCACTCTTTTTCTCCCGCTTGTCCACATCCCTGCAAGGCTAAAAGCCCCTGTCGTCAGGCCAAATCCCAGGAAAATCCAAAGATTCTTCGTTAGACCAAGGATCACCACCGTTGCAAACAGGCAGGATGCAGCCCCAAGAAGCGTTTTTTGGGCACCGATTCGTTGAGTAAGAAATCCTGCCAGGAGTCCAGAGAGAAAAGCACCGAAGTTGATTCCTAATAGGAGGGCGACGAGAAAGGTCTGAGTTGGATTAAAGACTTTGGCTGCGTAGACAGCGAGCCAAAAGATCATCGTGTTAATGGCTTCGAGACAAAGAAAATTACCTAGGAAGAAAAAAAGGAGGGGCTTATTCTTTTTTAAAGAAGAGACGGTATTGAAAACTTTTTTCCATTCTTCAATGAGAAGGCTAACGCTGACGGAAACGGGATTGATAACC
Organism: Candidatus Omnitrophota bacterium; assembly: GCA_016204125.1. GTDB lineage: Bacteria > Omnitrophota > Omnitrophia > Omnitrophales > JACQLI01 > JACQLI01. Next base: position 24,028 of record JACQLI010000017.1, read on the forward strand.
TTTCGTTCAGGAACCAAGAAAAAGAGAGGGAGAGAGAAGATGAGAAAAAGGACTCCAGCTTCAAGGAATACGAAGCGCCTATGAAAAAGAGAATCTACAACGTGAGCAATGGGAATTGCAAAAAGGACTCCAAGGTATCCAAGTGCAGTTCCAAGTCCTGACACAAATCCTTGGTCCTCAGGTTCAGCCACTACAGGGAGAAGGGCACAATAAAAGACAAGAGAGGCATGATAAAAGAAACAGGCAAGCAGAAAACCCACGATCAATAGGGGGACAGTCGTGAAGACGGAAAGCAGAAGTGTAAATACCACGCACAGGATCGTCGTGCCTATGAGATAGGTCTTTGTTTTTCCCGTTCGGTCACTGAGCGCACCCAACCAGGGAACAACCAGTCCTGCCAGGACCATGGAAGAGGTTGTAGCTAGGCCAAGGTAGAGATTTTTCTGAGTAAGGCTCGTCAGATAAAGGGGGAAATAAAGGGTGAGTACGATGGCCGAAAAGATGGTGTTGGCGAAGTCATAAAACGCCCAACTGTAAAGGCCTGCTTTTCTTTTCACGGATTAACAAGGAGAACTTGTTAAGATTCTAAAGTAAGTCCTTTCTTTTTTCACTCCTTTCTTGAAGAACGCCCTGAACCCATCTATTCTTTAATTAGGAGTTGATAGTAGCCGATAAGGATAAAACTTATGAAAAAGGCACCTTTTAGAACATCCAAGGGATTTACGTTAATTGAGCTTTTGGTATCTTTCGTCATCATTGTCCTTGCACTTCTTGGGATGCTCCTTGTTAATTCCTATGTTCAAAAGCAGGGCGAGCAGACCTTCGAAAAGTTTATAGCCTATCAGGATGCAAACCGGGTAATTGAGCTGATGAGAAACTCTTCCGCAACAGGAACCTTTCCATTGAATGTAACGACTGCATATCCGAATGGCGGCGCTGTGAACGGATTTAGTAACTTGTCTGGAGAACAAATAAGGGTTACCTATACAGATTCTACCGCGGATCCACTTGACATAATCGTTACGACAAGTTGGCAGGCACAAGGTATCCGGGGAACCTCCATCCAGTTGCGGACCTTGATGACCAAAAGGAGTTAAAAAGTGAAAAAATCAAGGGGCTTCACACTCATTGAATTGATGGTTGCGGTGGCTATTTTCTCGATGATGATGGCTATCACTGGAGTGATCCTAAGGAACGGGGAAGCCCAAAGCCGTTTGGCTGATATGAAAATCAATCTGGAGGAGTCGGTCCGGGAAAGTATTTACCAAATGAGTCTTGAGGTACGGGAATCGGCCTCATCCCGGGTATCGGTTTTAAACAGTGGCGCTCTGTTATCCTTTTCAATTCCAGCGTCTGTAAGTAATTCAGGCTCTATAACATGGACGAATCCAATCACTTATCAAGTGGGAGGTAATGGCACTCAACTGGTTCGAACAGATACAGGAACGGGCCAGGTTGCCGTTCTGGCGAATGACATCCAAAGTGTAACTTTTGGGACGAATGGTTCTCCTGCTGGGACTGTAACCTTTGCTGTGACAGCTAGCCGGACACTACCCAATAGCCGGGTCCTCACCCTGACTTCTACAGGGGAGGCCAAACTTCGGAATTCATAAAAAGGATAGGGGGAAAATGGTCCATAGGCTTGCAGAGAGAAACGAAAAAATGAAAAAGGAAAGGGGGATGTTTCTGCTTACCTCTTATCTCGTGCTGACTGTAATCTCGACCTTTGCCCTCACGCTCTTTCTAAAAAGTGTCTCCGCCACTCGGAGTGCGGAAAGAGCCATTAATCGAATCATAGCGTTTCATCTTGCGGAATCGGGTGTCGATCAAGCAATCGTGACCTTGCGGTCCAACCCCTCCTACACAGGACAAGGATATACCTCTGTAGCTTATGCAGGGGGTTTTGACACACAGGCAGCAAAGCCAGATCAGTCTGATCCAGATCTTTACCGTATCACGGGAACGGGGTATGCCCCAGATAACTCTAACACTTCCTATGCTTACCAGATGCGCCAGGTTGTAGCTTATATCGACAGTGCGAACCAGTCCCCGTTCGATTTTGGTATTTTCAGCAATACCAGCATTCAAATGAGCGGCAATGCCGGTACCGATAGTTATGATTCAAGAAATGGTCCCTATAATGCTGGGACAGCTGGCACCAACGGCGATGTTGGCACCAATACCACACGTGCGGGCTTTGTGATGCTTTCAGGAAATGTGCGGATCAAAGGGGACGCGATTGTAGGGCCGGGCGGCAATCCAGCAAGCGTGATTACTATGTCGGGAAATTCTGTCATTGAAGGAACTCGTGCGGCTGCTTCAACAGCAAAAGTCTTAACCCCCGTTTCTATTCCTTCTGGCGTTACCAATCTGGGTTCCCTGACCGTCAACGGAAACAATACGGTGACCTCCGCAGGAGGGACCTATTGGTATTCTTCGATTAACATTTCTGGCAATGGAAGGGTCAACTTTACAGGGCCAACCACTATTTATGTAAGTGGAAACGTTTCGATTTCAGGAAACGGTTTTGGAACCTCTCAAAACCTCCCTCCCAATCTCCAGATCCATGTTCAAGGATTACGCACTGTTTCCGTTTCGGGAAACGGTAATTTTTACGGTGGCATCTACGCTCCCAATTCTGGAATCAGTGTCACGGGGAACGGGGAAATCTATGGGGGATTGGTTGGCAACACCTTTGCAGATTCTGGAAATGGAAAGGTTCATTATGATGAAGCCTTAGGTAGTGCAGGCTCTGGCTCTACAGGAAGTAGTAGGGTTATAGCGTGGACTGAAGTATAAAGGCTGAGTTCAATTGATCCTGTTTTTTCCTTGTTTTTTGATCGAGGCAACGGCGGATCGAATGGTCTGAATCATTTTCTGATCCGGCTCATTTCGTAGCATTGCTTCCAGGATTGAAGCCGTGGATTCGTTACCCATCTCTCCAAGCATCGAAATTGCAGATTGACGCATTCCAAAAGATTCTTCACGATCTTGAGCAACCCTGGTCATAGTTGGCAGGAGGTCCTTATCACCCATTTTTTGGGCAATCAGCATACTGCCTTTCCGCAGTTCTTCAGCCTCTCTCTTGTCACCCAGAAACCTATGAAGTTCAGAACGGAGGAAATCAAAGTCTTCCGATTCTTGTAAGAGAAAAAGGGCATCCATTCGAATCCCCAGATTTTCATCTTTGGACTGGACAAATTGCCTTAACTTTTCGATCTTACCCCTTTCATTCCAACTGCTGTAAATACCCAGAGCGTATTGCCGCATCGCAGGGTCCTCTGTTTTATCAGTTAAGACATCCCGCATTCTTTCTTTGGTGTCAGGCGCGTTGGTACTAACAAGCTGAGTGATCGCTGTCCGCCTTGCAAACACATCAAGCTTGCGATCATTCAGAATTTCTCGGAAAACCTGGGTCGCTTTTTCATTGTCAATTCCTCTTAGTTTTTCAGCTACCAGATATCGAAGGGCGGGTTTTTCTGAATTGTCCTTCAAGACATTTTCAAGAATAGGAAAGACCTGCTCGGCGTCGCCTTCAACCAGTTCTACCAAGGATTTGACTCGGAGATCGTAAGCGCGGGCCTTATTGGTAAAGGAATCAATCTTTGCTTTGAAATCACTCTCATCTGCAGCTGTAGACAGGGAAACGATGAAAAAAAGGAGAAGAGAAACAAAGGCAACTACAAACCAGCGTTTAGCCATTCCGCGTATCTTCCCAACTTGTAACTCGATAATTGACTAAGGGAAGACCAGCGAGAACAGCAGAACTATATTTTATATCCGCATTTCCATTTCCGATCTTGGTCAAATCTCCACCCGCGTTCAATGTATAGACTGCTCCAAGAAAAGTTCCATTACCATTGATCTTATCAAGACGATCCATGATAATCAAACCCTTGAATATGCCGGTGTTTGCATGGATGTTGCTCAAAGTAGCGTCACCTGCGTCATTGTGGACGATCAAAATACCACTACTTCCGGAAAGATCAGCTGCATCCCAATTTGTGGTCAGGTAAACTATCCCGCTGAAGGCTCCAGAGGGCGGAGTGCTTGTCTTGTATTGGTCGAGGGCACCTTGGCTTAACCCTAAGATTTCTTCTGGAGTGCTTGGAAGGTCAGGGGCGTTGACTTCATAAGTAGCTGGATTGCCTGGGTTCCCGGTGGGGGCGATCCCGTTTCCACCTACCTCAGAGGCTCCCTGGAGTGAGAAAGTTCCCGTTGCGGAGACGCCAAAGACACCTGGGTCGCCTACGATCAGATTTCCATTGATGTCGTGATTTCGCCCGTCAATCGTGATCGATCCGTAGGTTTGGGCATTTCCCTTTGCAACAACCGCTCCTCTTGGTGCAATGAGAGGAGAACTTTGCACGGTTGCACGAAGTTCTCTTTGCGCTACTTGAGTTCCATTGAGCGTGACAGTTCCTGTCGAAATGATTACCTCATCGCCCACCGCATAGCCTGAGACAGCTTCCTCAGAATTGTCGACAGGATTGACTGCTACATTCCCGCCTGTATCAGGATCCGTAGCGACGACACCGTAAAAGACGGAATAACTTCCTTGATGGTTTCCGCCTACATCAAAATTCAGATTTCCTGTTACGTTGCTATTATTACCTGCTGCCAATTGGACAAGTTTTTGATCGATTCCTGCCTCAGCAACATACATTGCCTGGGTCATCCATTCGTTTCTTAGAGAGGCACGAAAATCGGCAAAGGCAAAGGCATAGAATGAAGCTACGCCAATGATCAGAACAACAGCCAACAGCATGAATGCTATCAGAACCGCTCCTTTTTCTTTGTGCATTTCTATTTCCTCCTAATTCCGCAAAGTCACCTGGCCTGTTACGGCCATCGTGATCGTTCTTTTTAGCGTATTTCTTGTCCCCGTAATTCCGATTTGGACGGAACGGGGAAGTAAAACCGGATCTGCGGGATACGTAAAGCTTAGGCCAGAGATGCTGTTTCCAACAATGGTTGTTTGACCGCCTACAGTTCGTGTAACCGTTGAGTCACCCGTGTTAAGTCCATAAGTAATTTGAGTCCATGAAGTGACGGTATCTCCTGAAACAGTAGCAGGGATCTCAAAAGAGATCGCATTATTCGAAATCGTAATAGGATTTGGACTCGATGCGCTACTCTCCCGAATCTCCTGCGTCATCGTTGTAAGAATCTTTCTAAGCTCATTTTGAAGAGTAAGGGTGTGATAATTTGCGTTAAGTGAATCCTGCGAGCTCATAAAAGCACCGCCAGCAGCCATAGTAAGAAGGACAAAAACGACGAGAGCGACCATCATCTCAGTAAGGCCAGTACCGCTCTGATTTTTTAGAAATTTTCTAATTTTTTTCATCTTTAAGTCCTATCCGTCATCAAGGTAATCACTTGATAAGAATAAGTTCGCTGCTTATGATTCCAGCTTAGGGTCAACGTTACTTGAGCAGGATTGCCACTGGCAATAACTGCAGTTACAGTTTCTTGAGGAAGCTGGACTTCATTACTCCCTTTGGTACCAACGACATTGGTAGCAGCCCAAGTTGTCCAGTTTGTACTTTGCAGAGCGCTCACTGAAGTATTGGCTGTATCGCGCATGGCTTCAAGCACACGGTTGGCGTCAGCCACGGCAATTACTTTTTCTTTTGAAAGTTCACTTAGCCCTTGTAGATTCAAAATACTGAAAGCCGTCGTAAGGATAGCGATAGTAAGCACCACCGCTCCTACAGCCAGTTCTACAAGCGTGAATCCCTTTTGATTCTCAAGATTTGTTCTCATCTTCATAAGTCACCAGTCAAAAAAAATGGCCTATTTGAAAATAGGCCATAAGCTTTTCCAAGTTTCGGCAACTCGGCGGCCGTGCCTTTTTTTAAGGTTTAGGCCCGTAGCTTTGCGCCCTATTCTTTCAAATAGTTTGCCCCCGCCCCAATACTCCGGCGAGCCCTCATCGGGTTTTCGTCCTTTATCTTCTCTACCTTAAGTATGCCCGTCTTTATAACCTAATACAAGGAGTACTCTAACCGCTTGTTGTGAAAAGAGATAGATTAATATCTTGACCCCCTAGGGGGAAGCTTATAAGATGCTTTCAAAGGGGTTTCCTACCATGGAAATTCAAGGAAAAACCGCTCTCATTACGGGTGGCGCCAAACGAATCGGGCGCTCGATTGCACTTACCTTAGCAGGGGAAGGAATGAATCTCCTCCTCCACTATCATCATTCACTTAAGGATGCTCACGAAACCCAAAAGGCGGCTGAAAGGTTGGGGGCGCGGGTTCACCTTCTCAAAGCAGATCTTGGAAAATCATCTGATGTGCATAAGCTCATTCGTGAAGCTTATCGTCATTTTCCCAAGGTCCACGTTTTGGTTAATAATGCGTCTATCTTTTACAAAACACCTCTTGGGAAAGTGAAAGAAAAGGATTGGGATACATTTTTTGCTATCAACCTCAAAGCCCCCTTCTTCTTGGCGCAAGCGATAGGGCTTAAAATGTTCCGACAGAAGGAGGGGAAAATTATCAACCTTATCGATTGGACTGCCTTCCGACCTTATAGCCGATATCTTCCTTATTGTGCATCCAAAGCAGGTCTTGCTGCCGTGACGCAAGGACTTGCCAAGATTTTGGCGCCTTATGTCCAAGTGAATGGAATTGCACCAGGTCCGATCTTGCCATCCCGTGATGCTACATTCCAGGAAAATAAGCGGATCATCAAACGAACTCCCTTGAAAAGATTTGGTGATCCCGGAGATATTGCAGAGGCTGTTCGATTTCTTGTGAAAGCAACAGATTTTGTAACAGGCGCTATCTTCCCAATCGATGGCGGGAATCTGATTGCTTAATAAACAAGAAAATGTAGGGGCGAACCTATGTGTTCGCCCTGAGAAAAGTAAGGGGCAGACACATAGGTCTGCCCCTACTTTCAAAGCTTTGCCTCGCCTTTCCCTTCTGG
>JACQLI010000078.1 GCA_016204125.1 Candidatus Omnitrophota bacterium
ATTTTATCAAAAGTCTCGAAAGTTTTCTCGTAGCCCTTTTTCGTTCGGATATCATAACCTGCTGCGAAGATGTGACACGTATCCACACAGATTCCAAGTCGTTCATTTTCCCGAACTTGATCCAGCATAGCCCCCAATTCTTCGAAACGATAGCCGAGATTTGTTCCCTGGCCAGCAGTTGTTTCAATCAGAACCCCTACCTTGAAACGAGGGGTTTTCTCAAAAATCCAATCAAAACTCTCTGCAATCTTTTTGATCCCCTCTTTCTCACCCGTTTCCAAATGAGCGCCTGGGTGAAGAACCAAGTATTTAAGTTCTAGTGCCTCGGAGCGCTTCATTTCATCAACAAATGCAAGTCGAGATTTTTTTAGAAGAACGGGGTCTGGACTCGCTAAGTTGATCAAGTAAGAGTCGTGAGCAAATGCCAAATGAATTTTGCCTGAGGCGAGCCTTTTACGAAAAAAAGAAACCTCTTCTTCTGTAAGAGGTTTGCTCGCCCATTGATTGCTATTCTTGGTAAAAATCTGAATGGCTTCACAGCCGACGGCTTGACCTCGCTCGATTGCCTGGTCGAGACCACCAGCGATAGACATGTGTGCGCCAAGTAGAGGCAGGGCTTGAATTACTCCTTGACCAGGTCTTCGATATTTCTAGGAAGGCCAAAACCAAAGTAAAGCACTCTTCCGCCTTTGGCGACTAAGACGGCGGCAGGAATTCCAACAAGACCATATTGGCTTGCCACGTCTCCATTTTCGTCAAGAAGGATGGGGTAGCGAATCTTTTCTTTTTCTACAAAAACCTGAACCCTCTGAGCTGGCTCCTGAACATTGATGCCGAGAATTTGTAGTTGGGGGTATTTCTCATTCCAGCTCTTGAGAATCGGAACCTCTTCCACGCAGCTGGGACACCAAGTCGCCCAGAAAACAAGGAGCGCTGGTTTTTCGTTTATCACCTTCGCAAGCTCTGTCTTCTGGCTGGCGAGATTAGAAAGAGTAAAATTGGGAGCTGGATTTCCGATAAGCTCTGAACCGGGAGAGACCCACGACCCTTGGCAGCCTCCTCCCTCTTGTGAACCGCAACTTCCCAAGAAAAAGGCGATTAAAACAAAGGGGAGGCCAGATCTTCGAAACTTCACTTTTGATTCTCTAAATAGGCCTGGGCTGCCAAGGCCGCTTCACATCCCTCGCCGCAACAGGAAACAAGTTGTTTTACAGCTCCCACACGAACTTCGCCACATGCAAAAATTCCAGGAATAGAAGTTGTGAGATCTTCTTTGGTTTTCACATACCCCTTCTCATCAAGCTCTACAAGCCCTTTGAGGAAATCTGTATTGGGATCATGACCGATAAAGACAAACACGCCGTTGGTTTTAAAATCATTCGTCTCTTTGGTCTGCACGTTTTGAAGTCTAACTCCCTCTACCTTATTCTGGCCCAGAATTTCCGTCACGACAGTGTTCCAGACGAACTTCATCTTGGGATTTTGCAAGGCCCGTTCTTGCAGAATGGGGCTTGCTCGTAATTTGTCGCGTCGATGCACCACCGTGATTTTTGTTGCAAAACGCGTAAGGAATATTCCTTCCTGCATCGCAGAATCTCCTCCGCCCACCACAACAAGCTCTTTTTCTTTAAAGAAGGCGCCGTCACAGGTAGCACAGTAGGAAACGCCCCTGCCCGTTAGATCCCTTTCTTTTGGAACCCCAAGATTTCTATAAGAGGCTCCTGTAGCAATGATAACGCACTTCGACTCAATCTTTTGTCCGCTGACGATTTGGGTTAGAAGAAATCCCTCTTTTTTTTCAACCCCACTGACTTCTTCATATCTAATCTCTGTCCCATAGCGTTTGGCCTGCTCCTCCATGCGTTGAGAGATTTCGGTTCCTGTAACTCCTTCCGGAAAGCCAGGATAATTTTCGACTAAGTCGGTGAGCGCAATTTGACCGCCCGGGGTAAGTTTCTCAAGAAGAACGGTAGATAGTTTGGCTCGTGAGGTATAGAGGCCTGCGGTAAGACCAGCGCCGCCTCCGCCAATAATGAGGACGTCGTAAACCTGATTAGAACTCACTGACGCCGGCTTCCTTCAAAACTTCTTCTTCAACAAAGATGGGAACTCCAGCCCTAAGCGCCAACGCAACCGAGTCCGATGGTCTTGAGTCAATCAAAATTTCTTTTCCATCCACTGAAAGGAAAAGCTTGGCGTAGAAAGTATTGTTGTGAAGCCGATCGATCAAGATCTTCTTAAGCTTTGCTCCTAGGCTCTCAATCACATTCACGAGAAGATCGTGCGTAAGGGGACGAGGGGGCTTGATTCCGCTCAGTTTAAGTTTAATGGCATTGATTTCAGAAATACCAATCACCACGGGCAAGAGACGTGTTCCCTGCTTTTCTTTCAGGACGATGACCTGATCGTTACGAGTTTCGTCAATCTTGATCTTATTGAGAATGAGCTCGACTTCAGCCAAGTTTTATCCCGCCTCAGCTAAATCCGAATTCTTGGTGGGTTTCTTAAATCGGGAGCCTTTCTCTTTCAGTTTGCTTTGTTCCAAAAGATGACGTTGCGCCTGTTTGATCTCAAGAATTTCCCGTTCGAGATTTGCCTGTTCACTTACCAGAGTCTGCACACGGAGCTCACGGTCCTGAAGCTCCTGACGAAGACGCTCAGCTTCAAGCACAACCTCCCTTAACCTTGCCTCTTTCGAGGAAAGTTCGTTTGCAAAACGCGCCCGTTTCTCAATCAGTTCTTGTTGTTCCAAACGTGACAGAAGATCCCGTGACGTACGCTGGGCCACTTCAAGTTGCATCTCGAGGCTTTGATTCGCTTCACGAAGCCTTTTCATCTCAGCTCCCTGACCTTCTGAGAACTGGGAGAATTCTTCTTCAAGGCGCTTTTGGCTTTCTTCGAGTTCATGAACTTTTTTCTTCCAGCGCTCAGCCTCAAGCGTCTGAAGTTCAATTTCCTGACGAGAACGGGTCGCTAGGTCGCTTGTTTGACGGCTTGCTTCCTCAATTTGTTCCCTCCGTTTCCGCTCTTCCTCGTAAAGACTTTCAAAGCGCTCAGACTTCTGGGCTAAGGTATGATATTTTTCACGCCATTGATTAAGTTCCTCGTGACGTTCTTTGAGAGTACGATCGGAATTTTGCTTTGAAGCCTCGAGCTGACTCAATCTTTCCAAGATTTCCTTGTTGCGCCGCTCTAGTTCGGCTGCTTTTTCATGCCAAACCTGCAGACTTCTGATTTGTTCTTTGACGGCTTTGAATTCTCTTTCGCGGGTGAGAATTTTTTCTTCGTAAATCTTTTTCGCTTCTTGATACTCGTCGCGTATATTATGATACTTTTCTTCCCACTCCCCTATAGACGTCTTAAGTTCACTAGAATCTTGCCCAGACCGATTCTGAATTTCTCTGGCCAAATTTTGTTTCAATTCCTCATTCACACGGGTTTTTTCCTCTAAAAGTAGTTCAAGTTCTCGATATTTTTTCTCTAAATCAGAGGTGACCTCGGATATTTTCTCTTCATGTATCTCAACGGGAGCAGGAGATGGCATGGTTTGCACAGAAGTTTTGAAGGGAATTTCTTCGATAACCTTTTCTTGTGAAACAGTTTCGGTTCTCTCGTTAAGAAAGGAGAGGCTCGGAAACTCGGGCCAGACAGCTCGGTAACACCTTCTCTTTACCAGAGCCTCGTTCGTGAGAGTGATGTCGGCTCGGATCTGTTGGAAAATATTCTGAACCTGCTGGGCAACAGGATGAGAAAGTTCGTCCAGAAGAATGATGGGCGTACTTTGCGTCAGGGTCCTGGCTTCTTCGAAGGAAAGCTGAAAAAGCTCTGAGATCTTTTCTGCAACCCGTTTACGGTCGAGTTCGCTTCTTAAAGGGTTCAGGATAACTGACCACGATTTTTCTTTATCTGTAGAGACTTTCGAGTTCCAAAATCGCATAGTTGAAAAAGGAGAGGAATGCTCAAGATTTAAAGACTGATCTTGCTAGCAACGTCTCGGATCACTGGCATCTCCCAATATTCTCCCATAAGAACCTTTACAATGCCGAGCAGGGAAAAAATTCCCAGGACCACGAAAGAAAGCGAGAAGACAACGTCACCCAAAGCTGGTACGGCTTTTAAAATGCTTGCCGCAGCTTCAAGAATAAACAGCACAAGTCCCTGTTTGCCATGAAATTGAGCAAAACGATTTTCTTTCTTTAAAAGAAGTGGGACAAAACAAAGTACGGAAAGGTAACCGACTGCTGCAAAAAACTTCGCTTCTTGAATCTCGGGATCCGTTCGTCGTTCAGAGCCAGCGCTGGATCTGTTCTCAGGCATAAAAAATCCCCCTTTGTGTGTCCAATATTATAGCGGACTCGCGACTTACGTCAATGTTTCCTTAGCCCTCTCGACGCGGGCAATTTTACTTTGAAGAAGCTCAAACATCTTGGATTCAGAAATCTTTCCGCTCCCTTTTCCAGCATCCAAAGCGAGTGCACCTGCATAGTGAAAATCGACTTCGGGAAACCGCTTTTTTGCTGTCTGTATTTCTCCAGGGATATCCTGACTGATATGCCGCCCTGGGAAAAGCATTAAGGGAAGTACGAATATCTCCTCTGCTCCACCTTTGACACAATTTTCAATCCCTGCTGAGATAGATGGATGAACGAGTTCAAGAAAAGCGGGTTCTACTCTACGGTCAGGGAAGACTTCACGGAACTCTTCAACAAACTGAAAGAAAGCGTTCTTTCCTTCTTCATCTCGAGTCCCGTGGGCAATGAGGAGGTAGGCTGCTTTGTGTTTGCTCATAGATGATGGATTATTTTAACCCAAAACATCCAAATGAGATAGCTAGAAATCAAGGCAACAATCAGGGCAATCCAAGAGCTCGCCTTCATAAGTCTCGAGGCAACAAGGATATCTTCTTTCTCTAGGAGCCGAGCAGGATAGCCTATTTTTGGAGTTTCCCTAGCTTGGCCATTATAATAATTGATACCTCCAAGCTCTACCCCTATGGCTCCTGCAAAAGCCGCTTCTGGAAACACGCTATTGCTAACATTTGAGGCGTTTGCTTCTTGTTCTCCTGTATGCCAAGTTTCTCCTACCCTTCCATTTACAAAAAGAGCGCCGAGTCCAATCAGAAACCAGGAAATGCGAGCAGGAATCCAATTGACTAGTTCATCGAGCTTCGCCGCAAAAAACCCAAACTCTTTATAACGCGGAGTCTTGTGGCCCACCATTGAATCAAGCGTGTTGATCGCTTTGTAGGCAATCGCAAGTGGAGCTCCACCAATTGCCGCGAAGAAAAGTGGAGAAAGAACTCCGTCGAGATAACTCTCCGCGACGGTTTCAACAGTGGCTCTAATCACTTCTCTTTCGTTGAGACTCTGAGTATCACGACCCACCATTTTTGAAAGACTATCTCTCGCAGCTTCAGGTTTGCGATTCCGTAATGCAGTGTAAACCCTATGGGCGTGGAGTTCGAGATCCTTTATAGCAAGGGCGCTATAAAGGAAATAAACATTGACCGCCGATCTCAGAAGAGGATGAATACGAAAGGCTAGCTCTCCGATCGCCCAGACAGTGATAAACGCGAGGAGCGGGACGCTCAATGCTTGCACCCCTCCTCCTATTCGTTCATTGGTGATCTTCGATCTAAGCCAGAGTTCGCTCTTTTCGATAAGACGGCCGATGACTCGAATAGGATGCCAGGAATACGGCGGATCTCCTAGAATAATATCTAGGAGGAAAGCAATGAAGATTTCGAACATGTCTCATTAAGGAAAGAGAGGTCAAGATTCTTTCGAAGGAGTTCGGCGAGCCGCGCGTAGTTTCTCTCCCTGACGGTTGCAAGAGAAGGAGATGAAGAAGAAAAATCGGGTTTCTTCTTTCCAGAACTCTGCCACAAAGCCTCAAGAAAGGAGGTTCGAAAGCTCGAGTCGTCAAAAAGGCCGTGTAAGTAAGTGCCTAACACTCTTCCTGAAACATGGATTACTCCTTCGGATTTCGACCCAAAATCACTCTGCCCCATATGAATTTCGTAACCTTGAATCTCACCTTTGACAGGAAAAGAGAAAATTTCAGTATCAATTCTCCCTACGACCCGACGTAATGTCTTATCGTGGTGAAAATAAGTTCGCATAGGCAGGAGAGAAAGGCCGCTTTCGATTCTCCTATTCGACTCAACCGCTTCGGGATCTTCAATGCTTTCTCCAAGCATCTGAAATCCCCCGCAGACACCAAGCAATCGTCCTCCGCTCTGAACATATTCTCGAATCTTCGTGTCGAACCCTTTATTTTTAAGATACTCAAGGTCAGCCATAGTTGCTTTTGTTCCAGGGATGATTAAAAGATCAGGACGTCCGAAATTCTCTAACCTTTTGATTATTCTGAGGTGAACACCAGGCTCTTCAGCAAGAATCTGAAAATCCGTTGAGTTTGAAATCCGAGGAAGAAGAATAACAGCAATATCCAGCTGATTCTCTGAGAATACCCTGGCTGAATTCTCTTCTAAAACGACCGAATCTTCTTCCTCAATCCAAAGGTCGAGCTCATACGGCAAAACCCCGAGAACCTTTTTTCCCGAAAGATTCTCAAGAGTTTTGAGACCTGGTTTAAGAAGAGAGATGTCGCCACGAAACTTATTGATAATGAAACCCATAATACGTTCACGCTCAGATTCATCAAGAAGAGCAAGCGTACCTAGAAGCCATGCAAAAACTCCTCCTCGGTCAATATCGCCAACCAGAAGGCACTTGGCATCGGCCATCTCTGCCATACGGAAATTCACCATATCAAATTCCTTCAAATTCACTTCGGCGGGACTTCCCGCTCCTTCGATAACGAGCACTTCATACTCTTGGGAAAGCTGGTCGTATGATTCTCGAATTGCCATGAACATCTTTTCTCGAAGCGCGTAGTATTCTTGAGCGCGTAAAGTTCCAATCGCCTTCCCATGCACAACAACTTGGGAACCATCATCGGCAGCGGGTTTTAGAAGCACAGGATTCATATGGACGCTTGGTTCTACACGCGCACACTCCGCTTGAACGACTTGGGCGCGTCCCATTTCTCCACCTTCTCGAGTCACATAGGAATTGTTCGACATATTCTGAGCTTTGAAAGGCGCAACACGAATTCCCATATCACTGAGAATGCGACAAAGCCCAGCCGCGATAAAGGATTTGCCAACGCCCGATCCTGTCCCCAGCACCATGATTGCTTTTGCGTGTCTTTCCTTCATGGATTCTCTCAAGTTTTTACTTTCTCGCTTTCTCTGAAGTGGTTGGAGAGGGCTTCGATTAACTTCAAATTATCCTCTCTTTTTCGCACGGCTACTCGAAAATAAGAGGGCCCAAGCCCTGGAAATTCAGTGAGATCTCTAAGGTAAATCCCTTGCTTGCCTATTGCCTCAAGCAAGGGCTCCTTTTCAAGCTGATGCGCATGTTTCACCAGAAGAAAATTGGCAACGCTTGGAAAAACCTTAAGAAGTGGAATTTGTCCAAGATGAGCTACGAGCCAATCTCTTTCGGCTGCAAGCCAGCTTCTAGACTCCTCGGCAAAGGCCGTATCACGAAAAGCAACTATGCCCAATTTCTGCGCAAGTCGATTACAGGACCAAGAAACCTGGTGGGTGATAAGCTTTTCGACAAGTTTGCGAGAGCCCAAGCCGTAACCGATCCGAATCCCAGGGAGAGAAAAAAACTTGGTAAGCGACCTGACGATAAAGAAGTAGGAATCGTCCCGAATTTCTCGAGCTATTGAAAGATCGGGCATCCAGTCAACAAAAGCCTCGTCCAAAATCACAAAAATATCTCTGCGCTTCGCTTCTCGTAAGAGAGTCAGCAGATTCTCCTTTTCCAAGAAAGTCCCTGTTGGATTGTTGGGGTGCGCCAAGACCATGACATCTACGCTCTGTAAGGCATTGAGAATTTCATTCAGAGGAAATTGGAAAGAGTTGCCTTCCCTTAAACGAACGCTTCTGATTTCAGCGCCCAGGAGATTCAACAGGTGACGATATTCGAGGAAAGTCGGTTCTATCAGGAGAGCTCTTTTGGGACGAAGGAATCTTAAAGCGAGATCGACTAGCTCCATGGCACCATTGCCAGCAATCACATTCTCTGGCCAAATGGGTAAAAGGTGCGCCACTTCCCGCCGAAATTCCATAGCTTCAGAATCAGGATAGTACTGTAATTCCTCAACGCAGGACTGATAAGCCTTCTTGACCGACTCAGGAGGACCCCAAGGATTGATGTTACTTGAGAAATCCAGGACAGATTGTATAGGTACTCCAAATTTCTCAGAAAATTGCCTTAGCTCTCCGCCATGTCTGACCTTCATTTTAAATTCCCACTCCTCACCAAGAAAAGGATAAAGAGAACAAAAACTTCGACTGCTTCACTTGTTGCTCCAATCAAATCGCCCGTAATCCCGCCAATGCGCTTATAAAAAAGAAATCCGACTCCCGCTAGAAAAGGAATCAGTGCTAACAGGGTCACAAGACCGTTAGCGCCTAAAAAGAAAACAATAAGGCCAAAGAAAGAGGAGGCTCCTATGAGTTCACGAGGGCCTATTTTTTTGGCTACTTTCTCTCCAAGACCGCCTGATGGATTTCCATAGGGAAGAAAATAAGCCAGGACGACTTGCGACCACCTCGAAGCGGTGAGGCAAAGAAAAAGAGCGCTAGTCCGTCGAGACATAGACGCCAAAAGCTGCCATTTCCAAACGACAAGAAGGGCTACTCCAAGGATTCCCCACACACCACTTCTAGGATCACGCATGATTTTAAGGATTTCTTCTTTATCTCTTCCTCCGAAGAAACCGTCGCAAAAGTCAGCAAACCCGTCGACGTGAAGCCCTCCTGTTAAAAAAATAGGAAGGGTAATAAAAGAAAGGGCTTCTAGCTGGCCAAAGATGTCAAGTGAAAGGACTCGAGTGATAGCGAGGGTAAGAATCCCTATAAGTATTCCAACCAAGGGGAAGAAAAACATAGCTTTCGCAAGGTCGGTTTCCTTCTTAGCGCGTGGCAGAGGTAAGATGGTTAGAAAACGAATGGCGCTGAGTAAATCAGAAATCATCAAAGTGTCTCGTAAATTTTCCGAAGCCGTCCCAAGGCTTCAGCGGTCTGCGTTCCATAATGTGTTAAAAAGTTCCCCTCCACAACATGGATAGGAATTTTAGAAAGTATTCTATATTTTCTAAACTGCGATACGTGCCTAGTCCTGAAAGGTGCGGGTTCGCCTGCAAGGAGGAGAACTTCTGGTTCTTTTTCAACCATATCTTCAATTTCAATGGGAAACTCCACTAACGATTCCTCCCTGAAAACATTCAACCCTCCCGAGGCTTCTATGAGCCGTGAAGGGTAACTATCAAAATTAACTGTAAGATAAGGCTGATCCCAAATCAGGAGCACTGTTTTTCTTTTTCCGCGTTCAACAAGAAACTTTTCTCCTAATTCCATCTCATGATGAATGGATTGGTTCAGCTTCTTCGCCTTACCTTCTCGTCCTACCAGACGACCGATCTCAGCCATGGCATCACAAACGGCTTGAGGACTCTTCACATCGAAAACCTTTGTCCTCCATTTCTTCTGGATCAATTGAATCTCTTCAGGCCGATTATTCCTTGTATCAGCCAAGACATAATCGGGTTTCAAAAACTCAAGCCTCGAAATCTGAATCGCCTTCGGACTTCCGAGCGTTTCTCCGCTTGCACCTATGAGCGCATCAGTCGCCCCGAGGCCTTTACAAATATCAGTCAGAGATGGGCTGAGTGAAACGATTCTCAAAGATCAATCAAATCAACTTATTCGACCTTGGCTTCTGGTCCTTTCGCGCACACGGGAGGAATGGTCCTTTCCATCGGAATCACAAAGGTGCCAACCTCGGTAACGCCAACCAGAACTCGCCTGGCAAAAAAAGCGATTCCCTTAAAGAGGCCTGTTACAGATCCCACAGCTCCTCTCTCTGAGACTTCATCCCGTATGGTGCAAGGTATCTCAAGGGGCGAGCTGAGAACATTAAGAAGCCCTCTTCCAAATTTGGTCGAGATCTCGACGGTGTAATCTGCTGTACCTTGTGCAAAACCTGTTGTATTTCCCAGAACTATAAAGCACACCAAAATAAAGAAAAAACCCTTGAGATGCTGTGAGTTATGCCGCATATGCCTCTCCTCTCTTTCTGCAGGCAGTCTTGATTAGATTGATTGCCAGTTTCTTATTTTGCCCAAAGTGTAAGTGCTGATAAGACGCCAAAAGGCGTCCATCATAAAACCCATCTTTCCGAGTCCCAATTTGATAAGGGTTCACAAAATCCATCGAATCGACTTCCCAGTTTGAGTAATGGAATTCGTGCGAACGAAGCTTCTCGCCTCTACAAAAAAGAAAAGTTGACTCAATCGTCTCAACTTCATGATAACCGAAATGTTGGAGCCGGTCTGTCATCTTTATTCTACCAGGAATAAGTCCAACGAATTGCTCTGTCATATAAATCAGACCACCGCACTCGCAGTATAGGATTCCTCCCTCTTTGTGAAATTTGCGAATAGATTCTTTCATCGATTCGTTCTCACTCAAAGCTTGCACATAAATTTCTGGAAAACCTCCTCCTAAATAGAGGGCATCCAAATCAGGAGGAAGCTGGGAATCTTTTAATGGAGAGAAAAAGACGAGTTCAGCTCCCGCTTCCTTCAGAAGGTCAAAATTATCTTCATAATAAAAGGAAAAGGCCTGATCGTAGGCTACGCCGATTCGGCATAAAGTCTCTAACCTTGTGTCAACGTGCTCGAAAACTGGCTTCTTTGCTTGGGTCTCGGACAATTTCAGGAATCTTTCCCAATCCAATTTATCCTCCAACAATTGCACCAACTGATCAGTCCTCACTTGAATCGATCCTATTTCAGCCGCGGTTTGAAGACCGAGGTGTCTTTCGGGAATGGAAACTTGCGAATCGTTAGGAAGCCAGCCTAAAACTGGAATTCCTGTTTCTTTTTCTATTGCCTCACGCAATAACTCAAAATGCCTGTGGCTTCCCACTCGATTCACAAAAACGCCTCGTAAATCAAGCTGAGGATCAAACGTTTGATATCCCTTAACCAATGCTGCGGCACTTCGCGCGAGTCCCGCTCCGTCAATAACCAAAAAAACTGGAATCCCCAAAAGCTTAGCCATCTGGGCTGTACTTCCGTCTTCGGTCACAGGACTCTTTCCGTCGAAAAGTCCCATCACCCCTTCAACAATAGATAAATCCGCGCCGTGGGAATTTTTAAGAAAGCAATTTTTCAGGTATCCTTCTGAAAGAAAAAAACGGTCTAAGTTTCTCGATTTTCTTGGGTAGCAAACCCGACTGTGAAAGCCTGTGTCAATGTAGTCAGGGCCTACTTTAAAAGGTTGTACCTCAAACCCCTTTTTCCGAAAAAAGGACATGAGCGCTAAAGACCACGTGGTCTTCCCCACGCCAGAATGAGTGCCAGCAATTACTCCTGCTCGAAGATTATTCATATTTCTTCCTAGCTACCTTCGCCTCTTCGAAAGTTGCGACTTCATTATAGGCGCGAATAGCTGCGTCAAGAATACTCATGGCGAGACAAGCCCCCGTGCCTTCACCGAGACGCATCGAAAGTTTAAGGATTGGCTTCACATCAAGCTCTTCAAGGATGATTCGGTGGCCTCTTTCCTGTGATTCGTGGGCAAAGAAAAGATAATCAAGAATCGAGGGGTTTAAATGAATGGGGACAAGCGCACCTGCTGAGGCAATCCAACCGTCTACGACACATGGAATCCTAAGTGTTGCCGCTCCAAGAACGCAACCTGAGATCGCCGCAATCTCAAATCCACCGAGGCTCTGTAAAATCGAAAAGGGATTGGTTAAAAAAGGTTTATTCACATGAATTGCGTCTTTAATCACCTCTATCTTATGGTTAAGCGCTGTGTCATTAATCCCCGTTCCCCTTCCCGTAACATTTTCGGGCGAGGTCTCAGTCAGTGCGGCAATCACAGCGCTAGCTGATGTGGTATTGGCAATGCCCATCTCGCCTACACCTAAAATTTCAACCCCTTCCTCTTTCGCCGTATGCGCTGCTTCCCATCCGACTTCCAAGGCCTGATAGAGTTCTTCTTCAGTCATGGCTTGACCCAGTCTTATATTCGATGTTCCTCTCCTGATTTTTTTTAAGATAAGGTCTTTTTCGTCGCGAAACTCACAATCCACCCCCATATCGATCACTTGGACGTCAGCGTTGATCGCACGGGCAAAGGCATTGATCGTAGCCCCGCCCGAGAGGAAATTGTAAACCATGGCTTGTGTCACTTCGCGCGGGAAAAGACTGACCCCTTCTGCCTCAACGCCATGATCTGCTGCAAAGACAATGATCCGTTTTTTTGAAAGCGAAGGCTTTTCTTTTTTTCGAATCGCTACAAGACGTTCCACGTAGCGTTCGAGTTCACCCAGACTTCCTTCGGGGCGTGTTTGGTTGAGGAGTCTTTGACGCGCTTTCTCTTTCCAGACTGGATCGAGAGGAAGAATCGACCGAGACCTGTCTTCCCAGGTGTTAATGAGCTTTGATGTGAGATTCATGAGATGAGGACTTCAAAACCTGCGGGAGACCCGAAACCATAAAAATAACTTCATCCGCCCTCTTTGCTACCTCCTGATTAAGCCTTCCCTGCCACTCTGTAAATTGACGTGTCAAAGGATCAGCTGGCACAATGCCCATGGTCGTTTCATTGGTAACAATAATAAGAGAGGTCGGTCTATCTTCTATGATCTTAAGGAATCCCTCTATTTCTTCCGTGATTAGAGAATGATTATCGCCCAGATGGTGCAATAAATTATTGACCCAAAAAGTGAGACAGTCGATTAGAATCGCATCCGAGTGCGGGCTATAAGTTTGGATGGCGCGCGCAATGTGAATCGGTTCCTCGACCGTAATAAATTGCGAACCTCTTTCTCGTCTGTGAGTCGCGATCCGCTCTTTCATCTCATCATC
>JACQLI010000018.1 GCA_016204125.1 Candidatus Omnitrophota bacterium
GAAAAGTTCGGTCAGCGTCTGATCCCAAAGCATAGACTCACCCCAGATTGATTTTGACTCCGCCGTAAATGTTCCGCTCATTCGCCGGATCAATTCCATCCGAACGGACACGCGCATAATAGTGTTCGTCAAACAAATTATTAATCCCACCAAAGATGCTGACATCAAAAGCGTTGCGGACGTTTTTTAGAAGATTCACTTCCGCGGTCAGATCCCAAACTTTGTAAGACGGGATAAAACGATTCGCGGTGCTCGCGTCATCGGCAAAATGCTCATCCACAAAAGTACTCAGTAAGCTGATCTTGACCCGGTCACGCCATTTATAAACCGTACCGAAGCGGAAGTTGTATTGCGGAGCATATTGGGGCTGGCGGCCTTCGAACGGGCCGGCGCTGAATTCTGCATCCAGTACGGTAAGCGTTACGAATGGAGACAAGGAACCGAGCGTATCCACATGGTGTGTTTTGTTGAAGTAATCATAAGCGCCCACCAGATCAACTTCCGTAAAAAATTCCATCCCCTGGTGATGCGCCCTGCCAGCATTTGTAACCGTATTTCCTTCTGTACCGATTTGGTTTGAGAAAGTCATAAAGAAATAATCGACATCCCAGGCCAGAAACGGAAGCGGTTTGCCGCGCAGTCCAAAATCGTATTGGACGCCTTTCCCCTCGCGTAAATCCTCATTGATCACCTGATTAGTCCCTGTGGGAACGGCCTGGGTGAAGATTTTGGGACGATAGGACTGGGAGATATTCGCGTAGGCCTCAATTCCCTTTGCAATTTCGTACACAGTACCCGATCCGAACAGGGGCTCAAAATCAAACTCTTTCGTATCGGCAAGGGGGGCGGTCGTTTTGTCCACATTCCTGCGCTCATTGATTTTTTGCCAAAAATGCTCAAGCCTTGCGCCCGGGGTCACGGAAAGTTTTCCAAAGCGGAAGAGATTTTCCAAAAAGACCGAGAGGTACCAACTGTCACGGACCGCCTCTTTGTGGAGAATCCCGCTGTCGGACGCGGGACCCCTTCCACGCTGATCTGTCCGGGGTGAATGCGACATAAAGGTATGCGTCCCAAGTGTCAGGGTGTGTTCATTGCCAAAAAGTTCATAGTTGTGGCGAAAACGCGGCTCAAAACCAAGGTTGTAGAAATTTTGCTCTTCGACGTCATTGGAATTGACATTCGCGCCCGTGGGCACTGTGCCGAATCCGCCCCCCCGCTGGCGTTTGCTATAACGCCGGTAGCGCCCTCCATAAACAAGGGAGTCAAATTGAGTGTCTTCCGAAAACTCCTTTTCATATTTGATACTGCCGTAATAACGTTCCAAACGGAAACGGTCGAACTCACGAGTCGTGACGCTCGGATCCGCATCGAATTGGGCGCGGGTGAGCCCGCCGGGCTCCCCATGCTCTTCATGATATTCGTCGTAATTCATGATGAGACGGGAATCGCCGGTTTGATTGATAACGGCCTTCGTCCCGGAGCTAATCACTTCAAAATCGCTATTCGCATCGCGAAAACCATCTCCCTGCCTTTCATGGAAATAACCAAGATACCCCAGAGGTCCTATCGTCCCAGTCAATGCCTCATAAGTGGAGAAATAATTATCGCTTCCGAAAACATTTTCGGAGTGGATTCTGAATTTTTTGTCCAAGACCGGTTTGTGGGTCACAAAATTAAGTGCCCCACCCGGCTGAGGCCCGTACATAAGCCCGGCCCCGCCGCGGATGAATTCAATTTTCTCAACCGTTTGAAGAGGTGGGACATAGTAGGATTCAGGATACCCAAACATATCCGCATGAATCGGAACGCCGTCTTTCATGACTTGAATAAATTGCGCCCGATGCGGCTCGAGCCCTCTATACCCCACGCTAAAAAGCGGCGTGGATTCTTCGCTAAGCAAAAGACCGGGAACCTTCACTAGCGCCTGCCGGAAATTGTTGTTGGTAACAGTGGGGAGTTCTTTCATGTCAATCAGGGTGGTCTTTTTTCCTGCATAGATCTTGGTTCCATCCACATCAGGAAGAAAGGGGCTTTCTCCTTCTTCTTCAACTGCAGTTACTGTCACCTCTCCCAGCGTTTTCACATCTTTCTTTTCTTTCTCTTCAGAAACGGCAAGGACAGGAAGAGAACAAACTCCCAGGAAACCAATTGTTAGGACTACAACCCAAACACCCAGCGATGAGATTCTTCCATACATCTTGATTTTCTCCTTTTGCTTTTGATCTTGATCTCATTGGCTGGGTACTGTGTTGTACCGAATCCCTGGCTAGTTTGAGATTTATTTGTTCAAAATCAATTTTCCCGACTTCGTAATCATGAGGCGGTAATAAGAACCGCCGTGTTCGATCCTGACCTCTTTTTGACCC
>JACQLI010000080.1 GCA_016204125.1 Candidatus Omnitrophota bacterium
CCTCATCTGTCTGTCTTCAGGATCGTCGCGGAGTCTTCGAATCAGACGTTCAGTCACCTCATCGTTACTTCTCTGTACGGCACGGGAGAAGGCCCAAGACACGGAAAAGAAAGTAAAAAATAAACAGAGGGAGACGAGGAGAATCACCGCTTCATCGCCTCCTCAAAGGAAGGAAGACGAACTCCTTGAAGAAGGCCTGCGATCTTAAGGCGGTCTAAAAATCGTGGTCGGATTCCTGTGAATTTAAAATTTCCCATTACTTTATGGTCAGGCGTAATCCCTTTCGATTCAAAAACCACGACATCTTGCATGGAAACCACTTCACCCTCCATTCCTGTGATTTCAGAAAGACTGATCATGCGCCTGACGCCATCGCTCATACGGCTGATCTGAATGATCAAATCAATAGCAGAAGCGATTTGGCGATTGATCGCCCACTCCACGAGGTTACTTTCAGCCATCAAAATCATGGTCTCGAGTCGATAGAGTGCATCGCGGGGAGAGTTGGCATGGATCGTAGTAAGAGAGCCTTCGTGACCTGTGTTCATCGCCTGAAGCATATCGAGCGCCTCCACTCCTCTCACTTCACCGATGATGATGCGATCAGGTCTCATTCGAAGCGCATTCCGCACGAGATCCCTTTGTTTGATTTCGCCCTTCCCTTCCAGGTTGGTGGGTCTTGTTTCGAGTCGGACCACATGAGATTGCTGAAGCTGGAGCTCTGCGGCATCTTCAATCGTAATCACCCGTTCTGAATTGGGAATGAAGCCAGAGAGAACGTTCAGGAGAGTTGTTTTCCCAGAACCCGTTCCTCCTGAAATGATGAGATTGAGCCGCGCCTTTACGATCATCTCCAGAAGCTTGGCCATTTCTTCGTTGACCGTTCCAAGACTGATTAAATTTTTCATCTTGAGAGGATCTTTTTTGAAACGGCGAATGGAAAGGCTTGAACCGTTTAAGGCAAGAGGCGGAATGATCGCATTCACGCGGGATCCGTCGGGAAGTCTTGCGTCAACCATCGGCTGGGATTCATCGATGCGGCGACCGACACGGGATACAATGCGATCAATGATTTGTCTGAGGTGCGCCTCATCACGGAAGATGATGTCTGTCTGCTCAAGCTTGCCGAAGCGCTCCACGAATACCTGTTTCGGATGGTTCACAAGTATATCGCTGACGGTGGGGTCGGCAAGGAGAGGCTCAAGGGGGCCTAGTCCAAACGTCTCGTTCTCAACTTCCTGGAGAAGTTTTCTTTCCTCGATATGATTCAGGGGGACTTTTTTCTCGGCAAGGAGCCCCTCCAAGATCCGACGTATCTCTTCTCGAGCCTTTTCTTTTTCTAGTTTAAAGAGACTGGAGAGATCGATCCTCTGAATAAGCTCTTGATGCAGCTTCGTCTTGGTTTCTTGATACTGCTGGGCTTTCCTATCTTCACTTTCCAGCGCTTCTTTCTTTTCTTGAAGAGGGGCTTGTTTCAGTCTTTCGGTGAGAGCCATGATTACGCCACCCTCTCTAGGGGCCTGGCTACACGTTCGACAAGCTCATCGAAGCATTTGGCAAGCTCAGCATTCTTGGAAAGTTCAACAATCGGAATTCCTTGATTGAGAGAAGATAAAACGAGTTGTTGGTCCTCGACCAATTTTTGGTAAACGGGGTGCGCCATGTTCTTCTCAATCAAAGGGGTTTCAATCTCACCTTTCATATGCCAACGATTGAGGAGAACCTTGACTTTATCTTGACTGTAACCGAGTTTCTTGAAGGTCTCAAGCGAGGCCTTCGTATTACAAAGACTCGGAAGATCAGGTGTGGTCATCAAGAAAATCGTATCGGATAGATCAAGACATGAAACGGCTGCCGCATTGAGTTCATGCCCTGCATCCACGACCGTATAGTTGAAGGAGCTTTTGAGAACTTTGAGCATGTCGGCCACTGCCTTTGAAGAAAAAACCTCGGATTCTTCAGGCTGTCGGGGGCAAGGAAGGACAAAAGCGCCCGAACGATGTTTTTGAATCGAATTCCCCAAGAGCTTTGCGTCGAGACGCTCCAAGTTTTCTACCACATCAAGCAGAGTATATTGCGGCACAAGATCCACAAATTCGGCGATATTCCCATGCTGAAGGACAAAATCGGCGATCAGAACACGGCCTAACTTTTTCTTCGCAATCCCTACAGCAAAGTTGACCGCGGCAAGACTCACCCCGACCCCTCCTTTGCTTGAGAAAAAGCTGATGACTTGATGGATCTCCGCTTCCCCCTCGGAGGATCTCTTTGAATCAAGAGCATCGATTCTCTGAAGAAGATCTTCTAACTCATGCTGATCGAGAGGCTGCTTGATAAAATCAGTCACTCCGAGTCTGATAAAATGTATCAGATCTTCGGGTGAAACTGTTTCCTCTGCACTGATAATCCAGTGAGTTTTGGGAAGTTTGAACGAGAAATGCTTAAGGATTTCTTCAACCTTTTTCCTTTGGTGATCAAGACTAAAGATCACAAGGTGCGGGGAAACACCTTTGAGTGACTCCGCAGCCTCTTTGAAATCGATTCTTTGAACTTCTAGATCTTCTTTCGCAGCCTTGACGGCTTGGGTAAGGGTTTCTCCTTTTCCCTCCACAACCATGACTAGATTCTTCTTATCCATGACTGAGCTCCTTGGTTCAACGGGGTTCAACTTATTGCCTTTCGTTTCGAACCACAATCTGCATCACACCCTTGTTGGCAGCAATAAGGAGCCACTCCGCGTCATTGGGAGTAACCATGAGGGTCACTTCCATGAATTTGGTCGTCTTATCAGGAGCTGTAGGATCCGTGCGGTCGTAAACTGAAAGAACGCGAACCGCCTGAGCCACCACTTTGGTTGTAGGGCTCGCTTCTCCATTATCAAACATGGCGATGACATCCACAATACTGCCCCTCTCAAGAACCCGAGCGAGAGTGTTCGATTTAGGTATGGTAATCGTAACACCACGCATATCGGATGGAATGAGAGAGGATATGCTCTCACCGTCCTGCATAAGCTTCGGAGTCGTTACAGGCTCCCCTGCTATGAGACTCGATCTTAGGGTGCGACCGATCAATTGTTTGGGGCTGGCAAAAAATTGGTCGTTCACACTTTCTTTGGGCCAATTTTCAACCCCCAGATCCGCTTCTGCTAATTTCATTCCTAAAGCCATGTCCTGCTTGGCGACCACAACGGGAACGACTGAATCAGGAGTGGCGTGTACCACGCCTTCTCTGTCATTCAGATAGAGATAAACGCTCACGCTTGAAAGGATCGCGAAGACAGTGGCGAGGGCTAAAGGAAGATGCCTTTTCCAGTTATGCATATTAGCCACCTCCTCCTATAAATTGAATCCAGAGATACCCTGCTGAAAGTGCAAGGGCGTAAGGAATCCGAAGCGGTTCCTTTGAAAATTGAACCTGCCGTTCGCTTACCACTTGCCTTGTTAAAATAAAATGAAGAACTCGATTCCTTAGGCTCTCAAGGGTGTGAGGCCACGCTCGCGTTCGCGTAATTTCCAGCATGGATAGAACGCCGCCTATGACTGCACTGACAAGAAAAACTTGAATCACTACGACAGGACCCACATAAGCCCCAATCGCTCCTAAAAGTTTCACATCCCCTCCTCCTACACCGCCAAGGAGAAACGGGAGGTAAAGACAAGCAATGCCTACCATGAAGCCAAGAATACTTTGCATAAAAGCGGGAAGACCGCCCCTCATCATATGAAAGATGAATCCTGATAAGGCTATTGAAAACGTAAGCCAGTTTGGCAATTTCTTGAAGCGCCAATCGAGCGCGCATGCTACTGCGAGTCCTAAAACCACTGCGAGTTCCATTTCTTCACCTCTCTTTTGATTATTTTTTCCCTAGAAAAGCCGAGGGGTTACAGGAGAAAAACCCCTCGGCCTCCAGTCCTTACTTCCTTACGGTGTTGGCGCCGGCTGATTTGACGCCAACTGATTGTCAACCGCCTGGAAAAACGACGCGATGTGCGGTCCAAGCAGAACAAGGACTGCGATCACCGCGATTGAAATGAGGGCGATCAAAAGTCCATATTCCACCATTGTTTGTCCGCTTTCGTCTCTTAAAATGTTTCTCATGTGAAATTCACCTCCTTCTTGCATCACTGATTAAGCCACCAGACGCGGTTTGGCTACGCTGTTATTCTCAGGGGCGTCTGGATTTGTTACCAAAACCGATGAAGCAAAAGAGATAATTTCAGTCTTGATGTAGCGCTGTGTTATCGCTCCGTTTAATTTGACCTCTTTGATACGAACCGCCAGGATGGCAATCACATTAAAGGTTCCCTGGTCTCCCTCAAATTCAACATGATCATGAACGGGAAGGAAAACAACCTCGTTCAGAATGTTATTGAAAGAAGCCAAAACAGA
The DNA here is from genome assembly GCA_016204125.1 of Candidatus Omnitrophota bacterium. Lineage (GTDB taxonomy): Bacteria > Omnitrophota > Omnitrophia > Omnitrophales > JACQLI01 > JACQLI01. Next base: position 4,393 of record JACQLI010000080.1, read on the forward strand.
AACTCCGTTAATCCCTGGACTTCCCAATACAGGAACTGAACCGCCGACAGGGATGGTAAAATCTTTGTCATATCCTTCTTCGATATACAGCCTAAGCTCAGGGATGTCGTTTGAGCCGCCGTCGAGGTCCAAGAATCCAAAATTACCAGGCGCATCATTCCTGGGATGAATATTGATGATCTTGCCGAGATCAAAATTTCCATCAAAATCTTCATCCACTACAAAATCAATAACAGAATATGGAATCAAACGATTTTTTCCCTTCACTCCTACAACGTGCCGATCGAGAACCGCCCGAGCACTCGCTTCGACATTCGAGAAATCCTTGCCAAAGAGTTGAGCAAAGAAAAGAGGGAGGGGGCCTGAGGGCGAATCTGTGACTCTCTTCGCCTTCACCTCAACAGCGTTAAAGGGTTGCGCGCCCCAATCAGTTTGTGATGTTTGAAAGTCATAATTCCCGAACCGAATATCTGGATCTGCGATCAAGATCTGAGAACCCGCTACCCAGTGTGACTCGCCAAAAACAAGCGCTTTTTGTCTCGCCACGGTTTCTCCTTGTGGGATATCGACAACAGCAGCGAGCGAGGCTGCATCAGCCGTATTTTGCAGTTCAGACTTGGTGACAAAAATATGTCCGAGGTCTGCTACGAGGGCAAAGGTACTCAGAAGGAAGAGGAGAGATAGCCCTGTCGTTATCAAAACGTATCCCTTTTGGTTCTTCATTTTTTACCTCAGGCTTCTCTCCGCATCGTGACTTGAGAACGAAGTTTGATGATGTCAGGAATGCCAGGAACCCAGCCACCCAACCCTGACGTGTAATCGTAATCAATGGTAACCTGGACCGCTTCGGTGCCTTCGGTTAAGGAAAAATGGGGATCGATTGTCACAAAATTTGAATCGACTCCACTGTTCACAATATAGGTTTGGGAAGTATTCATTGCGGATGAAAGCGCTTGATCGTCGTCGAGGTTAATCGCCGCCACACGTGCGCCTTCGCGTGCAGCATTGGTAATCACCTGTTTGATCATGAGAACCCTTCCAAATTCAATGATCCCTACAAAAAGGAGAGTAAAAAGAGGGAGCACAAGAGCGGCTTCTACCAGAACCGATCCTCTCATTCTTTTTCTCTTCCTTACGTTCATCGTCTTCACCTCACACTCATTCATTTTTTCCCTTTTTTACCTTCCACTTATGAATGTAAAGGGTCTAAAAGACAGCCACAAGGAGGGGGCGGGCAGGTTTCTAATACTTGACGTTTCGTCTGATTTGACAAGACGGATTTAAGGTGTTAATTTTGTGTAGGATTGAACGAGAAAAGGCGCTCTGAAACAAGGGCCTGAAAAAGCTAAAGTTTGTTTGACAATACCCTGAGGAAATGAACCATGTATGACGAAATCGGAAAGAAGCTCAAAGATGCAAATAAAGAAACGATTGCCAAGGAATATCATCTCAAAAAAGAAGGCGACGAGGGGTTACCCGAAGGCGAAATGCCTGATTTTTCCAAAGCGATCAAGGCCCTGAGAAGTCAGGAAGACCTCTCTCTTGAAAAGCTGTCAGCACTTACGGGAATCAAGAAACAGACCCTTCACAGTATTGAAAACTATTCCACACGCAATCCCTCCTTTCCCAATCTGGAAAAGATTGCGACAGCCCTTAAAATCTCCCTCAATGATTTGATCTTAATGGCCAGGAGCGAATTTCAGGGAAACCTCTTTAAGACAACAGCAGCACAGAGATGGACGGCATCTTTCGATATAGAAAAGGGATTCTCCATTTATTCCTATTCCCCTCCCAGCATAAGCAAAAGGGACTTCTTTGTAGGGGTAATGACCATCCGAGGGGGTAAGAAACTAAAACACTGGAAATTTATGGACGATTCGAAAGGCTGTATTCAGCCTTGGGATGGCGAACTGCTCTTTATCTATCACGGGATGAATTGGAGAAAAGAAATGAGGGTTCTTCCTAATGAAACCCTTTATTATGATGCTTCGATCCCTCACACTTTTGAGAATCTCTCTGACAAAAACAATCGAGTCCTCTTGGTGACCTACCCCTCTATTTTTTAAGGGCCAGCTTGAATTTTTCGCAGGCCTGCAGGATGCTTTTCTCAAGCTTTATGACATCCACAGGTTTAGAAATTACGGGGTAGCCCAAACGTTTGATTTCTTCGACTCTATCTCCTAAGCCAGCGGTAATGAGAATAATCACTTTGGGTTTTGGAGGATTGTCGCTCGCTTCAAGTTCACGAATGAGGTCTGCGCCGTCCATTTTGGGCATCTTCAGATCCACCACTACGATGTTGCACCCTTTTTCCTTAAAAACCTTAAGGGCCTCTTCTCCATTGCTGGCCGTATAGACCTCAATACCCAGAGGACTGAAAAGTTCGTCCTTGAGGAACTCGTTAATCTCGGGTTCGTCATCCGCCAAGAGGAGACGCGCATATTCAGTCTGTTTCTCTTTTTTTCCAGAGGACTGCAGAATCCGTTTCACATGCTGGCTGACTTCAGAAAGATCAGACGGATTGGAAACAATCTCGTAGCCTTTCACTAGAGGACTATTCATTTCACCCTTTTTAGCAATCAGAAGAATTCGATTCCTCGTATGCCTATCTTTCACTTCTTGGAGAATCCGCTCGGAATTCAGATGGGATGTATTCATATCGAGAATAACAAGCGCTGGCTCAAAAGCATTGATCTTCGCAAGAGCATCTATTTCGTTAGAGGAAATTTCGACTTCGTATTCCCCCAGTAAGGGAATAAAACTGGAAAGATACTGGACTACATGGGAGTCATCTTCAATAATCAATACCTTACGCACATTCATATTGCTCACCTATATCCTAGCCCTCCACATCTTGGGTAAAAGGTAACCTCTGATTTTAAATTTGTCAAATTGATCTAAATTGCTAGCTAAAAGCTAAACTTGCTTAATTGTACGTAAAACTTGGCGGATTTTGGGAGATTGAAGCTGGATAGAACAGTATCCGTGGGGATTCTTTTTGAGGTATTTCTGGTGGTACTCCTCTGCCTCATAAAATTCGCTGGCAGGAACAATTTCGGTGACAATCGATTTCTTAAAAATACCCGATTTCCCAAGAAGCTCCTTGGTCTCTTTGGCTGTTTTTTCCTGTTCGGGCGTATGGTAAAAAATGACCGACCGATACTGCGTTCCAATATCAGGTCCTTGCCTATTGGTAGTTGTGGGATCGTGATGAATCCAGAAGATCTCGAGAAGATCTGAGTAGCTGACCTTGGACGAATCGTAAGTAACCTCGATAGCCTCAGCGTGCCCCGTCAATCCTGTGGAGACATCCTCATAGCTGGGGTTTTTTGTTGTTCCGCCTGTATAACCGACCATTGTTGACACAACACCTTTCACTTCTCCAAACACTTTTTCGATTCCCCAAAAACAACCCCCTGCAAATGTCGCTTTTTGTAGTTTCTCGTCCACCTGTCCTCCAGTAATCAAGTTGAGGCACGCTCTCTTCCCTTCGTATTGAACTGTTCGATCAAGGCGAGTTTCTTTTGTTTGGGTAGGGCTTTTACCGCGGATTCACGAACAAGGGCTTCAGTCCTCGTCCTGCAAGCCTCCTGATAAACCACCTCAAGTGGACGCCTCGTTCGTGTGTAACGAGCCGCTTTCCCCTCGGTATGCATTTTGAAACGTCTTTCAAGGTCTTTCGTGATACCCGTGTAAAGCGAAAGGTCATTACATTTCAACATGTAGAGAAACCATTTTTCGCTTCGTTTCTTGGGCGATCTTTTCTCCTTCGCCCGCATCCCTGTAAGCATTTTCCTGTATCGGTTATTCATGCTGTCTGCTTACGGATAAAAAAGAAACAAAACACTTCCCACGAGAGCAAACAAGGCTGATTGAAAGAGAATGTTTCGTCCTCTCGCCTTGAGGCGCTCAAGAAGCATATCATCGCTAATTCGTTGGCTACCCTTATCGAAATCTCTCATACCAAGTTCTGACAGTAAGGCGCAGGTTTTTTGCTGGGCTTCCATCAACCCCAGAAACCCAAGAAAAAGTGGAGCGAAAAGGGAAACCCGCCAGATTCGATTCACGTGGGTATGCGGGAGAAGAAGAGCAAGAACCAGACTGATGACCAACATCGAAAGCCCCAAAATGAACCTTCGGCGTCTCCCCAGTGGACCAATGTTTTTTGCCTCGCCTGACAATTCTTTTTGATAATACTCCGCACACGCTTCGCATGCGCCGTCCGCTTCAACCCATTCGGGATGCTGCTCTTTGATGCGGTCAATGATGTGCTGATTGGTGTGATCGAGGAAACGAGTTAATTCCCGATCTATTTTTTGATGACACAATGGGCATTCGTAGAAAGTCATTTGCTTGGTATTGTACTAAAGTTGCCGATTTGTGGCTAGTTGCCGTGAAAGGAGGTAATCCAGCGTACGGTTCCGCTCTGGGATCGCATCATGACACTGCTCGTAACGGGTCCTCTGCTGGTAAACCTGACACCTTTCAGCAAACTTCCATTCGTAATGCCTGTTGCTACAAAAGCGCAATCCCCTTTGACCAGTTCTTCAATCGAATAGACCTTCGAATCTGTTGGTGAACCGTCTTGATTAATCACGCGCGCCTTAAACCCGCCTTTCAAGCATTTCATGGCACATGCCGTGATGACGCCTTCTGGCGCTCCGCCGATGCCATACAAAAGATCGATCCCGCTCTCAGGCAGACACGTGGCGATTGCTCCTGAAATATCACAATCTTGAATCAACTTGAGCCGAACCTTCAGTCTTCGAAATTCAGAAATCATTTTCTCATGGCGGGGGCGGTCCAACATGCAAACCACTATTCGTTCAGGATTCTTTCCTGTAGCTTGCGATAAAAGTTTAACCATCTTCTCAATGGAGTCGTCAAGGCCAAGGTCAAGACTCTTTGCAATGTCAGGGCCGTAAGCAATCTTAAACATATAGGGAGCTTCGGTTGTAAAAAGAGCTTTCTCATGAGCTACAGCGAGAACGCTCATTGCTTCGGGCCCTGAGGTTACGGTGGGGCGTGTGCCGTCGATCGGATCAACCGCAAGTTCATATTGTTCCGTATCTTTTTTGCCAGCGAGCTTCCCAACTCTCTCGCCAGCAAAGAGGCCAGAACTATGGTCCTTTTTCCCCTCTCCAATGACAACCTTGCAAGCGGTATCAATCCGATTGAGTCTGTCCCGCATCGCCTCAGTCGCAGCCTTATCGGCTCCCAGTTTGTCACCTGTTCCGATCCAGGCTGAGGCAGCGATGGCTGCGGCTTCGGTTGCTCTCAATAGGTCCAAGACACGGTTTATCATTTGGCTCTGTATTGAACTCGACTATCTTAACGGCTAGGAATCCCAGCCTCTGAATTACTGGTTTTCAAAAAAAGGGTCAATGAAACAGCCAATCTTATCGTAATTATAGGGGGGATATTATGCCACAAACTGAGGGGGTAGAGGTCAAAGGACTGGCGAGTCAGGAATTTGCCGAAATCCTGACTCCTGAGGCGCTTCGCTTCGTGGCTGGCCTCTCTAGGAAGTTTGAGGTGACGCGGCGTAAACTCCTAGAAAACCGAGCCGCCCGCCAAAAGGAAATCGATAAGGGTAAACTCCCCGACTTCCTCGCTGAGACTCGATCGATCCGAGACTCGGAATGGAAGGTTGCTCCCATTCCAAAGGACCTGGTGGAACGAAAAGTAGAAATCACGGGACCCACTGACAGAAAGATGATTGTCAATGCCCTCAATTCAGGCGCCAGTGTCTTCATGGCTGATTTTGAAGATGCCAATTCCCCAACCTGGGAAAACAACATTCAGGGGCAAATCAACTTGTGCTCTGCCATTAACCGAACGATTGGATTCACAAGCCCTGAAGGCAAACGCTATGAACTTGCGCAAAAAACCGCAACGCTGATGGTAAGGCTGCGAGGCTGGCACTTGATCGAAAAACATCTCTGGGTTGACGGCCAACCTATTTCTGGATCTCTTTTTGATTTTGGCCTTTTTTTCTTCCATAACGCTCACGCCCTCATCAAAAAGGGAACGGGGCCGTATTTCTATCTGCCCAAAATGGAAAGTCATCTCGAGGCCAGACTTTGGAATGACGTCTTTAACTTTGCCCAAGATACGCTTCGTATTCCAAGAGGAACCATTCGGGCAACGGTCTTGATCGAAACGATTCTGGCCGCCTTCGAAATGGACGAAATTTTATATGAATTGCGCGATCACTCGGCAGGCCTCAACTGCGGCCGCTGGGATTACATTTTCAGCTTCATCAAAAAATTTAGGGCGAAACGGGAATTCATACTCCCCGACCGTGCCCAGATCACCATGGACCGAGCCTTTCTCAAGGCTTATGTGGAGCTGCTCATCAAAACCTGTCACCGAAGGAATATTCACGCCATGGGGGGTATGGCTGCTCAAATTCCGATTAAATCAGATCCGAAAGCGAATGAGATTGCGCTAGAAAAAGTAAGGCAGGATAAACTCCGTGAAGTGAAAGCGGGCCATGACGGGACCTGGGTCGCGCATCCAGGCTTGGTGCCCATCGCCATGGAGATATTCAATCAATATATGAAAGGACCCAATCAACTCTCTCTCAAACGAGAAGAAGTGAAGATTGCGGCAAGAGACTTACTTTCTGTCCCGACGGGAGAGATCACCGAACAGGGCCTTAGGATCAATATCAATGTGGGAATCCAATATCTGGAAGCTTGGCTCGGCGGACTTGGCTGTGTACCCCTTAATTACTTAATGGAAGATGCGGCCACGTCCGAAATTTCAAGGATGCAGCTCTGGCAGTGGGTTCATCATGAAGCAAAAATGACGGATGGGAAAACAATTACTTTGGAACTCGTCAAGAAAATGACTGCGGAAGAGCTCGAAAAAATGAGATCTACGGTTGGTTCCCAAAGATTTGAATCGGGCAAATTCAAATTGGCCTCGAAAATTTTTGAAAAGATGACGGCTGATCCCGAGCCCCCTGATTTTTTGACACTCGTTGCTTACGAATATATTGATTAACTCGGCAAAACAAGAGGTGAGGCATGGAAAAAAAAGAATTCATTGAACGAGTAAAAAATGAATGGGAGAAATCGCCGCGTTGGAAAGGGATCAAAAGGCCGTACACGGCAGAGGATGTTTATCGATTAAAAGGAACGATCCACCGTGAACACACCTTTGCGAGACTTGGCGCAAGCCGCCTCTGGAAACTCCTGAATGAAGAAAAATACATTCATGCCTTAAGCGCCGTCACTGGGAATCAAGCGATCCAACAAGTACGTGCGGGGCTTAAAGCCGTTTACATCAGCGGTTGGCAGGTTGCTGCTGACATGAATAACTCCCTTCGCATGTACCCTGATCAAAGCCTCTACCCCTCGGATAGCGTTCCCTACTTGATCAAGCGAATCAATAATTCACTTCACAGGGCGGATCAGATCCATCATCTGAAAAACGAACACAGCATACACTGGATGGCCCCCTTGATCGCAGATGCCGAGGCAGGTTTTGGAGGGCCACTTCATGCCTTTGAAATCATGAAAGAGATGATTGAGGAAGGGGCGGCGGGTGTGCACTTTGAAGACCAGCTTGCTTCAGTCAAAAAATGCGGCCACCTGGGGGGAAAAGTTCTTGTCCCGACAAATGAATTCATCACGAAGCTCATTGCGGCGAGACTCGCAGCGGATGTTTGCGATGTCGATACGCTATTGATTGCGCGCACCGACGCCCATGGCGCATCGCTTCTCACAAGCGATATCGATCCCAACGATCATCCGTTTATTCAAAACGGCACTCGAACGCACGAAGGTTTCTATCATGTAAAAGCAGGGCTCGATCAAGCCATTGCGAGAGCCCTTGCCTACGCTCCTTATGCCGATCTCCTGTGGTTTGAAACGTCAAAACCCGATTTGAGTGAGGCGAAGACCTTCGCCGAAGCGATCCACAAGAAATTCCCTGGGAAGATGCTGGCTTACAACTGCTCTCCCTCATTCAATTGGAAAAAGAATCTTGCGGTGGAAAAAATCGCCAAGTTTCAATCGGAGATCGGTGCGATGGGTTATAAGTTTCAATTTGTGACGCTCTCGGGTTTCCATGTCCTCAATTACAGCATGTTCATGCTGGCCAAGGAATACCGAGAGGTAGGAATGTCTGCCTATTCCAAACTTCAGGTTGCAGAATTTGATGCCGAGGCTCTCGGCTATGAAGCTATCAAGCATCAAGAGTTTGTCGGTACGGGATATTTTGATGCGGTGACCGAAGTCGCTACGGGAGGATCGACCTCAACTCTCGGCCTCAAAGGCTCCACTGAAGAAGACCAATTCTAAGAACGGGGAGGCGTTACTGCGCTAAGCGAAAGCGTCCCCGACGAGATTTGAACTCGTGTCGCCAGAATGAAAATCTGGTGTCCTAGACCAGGCTAGACGACGGGGACAGCAAATTTGTGAGCCCGGATGGATTCGAACCATCGACACCCGCCTTAAAAGGGCGGTGCTCTGCCAACTGAGCTACGGGCCCACGTCTCGTATTATTTCAAAGCCTCACGAATTACGTGAAAGGCTGATCAACTGGGCACTCCCTATTACCTAGCAGTCCCGGCATCTTCTTGCCGGGGCGGCTGGCAGACAAACTTCCGGTTTGACTGCCGTCTTGCAGTCCCGGCGCATCGGCGCCGGGGC
>JACQLI010000081.1 GCA_016204125.1 Candidatus Omnitrophota bacterium
CCTCTGGCGAAGGAGGCGAGGTTCCTGGTTCGAGTCCAGGTCGGGCAGTTCTAAGCCCAAGGTGATTTGGGCAACAGTCCCGAGCGTAGCGAGGGACAGAATTAGTGTCACACAATTATGAAAATTCCACTTGCTGATTTGAAGGCACAGTACGAATCAATCAAGCCAGAGATCGACGCGGCCATCCAGCGTGTTCTTGAGAGCAGCCAGTTCATTCTTGGAAAAGAGGTGGAAGCTTTTGAGGAGGCGTTTGCCCATTACTGTTCGGTGAAACACTGCGTCGCCGTCAATTCAGGGACATCCGCTCTTCATCTTGCGCTTCTCGCCTTGGGTGTCGGCCCAGGCGATGAAGTTGTTACAGTGTCACAGACTTTTATCGCCACACTTGAAGCCATTATCTGGACTGGTGCTAAACCCGTGCTGGTTGATATTGATGAGAAGACTTTCACAATGGATCCAGCCAAGGTTGAATCTGCACTCACAAAGAAGACAAAAGTTATCTTACCTGTCCACCTTTACGGCCATCCTGCTGACATGGATCCTATTCTCCAAATAGCGAAGAAAAAGAATCTTTTTGTACTCGAAGACGCCTGTCAAGCGCATGGGGCTCTTTACAAAGGAAAACGTGTCGGGAGTCTTGGGATAGCAGGTTGTTTTAGTTTTTATCCTGGCAAGAACCTCGGCGCCTATGGGGAAGGGGGGGCTGTGGTCACCAACGATTTGGAACTTGCGACACGGATCAGAAAACTGAGAAACCACGGGGGGACCAAAAAATATTCGCACGAGATCATTGGAACCAATGGCCGCATGGAAGCTATTCAGGGCGCGATCTTACGGACCAAGCTTCCTTACTTGGATGGATGGAATGAAAAAAGGCGTCAACATGCACGGAAGTACGACTCTTTATTGCAGGGACTCGGCCTGATACTTCCTAGAGAGGCTCAGTACGCTAAAAGTGTTTTTCACGTTTACGTTATTCGAACTCCTGATCGGGACAAACTCCATGCCCGCCTGAACGAACAGGGTATTGGAAGCGTCATCCATTACCCAAAAGCCAATCACTTGGTCGATGCTTGCAAGAGTCTAGGTTATCGAGAGGGAAGCCTTCCTGTAACGGAGAAAATTTCTAAAGAAGTTATTTCTCTTCCTATCTACCCCGAATTGACTCAGGAACAGATCCAAACTGTAACTGAGGCCATCAAAACATTCCTCCTCATTAAGAAGCGATGAATGAACCCTTTCTTTCTCTCTCGACTGTTGGGGTGGGGAGCGTTCCTTTCAAGAAGGAAGCGAATTCTTGCAAGATCATCTTTGAGAAATGGGACATTCCTTTCTGGCCGCAATACCCCGCCAGATCCCTCCGCGAAAATTTCCTATTTCAATTTCTAAACTCGTTCCCTGGTTTAGAAATTTCCGGCCGAGTCGCCTCGTTTGATGAAGCGAAGTATTTAGATGGTGAAAAAGAGTATTTAGAGAAGTTGCGGCAAGCTTTTCTAGAAAGAGATTTCATCTTTTTTGAGCCCGATCAAGAGTCAGCCTTGGGATACTCCGAAATGAAAGACCTTCTTGAAAAGGGTTTCTTTCCAGATAAGGGCATCGTCAAACTTCAAATAACAGGACCAGGTACTTTGTGGCAGTCATTTTTTTCCAGCAAGGTTTCAAAGAAAAATAGCGAGAATGTTCTTAAGGCTATTGTAGACACATTGATCGCCGCAGGCCTAGCCCAGATTGAAAGAGTCAGTTCCTATGGCAGAGCCCCTCTCATTGTGATTGATGAGCCGATTCGTTTCAAAGAAACAAGCTATCTGAAGGGTCTCGTCGATTCTTTTGGACGTTCTGGCGCTTGGGCGGGGCTTCATGTCTGTTCAAATTTTAACTGGACGAGTTACGAGGATTTACCTCTTAATTTCTTCCACTTTGATGCATCCACATCTCAAGTGCTCACACTAGAAAATCGTGATTTTCTCAAATCGCTTCTTAAACAGGATGGATGGATAGCGTGGGGAATAGTCCCAACTGCCCGCGACTCAGCGAAGCCTAAAGAAGATTATGCATTTGAGTTTAGGAGAAGAGTAGATCAAGTTTCAGGCAAGGACTTGTCCATTAAGGACATCTTTGATCATTCGCTCATAGCGCCTGCATGCGGGACAGGAATGTTGACCGAAGCAGAAGATGAGAGGGTGTGGCAGAATGTGCTGAAAATTCAGGAAACTCTGCGCTCAGAAATGGGTATAATACACACTCTATGAAGAGTTCCACCAAAGAGGCCATAGCAGCGTACGGATTCTTAGCTCCTAACCTCTTCGGCTTCTTAATCTTTACCTCTCTTCCTGTCTTGGCCTCGATGGGCCTCAGTTTTGTGAATTGGGATCTTTTCTCACCGCCCCAATTTGCGGGGTTTAATAACTACATGAACCTCTTTCGAGACCCCGCCTTCTGGAAGTTTTGTTGGAACACCGTTTATCTGATGATGGCTATTCCTATCAGCATGGCAGGATCTTTGCTGTTGGCCCTCGCTTTGAATCAGAAACTCAAGGGGATTGTCTTTTTTAGAACCGTCTATTTTCTCCCAACAATCTGTTCGGGTGTTGCGATCTATATGCTATGGAAGCTTCTTTACAACCCAGACTTTGGCCTCTTTAACTATGTGATTGGAAAAATCGGTGAACTTTTTCACCTGCCGCTTAGAGGACCCAGCTGGCTCACTGATGAAAATTGGGCCAAGCCCGCTCTCATCATCATGGGCGTTTGGGGAACCGTGGGCGGGTACAACATGATCCTTTATCTCGCGGCTTTACAGGGAGTTCCAAGAGATCTTTATGAAGCAGCAGAGATTGATGGTGCCAACAGCTGGCAAAAGTTCTGGAATGTCACATGGCCTCAAATATCTCCCACCACTTTTTTTATCGCGACGATGTCCATTATCGGAGGTTTTCAGGCAGGTTTTGATCCCGCCTTCATCATGACAGGGGGCGGACCGAATGGTTCGACGACCACGATTATTTACTATATCTTTAACAATGCCTTTAAATGGCATCAGATGGGATATGCTGCCGCCATTTCGTGGATTCTTTTCCTGATCATATTCACGATCACTGTTCTCAAGTGGAAGTTTTTTGGGAAAGCGGTTTACTACTACTAAGAATATCGACCATGGCTCAAGACCCTAAGATTGAACGGTTAAAAAGGCAGGCCCGAATTAAGATACAGCTCAAGCAATTTCTTGCTTATCTATTCCTGGCCGTTGGCGCACTGACCATGATCGGACCTTTTCTTTGGATGATAACCACTTCTTTAAAATCCCCCGGAGCCGTTTTTTCTTATGACCGCGTTTGGTGGAAGGATTGGATCCCAACCCAGTTCGTCTGGCAAAACTATGTGAATGCCTGGAAAGCCGTTCCTTTTGCCAGGTTTTATCTGAATTCGATCTTTGTGAGTATTTGCATAACGATTGGCAACGTTATCACAAGTGCGATGGCAGCCTATGCCTTTGCAAGGCTTCAATTTCCTGGTCGTGACAAACTCTTCTTTGGTTACCTTGCCACCATGATGGTTCCTGGCGCTGTCACGATGATTCCTGTTTTTATTCTGCTTCGTTACCTTGGCTGGATTGATACCTACAAGGCCATGATCCTGCCAGGTGTCTTTGCGGCATACGGAACCTTTCTCTTGAGACAATTCTTTCTGACCTTGCCGAAGGAGCTGGAAGACGCGGCTAAGATTGATGGCTGCTCCTATTTTGGGATTTTTTGGAGAATCATTCTTCCTCTTTCGAAGCCCGCGCTTGCGACACTCACCACCTTTACTTTTATGGGTTCATGGATGAATTTCATGTGGCCTCTTATCGTTATCAATACCCACAGCAAATTTACGCTTCCTGTGGGTTTGGCTTACTTTCAAAGTCTTTATACGACAGACTGGACACTTCTGATGGCAGGTTCCCTTATGATGATTCTGCCGATCCTGATCGTCTTCATCGTGAACCAACGTTACTTTGTTGAGGGAATCAAGTTAACAGGTATCAAAGGGTAGCCAGCCCTTCATCAATAATGGGTGGTAGAATTCAGGCAATTATTTTGGCTGCAGGCAGGGGAACGAGGATGAAGTCCGAAGTTCCCAAAGTTCTCCACACCCTCTTCGACCGCCCCCTTCTTGACTACCCGCTTGCCGTTTTAAAACAGCTTGGCATCAGGCGTCCCATCGTAGTTGTCGGTTGGGGAAAAGATAAGGTCTTAGAGTATTTGGATCATCAAGCCGTTCCCGTTATTCAATCGCCTCAGCTTGGAACAGGTCACGCTGTTCAGATTGCGAAAAGGAAAATCGGTCATTTCCGGGGAGATGTCTTGATTTGGCCAGCTGACATGACATTGATAAGAAAAGAAACGATCAATCAGGCCATCCAAGAACATGTACGCTCCGAGGCAACGGTTACGATTCTTTCGAGTTTCATGGTTCATCCTACAGGATACGGTCGGATCTTGAGGCGGGGAGGGCGTGTGGTTGGAGTTCGGGAGGAACTTGACGCCACTTCCGAGGAGAGAAGAATCCAGGAGGTGAATACAGGCGTCTATCTTTTTAAAGCCAAACCCCTTTTCGATACCCTCAAAAAAATTCAGCCTAAAAATAGAAAAAAAGAGTATTATCTTACGGATACCATACACCTAATTGATGAGGCAGGAGGCCGGATACAGGCGCTTCCCTACGCCTTACCAGAAGAAGCCTTGGGAGTCAATTCTCAGGCCGATCTAGCCCACGCGGTGAGGATCTTGAACCGAAAAACCATTCAGAAGCATCAGATGGAAGGGGTGACAGTTGTCTCCCCTGAACAGACATTTATTGCACCTGATGTTCGGATAGGTCGGGATACGGTGATTCACCCCTGGACCTATATCGAAAGGGGTGTACGGATTGGCAAGAATTGCCAAATTGGACCTTTTGCCAAGATCCGTTCAGGATCTGTGATTGAGGACAAGGCGATTATCGGGAGTTTCGTAGAGATTGTTCGCTCCAAGATTGGAAAGGGGGTTTTTGCGAAGCATCTGACTTATTTGGGGGATGCCGCGGTCGGAGAGGGAACTAATATCGGCGCAGGAACGATTACGGCAAATTATGACGGTAAGAACAAGAATAAAACTCGTATTGGAAAAAAGGCTTTCATTGGGGTTGACACTCTTCTTGTCGCTCCTGTTCAGATTGGCGATGGAGCCAAAACAGGGGCGGGCGCTGTGTTAACACGCGGCACCAAAGTTAAAAAGGGAGAGATTTTTGTGGGCGTGCCAGCCCATCCTTTAAAACCAAAAGGTAGGAGACGGTAAAACGCATGAGCAAATCTCACAACAATAATAACCTTGTTGTTCTGGCCGGCAATTCGAATCTTCAACTTTTTAAAGAAATTTGTGCGCACCTGAATGTACCCGAAGGCAAGACGCTCGTAACGAAGTTTCCTGAAGGGGAAACTCATGTTCAAATTCAACAGAACATTCGGGGACGAGATGTTTTTATTGTGCAGTCCACCTGCACACCGCCCAATGATCATTTGATGGAGCTTTTGATCCTGATTGATGCTGCGCGCCGAGCGTCAGCAAGCCGTATCACCGCGGTGCTTCCCTTTTTTGGGTATGCCCGTCAGGACAGAAAGGATAAACCAAGAGTTCCGATCACAGCCAAACTCGTTGCAAATCTCGTCACCGTCTCGGGTGCAGATCGAGTTCTTGCCATGGATCTTCATGCGGGGCAGATTCAAGGTTTCTTTGACATCCCCGTCGATCATCTTTATTCGATTAATGTTCTCAGTGGATATTTTCGAAAGAAAAAGTTAAAAAATCTTGTCGTTGTCACGCCCGACGTTGGCGGACTCAAAATGGCAAGGGCTTATGCAAAAGTTTTGGGCGCGCCCTTTGCGATTGTGGATAAACGACGTGAGAGTGACCGTAAAACTCAGGTGATGAATATTGTCGGAGAAGTGAAGGGTCAAAATGTTCTCCTTGTGGATGACCTCATCTCAACAGGAGGTTCATTGGTTGAAGCAGCACAGGCTTTAAAAAAAGAGGGAGCCCTTGACGTTTACGCCGCGGTTGTGCACGCTGTTTTGGCTGATCCAGCCATTGAGCGAATCAAGAATTCCAATCTCAAAGAGCTTGTGGTGACCAATTCGATTCCCATCCCAAAGAAAAGGCAGATTTCCAAAATAAAGGTGTTGTCGGTAGCGTCACTTCTAGCAGAAGCTATCATGAGAATACATTCTAATGAATCTGTTAGCTCACTTTTTGCACGAGTTGGCGTAGAAGCTTAATTGAGGTACAATATCGACTTTTTGAAGGGGGTTAGAGGTTCCAATGAAAACGATTGAATTAAACGTACAAATCCGAGAAGAGATAGGAAAAAAAGGCACGAAGAAAGTCCGCCGCAATGGCAATATTCCCTCCATTTTGTATGGAAGGGGGATTAAGTCGACTCCTCTTGTCGTCAATAAAAAGGAGTTTTATCGGGTAACCCACACCAAGGCTGGGAGTAACGTTCTCATCAATCTGAAAGTGGACGGCACCAAAATCAAAAAGGATACAACCTGCCTTATCAAAGAAGTCCAATTAGATCCTGTAACTGATGAAGTCTACCACGTGGACTTTACCGCTGTTTCTTTAACCGAGAAGATTAAGATCAAAGTCCCCTTGGTCATTAAAGATGCCGAGGAGGCGGTTGGTGTCAAAGAAGGCGGCATCCTTGATGTGGTACATCACGAAATCGAAGTGGAATGTTTGCCAACAGAAATTCCAGAACGTATCGAGGCGAGCATTAAACATCTTAAGATCGGAGATTCCATTCATTTGAAAGAGCTTGCTCTTCCTTCAAATGTGACACCTCTCCTTGAAGCAGAAGAAGTGATCATTATTCTTCATCCTCCTCAGAAGGAAGAGGTGGCACCTGCTCCTACGGAAGGCGTTGTCGAGCCAGAAGTTATTGAGAAAGGCAAGAAAGAGAAACCCGAAGAAGGTGCAGAAGCGGCACCTGAAAAGCCCGAAAAAGCTGAAAAAGCGGCAAAACCAGAGAAAGCAGAAAAGCCGGAAAAGTAAATCCCGCCGCCTTCTGAAAACCGCTTTCATTTCCCTTCATGAAACTTATCGTTGGTTTAGGCAATCCTGGCCCTTCTTATGTCAAGACCCGCCACAACATCGGTCGGCGAGTCGCCCAGGCTTTGGCCGAAACTTTTAAGGGAAGTTGGAAAAAAGGCAAAGGTCTCCCAGCAAGTCTCTGTGAAATTGAAGTCGAAAAGACTCCCGTTGCATTGGCAATTCTCGACTCATTTATGAATGAGAGCGGGAAGCCCGTCTCTTGTCTCGTGAAACATTTTAAAGTCGACTTCGAGAAGGACCTCCTGGTAGTTATTGATGATGCTGTACTTCCTTTTGGAAAATTGAGACTCCGCGCTCAGGGGCAAGATGGGGGACACCGCGGCTTAAAATCGATCCAGGAGGCTCTCAAAAGTCAAAATTATGCTCGTCTGAGAATTGGGATTGCCCCTCCAACTCCTACGGAAGAGCCGCTTGAAGATTATGTCTTAAATCCTTTTAGGAAAGAGGAAGAAGTGAGACTGAAAGATATTTTGGAGCAAGCCGCAGAATCATGTCGTCTGTGGGTAACAGGGCCTATCACTCGGGCCATGGACTTTACGAACAAGCCCAATTCCTGAGTCGATCCTTGCCATCCGCAAGGTTTTATGCTAGATTTGATGACAATTTTGTCAGCTAAATAACACTATGATAAGAAAATACGAAGGAATGTTTATCTTTCCACCCGACGAGGCCCAAACGGCTTCCAAGGATGAGGAGAAGCGGCTCGAGGAGACCATCCGTCGCTTGGGGGGTAAGGTGTTGGAACGCAGAGATTGGGGACGCCGTCTACTTGGCTACCCCCTTCGCAAGCATCGGGAAGGGCGAATGCTCCTTTGGAATTTTGAAATGGATTCCCTTCAAGTCAAGGAGCTCAAAAAGGTTCTTCAGCTCGATGAAAAAATTCTAAGATCAACCATTGTCCTAGCCGTAGAACCGAAACCTGTCGAAGAAACCAGAGCGAAAGTTCAACCTCCCAAAGTAGTGGCAAGGGAAGGAAGGGAAGAGATTCGTGCCCGCCAGCCTGAATAAAATTTTTTTGATTGGAAATCTTACACGTGATCCCGAACTCCGTTATCTCCCTTCGGGTCAGGCCGTTACAACTTTTACCTTAGCTGTGAATCGAGTCTACACCGCATCAACAGGAGAGAAAAAAGAAGATGCGAGTTTTATTCGTATTGTTGTTTGGGCAAGGCGCGCAGAAGTTTGTAACGAATTTTTGAGAAAGGGAAGTCCCGTTTTTGTCGAAGGAAGGCTTCAAAGCCGAAGCTGGGAAGCGCCAGACGGAGCCAAACGTTCTTCCATCGAAGTGGTTGCCAATAACGTCCAGTTTCTAGGTCGTGGGTCTCGAGCCGCTGCTCCAGAGACCATTGAACTTCCCGAAGAGCCTTTGCCTGAGGAGTCTCATGAACCCCAGAAGAAGGAAGGACCGATCGAGATTTCTAAAGACGAACTTTCGCCCGATGAAGAGGTCCCCTTTTAATGTTGGCAGAACGCGAATATTCATCAGGTCAAGTTAGAGAAAGAGACAGAGACAGGGACAGAGAAGGTGACCGTCGCGGAGGGGGGCGCTTCTTTCGAAAAAAGGTTTGCCGTTTCTGCAGCGAAAAGGTTTCTTTAATTGACTTCAAAGATATAGAACGGCTCAGTAAGTTTCTTACCGAAAAAGGGAAAATCATAAGCCGAAGAATTACGGGCAACTGCGCAAAACACCAGCGTGCCCTGGCTCGAGCCATCAAAAGAGCGCGCCACGCCGTGCTCATTCCCTTCCAGGCGGAGTGAGGAATTAAGTCATGGAAGTGATTCTTCTTAAGGACGTAGAGAAGTTGGGAAAAAGGGGAGAGGTGGTAGCGGTTCGAGACGGTTTTGGTAGAAATTTTCTTATCCCTCGTTCCCTAGCCCTTCCTGCAACAAGAGTAAATAAGGCATTTCTCGAAGCGGAAAAGAAACACGCTTCTGTCCGAAAGACCCATAAGAAAGAAGACGCTGCAAAGCTTGCCGAGAGAATTGCAACGCTGGTGCTTCGTCTTCCTGTGAGCGTGGGCGAGAAGGATAAACTTTTTGGTTCCATCACCGCTCAGGATCTTGCAGAGGCTTTGAAACGGGAAGGGATTTCTATTGATAAGAAGCAATTTCGTCTTGAAGAACCGATTCGAAGTCTTGGTGCACACAAGGTTACCATCGATCTTGAGCGAGAGGTAAAAGCCACTCTTCAAGTGGAAGTTATTAAAAAGTAGTAACTTTCAATGGCCTCAAGCCCAGAAACAAGTTTTAATCTTTTAGAAAAGATTCCTCCTCAAAGCCGAGAGGCTGAGATGAGTGTTCTTGGGGGTATGCTTTTTGAAGAACCCGCCCTTGTGAGAGGACTTGAAATCCTCAAGCCCTTTTATTTCTACGATGATCACCATCAGAAAATCTTCATTGCCATCCAATCTCTCTTTGAGAAAAACCGAGCAGTTGATATCGTTACCGTTGCCGAGGAACTCAGAAAAACCAAGCAGTTAGAGGAAGTTGGCGGAGCGAGTTATTTGACTCAACTGACAGCTTCGGTTCCAACAGCCGTCAATGTCGAACACTACGCCCAAATAGTTAAAGAAAAAGCACTTCTCAGATCGCTGATATCGGCAACCAATCAAATTCTCCATCAGAGTTATGAATCCGATAGTGAAGTAAGCGAACTCGTAGACCGAGCGGAACAGCTGATCTTTGAAATCAGCCAACATCAGTACGAAGGGCAGTTCGTCTCATTGAAAGATGTGATCCGCGCATCCATTGAGACCATTGATCAACTTTATCAACGAAAAGAGCACGTGACAGGGCTTGCCACGGGCTTCAAGGAATTTGATACGAAGACCGCGGGTCTTCAGCCATCCGAGCTGATCGTCGTTGCGGGTCGGCCTTCCATGGGGAAATCGGCTTTTGTAAGTTCGATTTGCGAGAATGTGGCGATTGAACTCAAGAAACCGATCGCTTTCTTTTCGCTTGAAATGTCAAAGGAGCAGCTGGTTCAACGTATGCTCTGTTCTCATGCCCGAGTGGACGCACAAAAGGTCCGCACAGGCTATCTCTCTCATCAGGACTGGCCCAAGCTAACCGCGGCCGCAGGGAAACTTTCAGAGGCTCCTATTTTTATTGATGATTCCCCTTCCTTAACGGCCCTTGAGATTCGGGCTAAGGCAAGGAGGCTTAAGAGCCAATTTGGTGTCGAACTCGTCGTGGTTGACTATATGCAGCTGATGCAGGGTTTTGGAAGATCAGAAAACCGCCAGCAGGAAATTTCTGAGATCTCCCGCTCTTTGAAGGCTCTTGCCAGAGAGCTTCGTGTTCCTGTCATTGCGGTGAGCCAACTTTCTCGTGCCGTCGAATCTCGAACGGGCAACCGACCCCAGCTTTCGGATTTGAGAGAGTCGGGCGCTATCGAGCAGGATGCGGATGTTGTGGTTTTCCTCTTTCGAGAAGAATATTACCATCCAAGCGATGAAAATCGGAACAAGGCGGAGGCGATCATTGCCAAACAGCGTAATGGTCCAACGGGAAACATAGAACTGGTGTTTTTGAAGGAGTGGACGCGTTTTGACAATCCAGAGTTTCATAGGGAACAAGAGACTTTTTGAAAACGCCTTCCATGGTCTTATCTCGGTTTCGTCTGGTTGCGATGGTTGTGAGCCTGAGTTTGATTTTAACTTTCCCAGGCAACTTCGTATGGCCTCAAGAGTCCCAAGAACCCCCTGTCGCAGAGGAAGCAGAGCCTGAGCCGCCACCGCGTCCCAATGTGATTCTTGAAGTTGAGGTGCGCGGTAACCAGGTGATCAGCACAGGTGTCGTCCTGAATCAGATGAAAATAAGAAAAGGCGGCCCGCTTGTTCAGGAAGACGTCAATGAGGACATCAAACGTCTTTATAAGACAGGTTACTTCCGAGATATCCGAATGGAGGTTGAAGAAGAACCTGAAGGGTATCGGCTCATTGTTTTTGTAGATGAGAAGCCGATTGTTCGGCAAGTCATCCTTGATGGCTTCGCTACTTTTAAGGAAGCGGATCTTCGGAAAGAACTTAAAATTTTGGAAGGGCAGATACTTGATGAGCGTGCCCTTAAGGAAGGCATAGAGGCTATCCGAAAGAAATATCGCTCTAAGGGCTTTCGCTTTATTGAAGTTGAATCCGAGCTCGATATCAATGAGAAGACGAGGGAAGCGACCATTCTGATTCACATTCTGGAAGGTGAGAAATACAAAATTAAGGAGATTCATCTCCAAGGAGTCAAGGCTTTTAAGTTAAAGAAAATCCGCAAGCTCATGAAAACAAAAAAAGACACCCTCTTCACCTCGGGGGTTTTCAACGAAGAAAAGTTTCAAAAAGATTTGGACCGCGTCCAACTTTTTTATCAACAAGAGGGTTATCTGGATGTGAAGGTTGCTCCCGAATTTGAATACGATCGTCAAAATCGAAAAATCATCATTACGGTTCAGATCGAAGAGGGGACGCATTACGTAACAGGTGAAATCAAGATTGAAGGCGCCGTCCTTTTCCCCGAGAGTGAAATCTGGCAAAGTTTGGAGATGCTTCCTGGGACAACCTATTCCCAGTATTACCTAGCCAACGATATGGATCAGATTCGCAAATATTACTTCGAACGGGGCTATGTGGATGCACGGGTAGTTCCTGATGTCCAGCTGAACCGAGAAACAGCTAAAGTGGATGTGAGATACAAAATTCACGAAGGCGATCTTTACTTTGTGGATAAGGTAATCGTCCAAGGCAATACGAAGACAAAAGACATTGTCATACGGCGCGAACTTCGCATTCGTCCAGGAGACCGCTTTGACGGAGAAAAGATTCAAAAATCAGTTCAGCGTCTTGAAAATTTGGATTTCTTTGAGGAAGTTACCTATGACATGGAGCCAGGTTCAGCCACCAACCGTAAGGACCTTATCTTTCGCATTAAAGAAAAGCGGACAGGGGAGCTGTCCTTTGGAGGTGGCGTCAGTTCGATTGATAAATTTGTTGGATTTGGAGAAATTTCTCAGAAGAACTTTGACCTGCTGAGTTTTCCAAGATTCACGGGGGCAGGCCAAAGACTTTCGGTCAAGGCCCGCGTGGGAACGATCAGTCAAAATTACGAGGTAAGCTTCGTCGAACCGTACCTTTTGGGGCGTAAGATTTCGTTAGGAGTAGACGGTTTCAATACGAGGCGTGACAACAGAAACGTCGACTTTGATGAAAACAGGCTTGGGTTCGGCGTCACCATCGCCAAAATGTTTGGCGATGTATTCCGATTGGGGACAGGGTATGTGTTAGAAAGAGTTAAGTTGGAAGATATCTCAGATGATGCGCCTCAGATCGTGCTTGATTCGGAAGGTTCGACTACGCTCAGTCGGGCACGGCTTTTCCAGACGTGGGACACGCGCGATAACATTTTCAATCCTTCAAAAGGGTTTCTTGTCTCCTTTCAGGAGGAACTTGTGGGGAGTTTCATTGGAGGCGATGAAGATTTCTATGTGCTGCAAGGAAGTTACTCGCAATACGTGACACTCTTTAAGAAACATGTGGTTGAGTTTAAATTACGTTTGGGGACAGCCGATCCCTTTGGCGATTCGGATCATGTGCCTGTTTTTGACCGTTTCTACGCAGGAGGTCTCGGAACGGTTCGAGGCTACAACTACAGACGGGTTGGTCCTATCGAGGCGGGTGATGCGGTCGGAGGTCAAACGATCGCGATAGTAAGCCTTGAGTATACGTTTCCCATCCCTTATATTGAGATTATCAAGGGAGCTGCCTTTATCGATATTGGCGAAGTCGATCCAGACAGTTATAGCATTGATTTCGGAGACTTTGCGATCAGCGTCGGTCCAGGCATCAAGATCAAGACTCCCATCGGACCTTTCGCTTTCTACTATGGTCTTCCCATTGCCAATAAAGATACAGAAGACAGGAACGGTCGTTTTGAATTTAGTTTGAGTCACGGCTTTTAATTTAAAAAAATTTAAAGGAGGAATCAATGAAAGGGTTCAGCATGATACGAATTGGAATAACAGGACTACTTGTGTCTATCATAGGTTTTTC
The DNA here is from genome assembly GCA_016204125.1 of Candidatus Omnitrophota bacterium. Lineage (GTDB taxonomy): Bacteria > Omnitrophota > Omnitrophia > Omnitrophales > JACQLI01 > JACQLI01. The sequence goes on from JACQLI010000081.1 coordinate 13,169, forward strand.
TTTTGCTGTACCTGCTTGGGCGAAGCTTGAAAAGGTAGGTTATATCGATGCCGCCAAGATCTTCGATGGCTACCAAAAAACGAAGGATAGTGAGGCAAGGCTTCAGGCGGCTGGCAAGAAAAAAGAGGAAGAAAGGGACGCGATCGTGCATGAAATTCGTCGCCTCAAGGATGAACAGGCGCTTCTTTCTGAAGATGCGAAAGAGAAGAAGCAGGAAGCGATCGATGTCAAAATCAAAGAGCTTCAGGAATTTGACGGAGGTGCCCGCAAAGAATTGGGTGAACAGAAGAATCAAACATTCAAGGAAATCGTTAAAGACATCGATTCAGTGGTCCAACGCTACGGCGAGAGGAAAGGATTTGACATGATTCTAAACGACCAGGTCCTCCCTTATCGAAATCCTCGTTTCGATGTGACCAATGATATAGTCGATGAATTGAATCGAGACTACAAAGCAAAAAAGAAGTGATGGAATGATCCAACCTGTATACCAGCAAACTCTTCGAGAGGCCGTTACCTTCCGCGGGGTAGGACTCCACACAGGGAAGACCGTTGAGGTAAAGGTTAAACCCGCAGAGCCTGACACGGGGATCGTGTTCGCTAGAACCGATCTCGATCCTCGTCTGAGAGTTCGCGCTGTCGCTTCAGCAACGCGCCTCAATGAAGCGCGTCAGACTACTCTTGTGGTGGGAGAGGGGGTTATTCGTACGATCGAACACCTCATGGCTGTTTTCCATGGTCTTGGGGTTGACAATACGATCGTGGAAGTTGACGGCGAAGAGATTCCCGGTATGGATGGGAGTGCGAAGGAGTTTGCAGAGGGAATTAACCATGCGGGGCTCGTTAAGCAAGATCGTGAAAGGCGCTTTGTTGAAATCGGGGAGCCGATCTATGTGGATCAAGGCGACCAAAGTCTCATTGTTTTACCTGCTCCTAACCTGACAATTTCCTACACCTTAAGCTATCGACATGAGGATCTTGCAGACCAGTTTCTCTCGCTTTGTATCCTCCCTGAGATTTTCGAAAGGGAGATCGCGCCAGCCCGTACCTTTGTTCTTAAAGAAGAAGCGCAACTCCTTTTGGCACGTGGGTTTGGCAAAGGGGCCAACTTTGAAAATACGCTTGTCTTCGAAAAGAATTCTCCCATTGAAAATTCACTTCGATTTGACAATGAGGCCTGTCGGCATAAAATCATGGATCTCCTGGGCGATCTTTTTCTCTCAGGGGGGTTTCTTAAGGGACATGTCATCGCCACACGAAGCGGACATCTCCTCAACCTAGAATTTGCGAGGAAAATTGCTATGAGCTCGGGTAAATCTCAGGAAAAACCGCATCACTTCGGATCCAACATTCCTTCGACACTTGATGTAGAGGGAATTCAAAAAATACTTCCGCATCGTTATCCTTTCCTATTTGTAGATCGGATTGAAAAGTTGCATCCTGGGAAAAAAGCCACTGGATACAAATTGGTGAGCTCCAATGATTATTATTTCCAGGGTCATTTTCCCGGCCACCCTGTAATGCCCGGCGTTCTCATCATGGAAGCCCTTGCGCAGGTGGGGGGTGTCGTGATGCTTTCCATGCCTGAGATGCAGGGAAAGATTGCTTATTTCATGAGTGTGGACTACTGTAAATTCAGACAGACCGTTGTGCCAGGCGATGAACTCCGCATGGAGGTTGAGGTACTGCGCTACCGTTCCAAAACAGGCCAGTGTGCGGGTCGTGCCTATGTGGGCGATAAGCTAGTTTGCGAGGCTGAAGTTAAATTCGCAATTGTCGATCGATAATAAGGAGAGGTTATTTCATTCCAAAGCATGGAGAAATTTGCCAATAATCTAAAGGGAGTAAGGATTCATCCTACAGCCATTGTCCATCCTGACGCTGGGCTTGGTGAAGATGTGGAAATTGGCCCCTTTTCTATTGTGACAGGAACAGTCAAAATCGGCGATCGGACAAGCGTGGGTTCACGTGTGACAATCGAAGGCAACACAACCCTCGGTGAGGAGTGCGAGATCTTTACGGGCGCGGTTGTTGGCAGCATCACGCAGGACAAGAAATACGAGGGTGGAACCAGTTATCTCAAGATCGGTAACCGCAACAAGATTCGCGAGTACGTGACGATCAACCCAGGCACTAAAGAGGGGACCGAAACCATTATTGGAGATGACAATCTCTTGATGGCTTACTCCCACGTTGCACACGATTGCATTATCAAAAATCATGTAACCCTTGCGAACTCAGCAACCTTGGCTGGCCACGTGATCATCGATGACCGGGCTATCGTTGGTGGATTGGTTGGCGTTCATCAATTTGTACGCATTGGGACTTTGGCTATCATAGGTGGCTGTTCAAAGGTGGTACAAGACGTTCCTCCTTTCATGCTGGTGGATGGTCATCCCGCCAAAGCCTTCGGGATTAATTCAGTAGGCCTTGAGCGGGCAGGAGTTTCTAAGGAAGAACGAGCCCAGCTTAAAAAAGCCTTCAAGGTTTTATTCCGTTCCGGTCTTTCTGTGAAAAGCGCGGTCGTTAAGATACAAGAGGAAATTCCTGCAAGCCATCCGATCCAAACCTTGCTCCAATTTTTGAGAGAGTCGGAGCGGGGCGTTTCACGCTAATCGGCCACGCTTCTTCCATTAAAGAATTCATCTTATGAAAACATTGGGTCTTATTGCAGGCAAAGGTCGCTTCCCCTTCCTGGTCACTGAGAAGGCCAAGGAAGACGGTTACCGTGTTGTCTGTTGCGGCATTTCAAGAGAATCCGATCCTAAGCTTTCCAAGATGACTGATGTGTTTTGTGAAATTAAGCTTGGACAATTAAAAAAGTTGCGAGATTTTTTTAAAGGTGAGGGCGTTTCTGAAGCGATCATGGCAGGAAAGATTGAGAAAGTGAATCTTTTCAAGGGTGATGTGAGTCCTGATCTTGAAATGGCCAAAGTCCTTTTAAAAGTGAAGGACTTTCGGGATGACGCACTCTTGGGAGGAATTGCTAAATATTTGTTAAGTCACGGAATTGAACTTCAAGATTCCACACGTTTTCTCAAACAAGCTTTACCTGGAGCAGGAATTCTCGGCAAAAAGCGCCCCCCCAAAGAGATCCAAGAAGATATTGATTTTGGTTGGAAGATTGCCAAGGAGCTTGCTTCTCTTGACATCGGTCAGACGGCTGTGGTCAAAAGAAAAGCTGTCCTCGCTCTCGAAGCGATAGAAGGTACGGATGAGGCGATCAGACGGGGTGGAATGCTTGGCCACGGAGGGGTGACTGTGGTTAAAGTGGCGAAGCCCAATCAAGATATGCGTTTTGACGTCCCAGCAGTAGGGTTAGGCACTCTCGAGAGACTCATCGAGGCGAAGGCCAAGGCGCTTGCCTTCGAGGCAGGAAAAACCCTATTCATAGATCTTGAGGAATTCGTGAGGCAAGCCAATCAAGCAGGAATTGTTCTCATAGGGATAGGTTCTCATGAAAGAAAATAAATCTCTTCCAGGTCTTAAACACGAGCTTATAGAAATCACTACGCTCTACGAGATTTCCAAGGCGATCAGCTCCTCTCTCGACCTTGAAATTGTGACCAAGCGGGTGCTTGATATCCTTCACGAGAAGATGGCGATGGAGAGAGGGACCCTTTGTCTCTTGGATGAAGGGACGAATGAGATCATCATCGAGATCGCCCGCGGGCTCAGCGAAAAGGAAAAGGAAAGGGGACGCTACAAATTAGGGGAGGGGATTACGGGCCGTGTGGTTGCAGCAGGCGAACCGATCATCGTCAAAGACGTTGGAGAAGAGCCGCTTTTTTTAAATCGTACCCGTGCTCGGGGAGATATCAAAAAGACCAACGTTTCCTTTCTTTGCGTTCCCATCAAGCTTGATGGGAAGACCATCGGCGCCCTAAGTGTGGATCGGCTCTTTAAAAAAGACATTTCTTTTGAAGAAGACATTCGGCTTCTTACGATCATCAGTTCCATGGTTGCCCAGGCTGTCCGAATCCACAAAATGGTGGAGAGGGAGAAAAATCTCCTGAAGGATGAAAACTTAAGACTCCGACAAGAGCTCAAGAAGCGCTTCCATCCCAAAAATATTGTGGGTGAGAGCAAACGGATGGCGGATGTTTTTCAGACGTTAGAGCTTGTCTCCAAGACGAAGGCTACGGTGATGCTGCGCGGCGAAAGCGGTACAGGTAAGGAACTCATCGCTCATGCCATCCATTACCATAGTGACCGAGCAGAAAAGCCCTTCATTAAAGTTTCCTGCGCAGCGCTTCCAGAAACGCTTCTTGAAAGTGAGCTCTTTGGCTATGAAAAAGGTGCGTTTACAGGTGCGCTTACGAGCAAGATCGGTCGATTTGAGATGGCGGATAACGGTACTCTTTTTCTCGATGAAATAGGCGACCTTTCTCCATCAACTCAAGTCAAACTTCTCCGTGTTCTCCAAGAAAGAGAATTTGAACGTCTCGGCGGCACTCAGACTATTCGCGTGGACCTGCGCCTGATTGTGGCGACCAATAAGGATCTCGAAAGGGAAGTACGCGAAGGACGTTTTAGGGAAGATCTCTATTACCGATTGAACGTGGTTCCCATTTTTCTTCCATCCTTAAGGGAAAGAAGAG
>JACQLI010000082.1 GCA_016204125.1 Candidatus Omnitrophota bacterium
CCTCAAAGGAGAGCATGCGTACGGCAATCTGCGATCGGGGGTTAAGGTAACCTGTACCTAGAAATTCACCCTGGGCTGAATGAACACGCACAAGGTCACCCGTTTTATAGTCGTCCTCGACCTGGTCAATCGCCCCCGAATAGATCCATGGGTGACGCCCTTGAATCGGCTTCTCCTTCCCAGACTTCAGAACAAGCTTGATTACTCGAGCCATCGTGTGAGGAAAAGAACGAGGCAGCCAAAAAGGAGGGTATAAATGGCAAAGGTGTGTAATTTTTTCTTTTTTGTGATCCCTTCGAGGAGACGAAGTGAAAAAAGGCCGAATAAAGCTGAAGAGACGAAACCAGCGGCGAAAGGGAACCAGTTTCCCATCTCAGAAGAAAAACCGTGTTTGAGTTCCAAGATGCCTGCCCCGAGAATCGCTGGGATAGCCAAAAGAAAAGCGAATCGAAAAGCCACCTCCCTTTCAAGTCCTAGAAAGAGTCCCGCTGCTATGGTTGTGCCTGACCGCGAAATGCCTGGAATGATTGCCAGTCCCTGCATACAACCGATAATGAGAAAATGCCAGGGCTTACACTTTTCGATCTGCTTTTCTCCTGCTTGGCGATAACGCGTAAGCCAGAGAATCAAAGTAGTTCCAAAAAGAGCAATCCCTACTGCATGGAGCGATCCGAAGAGGCTCTCAAACCAATCCTTAAAAACAAAACCGATAATCGCGGTGGGAATCGAAGCGGTTATGACACCAAAGGCCCAGCGGCTGTAGGGTACGATTTCAAAAACCTTACGGATAGGTTTCCTTTGAAAGAGAAAGAAAATGCCATAGATCGAATCCCGAATGATGTGGGCAAGGTCTTTGGCAAAATAAACGAAGAGGGCGGACAATGTTCCTAGATGCACGATGACGTCAAAAACGACAAGGGGTTCTCTAAAGCCAAGCAGGTGCTGAAAGAAAACAAGATGCGCTGAACTTGAGACAGGCAAAAATTCTGTCAGCCCTTGTATGATGCCGAGAATCAAAGCGTCAAGGAGCGTCATCAGAGATAAAGATAGGCCTTGCGTCGTTCGAGTTCGTGGACAACCTCTCGAATATGTTCGGCTTCAGAACGAGGACAGATAAGGAGGGCATCGGGAGTGTCCACAACAAGAAAGTTTTCTACCCCTAAGAGTGCTATAAGCCGTTTACTTCCTTTGACAATATTCCCGCGGGCTTTGATTAAGAGAGGTTTACCCTGAATGCGATTCTGATTACGGTCGCTTGGCCAGAATTCTGAAAGTCCGATCCAGCCGCCGAGATCGCTCCATTCAAGAGGCGCAAGAAGACAGTGTACGTTTTTCATTTTTTCCATGATTGCGTAATCAATCGAAATGGATGGAACTCGGGCATAAACTTGAGCGATCTGCCTTTTATTTGCGCCGCCCTTCGGAAGCGAAGAAAGCTTCTCAAAAGCAGGATAGAGTTTGGGGGCATGGGTCCGAACGGCTTTCTTAAATGCATCGAGCCGCCAAATGAACATTCCGCCATTCCAAAGGAAATTTCCTTTCCTCAAAAACTTCTTTGCCTTGGCAAGAGACGGTTTTTCATGGAATCTTGTGATGGTAAATACGGAAATCTTCCCCTTGGTTGAACTCTTCCCCCCTACTTCAAGATAACCATAGCTTGGTGCAGGCCAGCGGGGTTGAATCCCAAAAAGGACAGGCCGATCATCCACAATCTCAAAAGCGGTCTTGAGACATTGGACAAACAAACCGCGTGGGCGAATCAGTTGATCGGCGGGGAGAAAGGCAAACTTTGCTTCAGGGTCTCTCGCCCTGATATGAGCAGCAGCATAAACCGTACAGGGGGCTGTGTTTTTTCCTATCGGTTCACCCAAGATATTTTCTCTCGGAATTCTCGGGAGGAGGCGTCTCGCTTCGCGGGCGAGTTCGTCTTGAAGAACTAAAAGGATGCGGCTTGGAGGAATGAGAGGGGTGATCCTGGAAACTGTTTCTTCGAGAAGTGAGGTCTTTCCTAGAAGACGCAGAAAAGGTTTCGGCCGTTTGGCTCGGCTCTCAGGCCAGAACCGAGTCCCCTTCCCTCCTGCCATAATCACCGCCCAATTCATCTAAACAACCTTCCCATAGTTCCTATAGGAGGCGTTACTGTGGGTGCCAGGCTGGGTCAGCATGGTTTCTACAGTAACGCCTCCGATGCTTTTTTGATCTTTTCTTCGATGAGGGAGCGGATTTCGGCGAGGCGCTTCTCGGAATTGGCTTCGAAGCGCATCACCAGCACTGGCTGGGTATTGGAAGCACGGATGAGACCCCAGCCGTCGCTGAATTCAACGCGTGCGCCATCGATATCAATGACCTTGTACTCTTTTTTAAGGTCCTTGACTACGGAACGGACGATTTCAAATTTCTTCTTATCATCGGATACCTCGACCCGAATTTCGGGTGTTGAAAAGACCTTGGGAAGATCGCCGTAAAGCTCGGACAAAGGACGCTTTTCTTCATCGAGAATCTCGAGGATGCGACAAGCAGCGTAAATGGCATCATCAAATCCATACCAGCGATCAGCAAAGAACATGTGCCCGCTCAGCTCGCCCCCTAACACCGCCTTCTCTTCCTTGAGTTTCGCTTTAATGAGTGAGTGGCCTGTCTTCCAAAGAATAGGCCGCCCTCCCCACTTGGCAATGTCCTCGTATAGAAGAGGAGAACACTTCACATCACCGATAATCGCACCCCCCTTTTTCTTTTTGAGGATCTGCCTTGCATAAATAAGAAGGAGTCTGTCTCCCATAACAATATTTCCCAGTTCATCGATCACCCCGATTCGATCTGCATCTCCATCGAAGGCAATGCCAATGGCTGCTTTCTTTTGTATCACTTCGCGTCTGATGTCTTCCAGATTTTCAGGAACAGAAGGGTCGGGATGATGATCGGGAAAAGTAGAATCGAGGTTCGTATAAAGCTCGATAACCTCTTGACCTAATTCCTTGAAAAGACGCGGCGCTACCAGTCCTGACATCGCGTGGCCTGAATCGATCACAACCTTCCATCGATGAGTGAAGTGAAACTCACTCTTGAGTCGATTGAGATAAGGAGTGATGACATCTTCCTTGGTGGCTGTTCCCTTGCCCGAAACAAAATCATTCTTTTCGATTGACTCGAAGAGTCCTTGGATATCTTTTCCGTAAAAGGGGCGATCGGCCAGTTGGAACTTGTTACCGTTATATTCGGGAGGATTGTGGGACCCTGTGATAGAAATTCCTGCATCCACTTTGAAATGAACAACTCCAAAATAAAGAAGCGGCGTAGGGATGAGACCTAAATCGAGTACGTCGATCCCTGTCGATAAGAGCCCTTCGAAAAGGGCTTTCTTAATCCGTTCAGAACTCGGCCTGAGATCATGGCCAACTGCCATTCTCTTTTTCCCAGACCGAACCAGAAAGGTCCCGAAGGCCTTGCCGATGAGACGGCACGTTTCATTCGTAAGCTCCTTTTCAGCAAGCCCACGAATATCGTATTCACGAAAAATATGCTTGGGAGTTGTCATGGTGATGTAATTTGCGCGGGGGGGGACTTGAACCCCCACGGGTTGCCCCACATGCCCCTCAAACATGCGCGTCTGCCGTTCCGCCACCCGCGCGTAAGTAATATTGCCTGAAAAGGGTGGTATTTTAGCTTTTTGTCCGTCGCTTGGCGACCTTCTTCTGTCTCTTTTCGTTTTCCAAGGTCGCTTCGACTTGAGCGAGATCAGCCTCCAAGTCTTTGACTTCATCCACAAGGCTCTTGATCTCTGGGTCCTGTATGAAGGACTCCTTTCCCTGCTTTGCGGCCTTTTCGTAAACACAGCCGCCGAGTCTTGCAAACTGCTTGTTCACTTGGTGTTCAAGGCTCACCTTTTCCACGAGAAGCTTGGTCACATGAGCCGCTTCGCCTGCCTTCTCGGCTACAACCTTGACCGACTTCTTGGTTGCTTCAAATGCCTGATTCAGCGCCTGTTCTGCTTTTTGAAAAAACTCTTGCTTGTCCATTGTTGAATCCTCCTATAAGTGTCCCAATTGACTCATATACCTGGGGGACCTGGATTCGAACCAAGTATAAGAGGTCCAGAGCCTCCCGTGCTACCATTACACCATCCCCCAATCAACTATCCTGGCGGCCAGGTCATGCGCCTGCCGCCCAATAGGTGCAAATGAATATGAAAAACAGACTGACCTGCCTCCGCACCTGAATTGAAGACAAGTCGATAACTCTTAAGCCCCAGCGAGTCTGCAAGTCTTTTGGCCTGAACAATCAGTCGGCCAGCAATTTCCGTATCCTTGACTCCAAGCTGAGCCACTCCATCCAGATGTGTCTTCGGAACAATCAATACATGAGTCGGAGCCTGAGGATTGATGTCGTGAAAGGCGTAGATGTGCTCGTCTTCATAAGCGCTCTTGGATGGAATTTCTTTTTTTATAATCCGACAAAAAAGACAGTCAGACATTGTGGCCTCTACAATTTTTCAATCAATCGGTCTAAACGCCGCAAACAAACATCTTTACCCAGTACCCGCATCAATTCAAAAAGTCCTGGGCTCATTCCCTTACCCGTTAAGGCGAGACGAATCGGATGAATCAAAGCGCGGGCCTCAACCCCCCTGCCCGTTGCCATATCCCGCAAGAGACCCTCCAATTTTACGACGTCTTCAAAGTTGGGTAAAGCTTCGAAAACCCCTCGCAGATCTACTAATTTCTCTCGAAGTCCAGGCGTCCCGAGTGAACGATTCATGGCTTCAAGATCATAGGTTTCGACTTCTTTAAAACAGTAGGAAGCCTCTTGAATCAAATCTTTGAAGGTAGCGATACGGCTTCGGAAAAGAAGCGCAATCCTGTCAAAACTCTCCTTGGGAAAGGTCGGGGAAATCAGGGATTCGGTCTTGAGATAAGTGTAAGCTTTTTCCAGATAACTTTTTTCATCAAGCGATCGAACGTGCTGGCTATTGACCCACCGCAATTTCTCCAAGTCGAAGCGGGCACCTGAACGAATCAGCCTCTTGAGGGAAAATTCCTGGATGAGTTCAGGCATTCGAAAGAACTCCTTGTTTCCTTCAGGGCCCCAACCTAAAAGGGCAAGATAATTGACAAGTCCTTCGGGAAGAAACCCGTCCTTTTGATACTGGGTGACTGAAACGGCAGCATGCCGTTTTGAAAGAGGCGCGCCGTCTTGACCGAGAATCAGAGGCAGGTGTGTGTAGCTTGGCACCCGCCAGCCCATGGCTTCAATCAGAAGGATTTGTTTGGGAGTATTGGTAAGGTGATCTTCACCACGAATCACATGCGTGATTTCCATTTCCTCATCATCGACCACGCACGCCCAATGGTAGGTTGGAAAACCGTCTGATTTGATGATGACAAGATCCTCAAAAACTTCGGTATTAAAGGAGACGTCGCCCCGCAGGTTATCTCGGAAGCGAATTTCCCGCTTGGGTATTCGGAAGAGAACGGCCGTCTTGCCCTCTTTTTTCTCCTCATAAGCAAGATCCTTCGAGAGAAGTCCCGCGGCATATTTTTGGTAGACAGAAATTCGTTCGCTTTGCCTGAGGACAGTTCCGTGCCAGGAAAAACCAAGCCAGTTTAGAGAATCCTGAATTTCCTTTTCAAACTCTGGCTTCGATCTTTCTCGGTCGGTGTCTTCAATCCGAAGGAGAAACTTACCCTTCTCCTTCTGGGCAAAGAGAAAATTAAAGAGGGCTGTACGAGCTCCTCCTACATGGAGAAATCCCGTCGGCGAGGGGGCGAAACGGCAGGTGACCACCAAAATGAATCAATTTTTCTTGTTTTTTGACTCGAGTGCCTTTTCAATCAAGCCAAAGACCTGGTTCAACTCAAGCGGCTTTTTGAGGCAGGCCAGAGCGCCAGAATCGACAATCGATTTTTCTTTATGAGACGGCAAATAGCCCGACATGATGACAACGGGTGTCTGGGTAATCTCTTTGATCTTTTGGAGTGCTTCGCGCCCTTCCATCTTGGGCATAAGGACATCTAGAAAAATCAGATCGAAGCTTTGTGATTGGATTTTCTGGATTCCTTCCGTCGCGTTGAAGGCGCAGTCGACTTCATGTTTTTCCTCGCGAAGGACTTCAGAAAACTCTTCACAGACTCCCTTTTCATCGTCAATAATTAAAATTCTTGCCATCCTAACTCCTCTCTCTTTCTCGTTCTATCAGATCGGAAGCTTGAAATTCTCCCTCAATGTTTCAACATAACTTCTTCTTGAGCTTTTTACCAATCGAAAAGGAATCGTGGATTTGGTAATCTCAATGGTACTCGTTTGGTCGACTTCCATACTCTCTTGGCCGTCTGAGGTCAAAAGGGCCTTCTCTCCATCCCTTTCCGTATGGATCTGAATGCTTACTCTTTCATCGGCTCGAACCACAAGCGACCTTAGTGCCAATGCGTGCGGGCAAATGGGGGTAACGATGATGGCTTCGAGTTTGGGGTGGACAATAGCACCTCCCGCAGAAAGAGAATAAGCGGTGGAACCCGTTGGCGTGGCTACGATTACACCGTCTCCAGAGAAGTTAGTCAAGGTCTCTCCCGCCACGTCTACCCTTACGCTAAGAAGTCGGGTCAATCCTTCTCTTGAAATCACAATGTCATTCAGTGCCTGGAAACGCCTTTCCTGCCGATTGTTATCACTCTTAACAGAACAAGAAAGCATGAGCCGTTCCTCAATCTTACTTTTATTTAAGAAATAGGTCTGCAATTCATCAAACATTTCTTCAGTCTTCACTTCGGTTAAGAAGCCTAAGCTGCCAATATTCACAGCGAGTACGGGAATCGAGCGCTCCTTCATGTGATTGGCAATACGAAGAATGGTTCCGTCACCACCAAGACAGACTAAAAGTGAGGCTTCTTTGATTACGTCTTCGATGGGCGACTCAACCGTATCCTTCATTTCGATCGAACGTTTGGCAAGCCACGCTTGGAGTTCACCCAGCCACTTCTCAGCATTCGGTTTCTTAGAGTTAACAACAATCCCGATTTTTTCCATGGGATCAAGCCAACTCTTCGGTAATGGCTAACCTGGTACTGGGCGCTTTGATGCGATGCAAGACTTGATTGGCCACCTTCTCCGCTGAAAGCCCGAAATGATCAAGCAGAAGTTCGCGAGATCCATGCTCAATAAACTGATCAGGGAGGGCGAAACGGTGAATCGTCACCTCTTGACTGGACTCCTGTCTCTCAAAAAATTCCAGGACCTTTGTTCCCAAGCCGCCAGTGAGGTTATGTTCTTCAAGTGTAAAAAGAAATCGTGTCTTCTTGGCGGTTTCAAGAAGAAGTTTCTCATCGAGAGGTTGAGCAAAGCGAAGACTCGCCACCCTTGCCTCGACCCCCTCTTGAGCCAAAATTTGAGCCGCGCGATAGGCCACTTCAATCATGCTCCCCAGAGCAAGCAGTGCGACATCAGAGCCTTCGCGAAGAATCTCACCTTCGCCTACTCCAAATTCCTTTACAGGAAATTGCTCATAGAACTTGGGGACATTGCCTCGCGGGTAACGAAGGGCGAAGATCCCAGGATAATTCAGACCGATTTTTAACATCTGAAGTATTTCGGCTTCATCACGGGGAGCAGCAATCGCAGTGCCTGGAATATGCCCGAGGTAACTGATGTCAAAGACTCCATTGTGGGTCGCTCCGTCGGCTCCCACAAGACCTGCGCGGTCCATGGCGATGACAATACCCAGCTTCTGAAGAGCGACATCGTGTATGAGCTGATCCTGGGAACGCTGGAGAAAGGTGGAATAAATCGCACAGACAGGTTTGAGACCGCCTTTGGCAAGTCCTCCTGCAAAGGTGATGGCATGCTGTTCGGCAATACCGACATCGAAGAAGCGATCAGGAAATTCCTTTTGGAAATCCGCCAACCCTGTCCCTGAAGGCATGGCAGCTGTAATGGCTACGATGCGTCTGTCTTCATGTGCGAGTTGGATAAGAGATTTTACAAATGCTTTGGTGTATGAAATTCCTTCGAGTTTTGATTTAGCTTCTTCTTCAGGGGTTTTGATCTTTGCTCCCGTCTTGACGTCAAACGGGGTTACACCATGAAGCCGCTCCGCATCTTTTTCAGCCCACTCCACTCCCTTCCCCTTCTGAGTCAAAATATGGAGAAAACAAAGTTCTTTGATTTTCTTAATCTTGGAAAGTGTATCCACAAGCCCAATGATGTCATGACCATCGATAGGTCCGAAATAGCGAAACCCGAGTTCCTCAAAAAGAATTCCTGGGACAAGAAGATGCTTCATGCTTTCAAGACTTGCGGTCGCAAATCGCCGCAGTCTCGGGAAACGATCCAGTTGGCGCTCTACCTCTCCCCGAATCCGATTATAGAGAGGGTTCGTGATGATCTTGTTCAGATATTTTGAGATCGCCCCGACATTTTTTGAGATAGACCATTCGTTGTCATTGAGAATCACGAGCATTTCAGGACGCAAGTGACCTGCATTATTGAGAGCTTCGTAGGCAAGCCCTGAGGTGAGGGAGCCATCGCCCACTACTGCGATTATCTTTTCGTTTCCCCCCTTGTGATCGCGGGCTATGGCAAGGCCAAGGGCCTGTGAAATGGCGGTTCCAGCATGAGCGACTATGAAATGATCGTGAGGGCTTTCTTCGGGGGAAGGAAATCCGCTAATGCCACCGTATTGACGAAGGGTCGACATACGGTCCTTGCGGCCTGTGATCATTTTATGAACATAGGCCTGGTGACCTACGTCCCAGCAAATCTTATCCTTGGGCGAGGCAAAGACATAATGGAGGGCAATGTTGAGCTCGAGGGCGCCCAAACTGGTCCCGAGGTGCCCGCCTGTTTTAGCAACCGTTTCAATAAGGAGTTTTCGATACTCCTTGGCAACCTCAGGCAACTTTTCGCGCGGGACCTTCTTCAGGTCTTCGGGCGAATTAATTTTTGGAACCCACTGGTACATTTAGAAAATCTGCCACACTTGTGAGTCGCTTTCCCTTTTTTCCAAACGATTCGGCTTCTTGCTTGGCCTTCTCGATTAAACTTTCAGCTTTTTGGCAGGCTTCATCAGAACTCATCACTCGAAGGTAACCATCGCCGTCCATTATATCATCCACCACTTGGAAGGCAAAGCCAAGCAGCCAACCGAATTCCCGTATTCTCTTAATCTTTGAACTGGAGCTTGTTCCCACAATAGCACCGAGGACAGCACTTGCTTGAATGAGTCGACCTGTCTTGTGTTGGCTGATATAGTCAAGGGTAGATAAATCCACTTCGCGGTTTGCTCCATTCCTGGCTAAAAGAATGTCAACGACCTGTCCGCCGACCATTCCCTTTGTTCCTGCAGCATCTGCCAACTCCCTAATTAGATGGAGCGCCTTTTCAGGAGGTTTCGCCTCACTTAGTAGATGAAAAGCTTGAGTAAGAAGAGCATCCCCTGCGAGAATGGCGATCGCTTCGCCAAATTTCTTGTGACAGGTGGGTTTCCCCCGCCTCATTTCATCGTTATCAAGGGCAGGAAGATCGTCGTGAATAAGCGAATAAGCGTGGACGAATTCGACCGCGCAAGCAGGCAGGAGCGCCTGTTTCGGGTTGCCGCCAACCGCTTCACAAGCACTCAAGACAAGAGCGGGTCGAAACCTTTTGCCTTCACCCAATACCGCATAACGCATCGCCTCGTGCACTTCCGAGGGATAGGCAGTATCTGAAGGAAGGTAACGCTTGAGAGCGCTTTCAATAAGGGGCTGAAATTCCCTCCAATCAGCCTTCTTCTTCAAATTTAAAATCCTCACGTTTTAAGGAACCATCCAGAGTTTTGGTCAAAACTTGAATCTTCTTCTCGGCCTGAGTCAGTCTTTCGCTACAAACTCGAGAGAGCTTCACACCTTCTTCGTACTTTTTCAAAGCGTCTTCCAGGGGAATATTCCCTTCCTCCAATTCTTCCACAATTTTTTCAAGTCTCTCCAGGGCTTTTTCAAATTTCAGTTCTTCGGTCATAACTTTCAATCCTCACCTTTCTCGATTTTCTCCACCTTAGAAAACAAAATTCCTTGCGCAAGACGCGTTTTAAGCATCTGACCAATCTTAACCTTTCGCGCATCCTTTAAAAGCTCACCCTCTCCACCAAAGGTAATGCTATAACCCCGTTCTAAGATCGCAAGAGGGCTTAATGCCTCAAGCCGCCCTGCCCAGTTTCGAAAATTCTGATCCTTTTCCCGAACAAGATTCTTGAGATAATTTTGAAGCTGTCTCAAGAATTCATCCAGGCGTTGAGAAAACTGGTTCACCAGATTGAGTGGCTGTGAAAAAGCGTAACTTTCTTTTAGAACACGAAGTGCTTCTTTGTCTTCTTCCAATTGTTTTCGCACCGCATTCTTAATCCGAGTTTTGAAATCGCGAAGCCGAAGTTCGATATCTTCTCTATTCTGCACCACAAGTTCGGCAGCCGCTGAAGGTGTGGGGGCTCTCAAGTCCGCAACCAGATCGCAAATGGTCCAGTCGATTTCGTGGCCCACGGCAGAAATCACAGGGATGCGAGACTGATAAACTGCTCGGGCGACGACCTCTTCATTGAAAGCCCATAAGTCCTCAAGGCTCCCGCCTCCCCTCCCTACGATCAAAACATCGATATCGTCTAAGCGGTTCATCTCATTAATCGCCTGGGCAATTTCTTCAGCCGCTCCCTCGCCCTGTACTTTTACAGGATTCAAAAGGACGTTGGTTCCCCGAAATCTCCTGTTCACAACATGCAGGATATCGCGAATAGCAGCTCCTGTTGGGCTTGTTACAACACCCACAGTTCTTGGAAAACGAGGAATCGGTTTCTTGTGATCGGACTCAAAGAGCCCTTCTTTTGCTAACTTCTCCTTCAATTGCAAAAAGGCTAATTGAAGTGCGCCAAGCCCCTTCGGTTCGATTCTTTCGACGTAAAGCTGATAATCGCCACGTGCTTCGTAGACAGAAATTTTTCCAAAGGCCAGGACATGAAGCCCGTCTTTCAGCTCAAATTTGATTTGTCGGTTGAATCTGGAGAAAAAGACCGTTCTGAGGATTGCCTCTTCATCCTTTAAACTAAAATAGATATGACCCGAAGGATGATATTTGAAACCTGTTACTTCTCCCTCCACCCAAACTGCTGGAAACGCCGACTCCATGAGATCATGAATGCGATGAGTGATCTCCTTAACCGAGTAAACTTTGATGCCCTCAGACGTAGGCGAGATCAATTTTACCAACGAGTCGCTCCTGTTTTGGTTCGAGATGAAATCCTCTCGTGAATGCGGCGAACAGAAAGGGTCTTTCCTGTTTGGGCGTCAACTTCGAATAGCGCACCTGAAATCCTGGCATCTTCTTTTGCTACATCCAGCTTTGTCGGCATCTGAGTGAGAAACATCCTGAGCACTTGATCAATCTCTCTGCCAATAACAGATTTATAAGGTCCGCACATTCCCAGCTCAGTTATGTAACCTGTCCCTTGGGGCAAAACGGTTTCGTCGGCTGTCTGAACGTGTGTGTGGGTTCCAAAGATAGCTGTGATTTGCCCGTCAAGATACCACCCAAGCGCTACCTTCTCTGAAGTTGCTTCTGCGTGGATATCAACAAAAATGATGGGGGTTTCCTGTCGCAGCTTCTCCACTTCCCGCTTCGCTACCTCAAAGGGGCAGTTAACAGTTTTCAGGAAGACTCTTCCGATGAGATTGAGAACTCCTATTTTCCTTCCGCCGTCTTTTGAATTCACAACGGTGGAACCAATTCCTGGTGTACCCGCAGGATAATTGGCGGGCTTGAGAATGCGACGGCTCTTCTCTAGAAGGTCTTCTCCTTCTTTTTTTCGGAAAATGTGATCGCCCGAGGTGATAACATCTACTCCACTCGAGAAAAGATCAAGCACGGTTGATTCTGTAATCCCAGAACCCCCAGCCAGATTTTCACCATTTGCAATTACGAAGGAGAGTTCTTCTTCCCGAATAAGAGCAGGAACAATTTCTTTAATGGCGCGCCTGCCAGGTTCACCTACCACATCGCCAAGCGCTAAGACTTTCAATGTTGCCGTCATTTTTCTCCCTTATCCCACTAAAACTTCATTAAGAACCATGTCATGGGGACCACGAGGTACCCGTTCAATCATTTGACAATCGAAGGCGAGCCCGATCTTGTATGCCTTGGCCGCCTTTTTGAGAAACTGATCGAAGTAACCTTCTCCTCTTCCGAGCCGACCACCCTCTTTATCAAACCCCAGACCAGGCACAATCACAAGATCCAAATCCTCTGGATTGCCGATACTTTTTGGATCAAGAGGAGGTTCCAAAATCCCGTATTGGTTTGCTATAAGTTTTTCGGCGCCTTTTACTTCAATGATGACAAACTCTTTCTTATCCGTATTAAGACGCGGTGCGTATACTTTCTTCCCCTCTTTGCGGGCAGTCTCGAAAATCGGGGCTGTTTCAACCTCGGAATCCTTTGCGATATAACTCAGAAGCGTCCGAGCAACGGCAAATTTAGGGTGGCTAAACAGCCGTTCAAGGACAATTCTGCTCTTCCGACTCCTCTCCTCTGGACCTACCCTGGCCAGATTTTGACGTAACTCTTTTCTCAACAAACGCTTTCGCAGCTCTAGAGAGGAAAGTGATTCCACGCCTGATTGGATATTTTAGTCTATTGGAGGGTGCTTTTCTAGGGATAAGAAGAGGACGTGAGGACACGAGGAACATGAAAAAAGCCGCCTTCTCCCCACGAGAAAGGCGGCTTTTCCCTACAACCCAGGGAAGAACTTGCTAGTTAGAAATTCAAGGTAAGCGATGCGACAAGCTCTTGGGCTGTCTCATCACCGTTGCCTACTGTCTGGCCTGCGGCGTTCGTCATCTGGCTCGATTGCTTGAAATACTCGCCAGGGAAGAACCAGGCGCCGATAAGTTGGAGACTCAAATCCTCGGTATAGGCATAATTCATGACAATGTCTAATTCGTTACCCAAATACTCACCCCTTCCATCCACCACGATTTCATCCAGCCAATACATGAGCCATCGTGTGAAGAAGGTCAGGTCTTTTCTGTTGAAAGGATTAAACGCAGCATCGAACATAACCTGATGTTGGTTTTGGTAGCCTGCTGTTACACCAACATCGGGTACGTAAAACTGACC
>JACQLI010000083.1 GCA_016204125.1 Candidatus Omnitrophota bacterium
AAAGAAATCCTCCTACTAAGTTTTAGAATACAAAATACTTAAAAAGAGTCGTTGAAGTAGAGAGTGAGATTTAATTGCGTAAACGACATACGTCATTATACCAAAATTACTTACAAACAAAAAATTTCTTCATTTTAGGGTGAAAAACCAACAAAAAATTCTTATCTCTCTTCAAAGTAAATTTAACCCTAAAGCTTTTCGCTTGAAATTTGAAGAAAAAAACACCAAGTATTATATCTGTAACCTATTTCAAAAAATAAAGTTATGGAATTTACGCAAAATTATAAGAAAAAACCTCAATCTTGACAAAACGAGCCCTTGATAGCAGTTAAAATAGACTTAATTCTTTCATCTGAAACAAGTTGCGACTCAACCTGTTTGCAGGCTCGAAAGACAGTAGCCGGGTCTCTACCCCCAAAGTACTCACCAATTTCACCCAAAGGAGAGCGGGTCACCTCTCTAACTAAATACATGGCTACTCGGCGGGCCTGGGCTATTGGTTTTGTCCACCGGTGAGCTCTTAAGTCCCCAACGCGTAAACCAAAAAATTCTGCCACTTTCCTTTGAATTTCTTCAATACCCACCTTTTGACCTTCTTCTTTAAAAGAGTCCCCCAAAACCCTTTCTGCCAAAAAGAGATCGATTGCAATATTATTAAGTGAGGCAAAAGCAATCAATCGAACCAAAGCCCCCTCCAGCTCGCGGACATTAGACTGAATCCTCTCGGCAATATAGAAGAGGACTTCATCAGATACCCGGACAGAGTGTTTTTCTAACTTCTTTCTAAGGATGGCAACGCGAGTTTCAAAATCGGGCGGCTGGATATCAGTGACAAGGCCCCACGCAAATCTTGACACAAGGCGTTCCTCAAGCCCAGGAATGTCACGGGGAGATCGATCGCTTGACATCACTATTTGCTTGTGTGCGTCGTAAAGAGTGTTGAAAGTGTGGAAAAATTCCTCTTGCGTCGCCTCTTTCCCAGAAATGAAGTGGATGTCGTCAATCAAAAGAAGATCAAGGCCTCTAAATCGTGTACGAAACTGGTGGGTTGAACGGCCCTGAATCGCCGCGATGAGTTGGTTTGTGAATTTTTCACTGGAGATATAGAGAATTTTCTTCTCAGGCGATCGGCGTTTGGTCTCAAGGGCGATGGATTGCATCAAATGGGTTTTACCAAGCCCCACACGTCCGTAGATAAAGAGAGGATTGTAGTGCTTAGCCGGCTCGTCAGTCACAGCACAGGCTGCCGCGTAGGCAAATCTACTTCCTGGACCGACTACGAAATTTTCAAAGACATAGTTTGGATTGAGGCCGAGATCTTTAGCTTCAAGCGTGGGGCGGGCATCCACGGGCTTGGGGCTAACGGTATTCTGGGGGGGCGAAACTACACGATAGATAACTTCTGGGCGAACACCCAAAACTTCTTGAGCCGAACTTCGAATCAGGTCGTGGTAATGTTCCTGGAGCCAATTACCATAAAAGGAATCAGGCACTCCAAGCGTAACCTCTTGTAAGGTGAGGCCAAGGCAGCGCAGCCCCCCAAACCACGTCTGAAAGGAACGCTCGCTCAGTTCTTTTTGAATGAGAGAAAGGATTTTTTGCCAGCTCTCAAAAACCGCCCCCTCATTCTCAGGCCCCTTGGGTTGAGATAAAGAGAGAGATGATGCCCCTTCGCTTTTTTCCACGAATTGCTCCCGAAGAATTTATGTGAAACGATAGGAAAAGCAGAGTTATTGTATAGGGAAAATTTTAAACGAGCAACGCTTTAATTTTTTGGTATAATTCAAAACTATTATGAAGCGTACTTATCAACCTTCCAAGAGAAGACGCCACAGAAGACACGGCTTTCTTCATCGTTCGAGGACCGCTGGAGGAAAAAGGGTTCTTCAAAGAAGAAGGAAAAAGGGTCGAAAGCGGCTCATTGTGGTTTGACCAGAAAACCTTATAAGGGAATTCGGTTTACCCTTTACCTCTCTGAATCGCAAGCGGATTTACCCGCTCAGCACAGGATCGCCATCGCGAAGAAACTGTTGCGGAAGGCGACGGAGCGAAACCGGTGGAAAAGGAGAATCCGTGAGGTCCTGAGAAGCAAAAAGAGCCAGATTCGACCAGGGTTCCAAATTACTATTAAGCTGCGCGAGGTTAACGAAGAAACCCCAACCTTCAAAGAGATCAAAGAAGAAATTGTGGGGTTATTAGATAAGGCCGAGCTTTTATGAGAAAAATTTTGATGGGTCTGATTTCAATTTACCAAGGTACGATATCTCCTTACCTTGGGGAGCATTGCCGGTTTTACCCAAGCTGTTCTGAGTGGACAAAAGAAGCCGTCAAGAGCTATGGGCCCGTAAGAGGAATGGTTCTTGGAATTAAAAGAATTCTGTCGTGCCATCCTTTCAGTCCAGGCGGCTATAGACCGCTGAAACAAGTTCATGGGTAGACGCTACCTCTTCGCTTTTCTTATTTCCCTTTTAATTCTGATAGCCTACCCTTATTATCTCAAATGGATTGGCGTAACCCAATCAGAACAAAGAAGTTACAAAGAGATTCCCGAAAAGGTTCAAGAGGCCCCCCAGCCCCCTCCCCTCAAAGAAAAACCGATCCACGGGGAGACTTTTTCTTTTCAAAACGAACTCTACGACATTCTTTTCACAAACCGTGGCGGCTCAATTCTTTCCCTTACCGAGGGGGAAACCTCACTCTACGAGGCGGGCCCAGAGGGGCAGGGAATTTTTGGAGTAAGAATTCTTAATGAAGATATCGATCTATCCCAAGAAATTTTTACGAGCGAGACGGCACAGAAAAGAAATTTGTCCCCGCGGTTCAGTTACGAAAAAGCAGGTCAGTATCGAGTGAGTAAAAGTTACTTTATTGGAATGGAAAAACCCACTCTTGTGCTGGAGATCGAGATCGAAAACCTTTCTCAGCAAGAAAGGACGTTTCGTTTAGAGATTCCGTACGGAATGAATCTCAATCTTCCCCACCCTCAAGATGAAGCAAAGGTGAGAATCGCCAGCTTTTCTAATGATACCATCCACTGGACGCAGCTGGGCACGCTTAAGAAAAATCCTGTTGTGAGCGAGGAATCGATAGATTGGCACGGTCTCACGGAGAAATATTTTGCAGTCTTGGTGAAACCGGAGATCAAAATAACAGGCCAGGAAAATAGCCTTGTTGGAAACCAAATATTAAGCACATTGAGGCTTTCGTCACTCGTTATTTCTCCTGGCGGAAAAAAGAGCATGCGGCTTCTGATTTACGCCGGTCCGCAGAAATACGAAACCCTTAAAGAAGTAGGGCTCGGCTTTGAGAAAATTTTCTCGCAAGGATTTCTGGGGCCTTTGAAAGTTGGAATCTTAAAGGGGCTCAAATTCTTTTATCGTCTTACCAAAAATTACGGCGTTGCTATTCTCCTCATAACGCTTCTCATCAAGCTTCTCTTCACACCCCTTACGCACTTCAGTTATCAGTCCATGGGAAAAATGCAGGCGCTTCAACCAAAAATCAAGGCGCTCCAAAAACAGCACCAAAATGATCCCGGTCGGATGAATAAGGAGATGATGGAACTTTACCGGAGAAACAGGGTCAATCCTCTCGGAGGGTGCCTTCCCTTAGTCCTTCAAATCCCTATATTTATAGCTTTTTACCAGGTGCTTGCCGATGCCGCGGAATTAAAGGGGGCAGACTTTATTTTTTGGATGCATGATCTCTCAGAACCCGACCGGCTTTTTACCTTTCCGACCACCCTTCCCTTCGTCGGAAACGCCTTTAATCTTCTTCCTATTTTGATGATCGGTTCCATGCTTTGGCAGCAAAAACTTACCCCTCAGGCGACAACAACTCCAGCCCAGGAAAAAATCATGTATTTCATGCCCATTATTTTTGGGTTTGTTTTTTATAATCTCCCTTCAGGCCTCGTTCTCTATTGGCTGGTCAATAACCTCCTCACCATCTTCCACCAACTTGTGATCAAGCGAATACCGGTCATTTTGCATCACGAAGACAGCGAGTGAAGTACGCCGCCATTGTAATCGGAGCAGGTCACGCCGGAATCGAAGCATCCCTCGCAGTTTCGCGTTTAGGTTTTGAAACTCTTCTTGTAACGATGCGTGCCGACGCCATCGGTCAAATGTCTTGCAACCCCGCGATTGGCGGTATTGCGAAGGGGCACATGGTCCGCGAGATCGATGCCCTGGGGGGCGAGATGGCTTTAGCGACCGATGCGACCGGAATCCAATTTCGAATGCTCAATCGTTCCAAAGGCCCTGCGGTATGGGCGCCAAGAGCTCAAGCCGACAAGAAACAGTATCGCCTCTACATGATAGAAAAAATCAAGTCGCAGCAAAATTTGGAACTCCTGGAAGCGCAGGCCGTGGAACTTCTTGTAGAGAACGGAAAAGCATGCGGCATTCGAATATCAACCGGGGAGGAATTTTTCGCCGAAACGGTAGTTATCACCACGGGAACTTTTATGCAAGGTCTTATCCACATTGGAGATAGCAATTATCCAGGCGGTAGGCGTGATGAAGCCCCTTCAGTCGGTCTTTCTGATTCCTTGCGAAGGCTCGGGTTTGAAGTGGTTCGATTTAAGACGGGGACACCTCCTCGTCTTGACACTAACAGCATTCACTGGGAAGTGCTCGAGCCTCAACTGGGGGATGATCCGCCAGAGCCTTTTTCCTTTAGAACTGACAAATTCGAGGTTGAACAGCTCCCTTGTTTTCTCACTTACACGAATATGAGAACGCACGAGATTATTAAAAGAAATCTTCATCTCTCCCCCCTTTACGCCGGAAAGATCGTAGGAACCGGCCCCCGCTACTGCCCATCCATTGAAGACAAGGTTGTTAAGTTTCAAGACAAGGAGCGGCATCAAATTTATCTGGAGCCCGAAGGTCGCGACACATTAGAAATCTATGTGAACGGGCTTTCGATGAGCCTCCCTTCTCAAGTCCAAGAAGAGATCGTTCATTCCATGCGCGGACTCGAGGAAGCTAAGTTTATCAGGTGGGCCTACGCTATCGAGTATGATTGTCTGCCTCCCACGCAACTTAAGCATTCTCTCGAGACGAAACGGGTTGAGAACCTTTTTTTCGCAGGTCAGGTAAACTGCACTTCAGGTTACGAAGAGGCTGCAGCACAAGGGGTTATGGCTGGTCTTAATGTGGTTAGAAAACTTCAAGGAAAAGCGCCCTTCGTTCTCGATCGCTCAGAAGCTTACATTGGAGTCCTGATAGATGACCTTGTGACGCGAGGGACAAACGAACCTTACCGAATGTTTACATCGAGAGCAGAATTTCGCCTCCTCCTGAGACAAGAAAATGCGGACGAAAGACTGATGAGTTACGGACATCAATTTCGGCTCATTGCTGACGAGGTCTATGAAAAAAGCGTGAGGAAGTATGAACGGGTTCGCTCAGA
Organism: Candidatus Omnitrophota bacterium; assembly: GCA_016204125.1. Taxonomy (GTDB): domain Bacteria; phylum Omnitrophota; class Omnitrophia; order Omnitrophales; family JACQLI01; genus JACQLI01. Next base: position 5,419 of record JACQLI010000083.1, read on the forward strand.
AATAAAACGACTGAATACGACTCGAGCTGGTAACGTTACTCTTGGTCAGTGGTTAAGACGGCCAGAGAATGACTATCAAAAACTTCTTGAACAAAAGCTGGGCAATGGACCTCTTACGGATATAGAAATGAGACACGTTGAATTTAATGTTAAATACGAAGGTTATATTGCGAGAGAGCGCTCAGAAGTCTCTCGTTTTAAACGGATCGAAAAGAAAGCCATTCCTCCAGATTTGATTTATTCAGAAATTAGAGGACTGAGCCGCGAAGCAAAGGAAAAACTCTCCAAAATCAAACCCGCCTCAATAGGACAAGCATCAAGAATCCCAGGAATTTCTCCGTGCGACCTGTCTCTATTGGCCATTAGCCTAGAGACGAAGCGTCGTTAAAGTTTGGTTTGACTAAGCCGTAATTAATGTTAGAATCGGTTCGTTCTTACTGACAAACCGATTGTTTCACGTGAAACATCCCAATATCTTCTCCTTCTGTAATCAAAAAGGCGGAGTTGGAAAAACCACCTCTGCTATCAATATTGCCACAGGCATCGCTCAAAAGGGGCATACCGTTCTTCTCATAGACATGGATCCACAGGCTAACGCTACTAGTGGATTAGGGATAGATAAATCATCAAAGGATCCAAACATATATCAAGTTATTCTTGGCAACATCGAGGCAGAACAAACGGTAAAGGGGACGAGCGTAAAGGGTCTCAGCCTTATCCCATCAACCTTTTCTCTTAGCGGAGCAGAAATTGAGCTTATTTCCTTAATAGAGCGTGAATTTAAGCTTAAAAATTCCATACAGTCACTTAAAAACGGTTTCGACTATGTCTTCATAGATTGCCCACCGTCACTAGGTCTTTTAACCATAAACTCTTTAACAGCAAGTGATTATATATTTATTCCTCTCCAATGTGAGTATTACGCTCTGGAAGGATTAGGGCAACTTGTTCACACGCATTCGCTTGTAAAAAGAAACATCAATCCCAAAATTGAAATCGGAGCAGTTTTGCTTACCATGGCAGATTTTAGGACCAATTTAACCAACCAGGTTATCAATGAGGTCCGTAATTACTTTAAAGAGAAAGTGTTTGATGCGGTTATCCCGAGATCTGTGAGTCTGGGAGAGGCGCCAAGTTTTGGACAACCAGGAATTATTTACGCCAGGTCATCGAGAGGAGCAAAAAGTTATATCGAAGCAACAGAGGAATTCTTGAAACGATTTCCATGCGGCGAAAAAGAAGAAACAAAAGAAGAGCAAAGAGCACCTGTCAATGCGGAGGTTAATCAATGAAGAAAGCTTTGGGTAGAGGCTTAAGTTCTTTAATTCCAGATAGTTACATTAATGAAAATCAGGAATCCTCAAGCTTAGGAGGAACCGCTCTTAGCGAAAAAGTTGTGCAGGGTTTTGAGCTCATACCGATTAGCGATATCGCTCCCAACCCAGATCAGCCGAGAGAAGGTTTTTCTCCAGAGGGAATCGAAGAGTTAGCTATGTCAATCAAGGAGAAGGGGGTGCTGCAGCCCGTTATTGTCAAAAAGAGGATTGCAAGCGAAGGAGTAGAGACAAAGAGATACGAACTCGTTTGCGGAGAGAGGAGACTGAAAGCCGCGCTTTTGTCCGGCCTTGAGAAGATTCCAGCCATTGTCAAAGAGATTGCCCAGAGCGATCTTCTGGAGTGGGCGCTAGTGGAAAATATTCAAAGGGAAGATCTGAATCCCCTCGAAGAAGCAAGAGCCTTCGAGCGGCTTATGGTCGAGCGCAGCCTCTCGCAAGAGGAGATAGCAAAAAGAGTTGGGAAGAACAGGACAACAATTACCAACTCAGTCCGCCTTCTTAGGTTACCAGAAGAGGTTTTGGGTTGCGTACGTGACGGGAGATTAACCGCTGGTCACGCGCGGGCGCTTTTGGGGCTTTTTACAGCAGATCAGCAGGTTCAGCTTAGCCGTAAAATCGTCAAAGAAGGCTTGTCGGTCAGACAGGTGGAAGATACCGTGGCTAGGAGCGCTCGAAAAAGAAGAGCGCGCATGGCACGGAGACTCAGCCCCGAAATTGCGGACTTAGAGGTGAGATTAGCACGTCTTTTCGGAACCGAAGTGAGAATTTTTACTTCAAAGAATTCAAAACAGGGCCGAATTGTCATCCATTACTTTTCTCTGGACGAACTTGATCGAATTCTCTCACAAGTGAGCCTTCCGCCAGGGTAGTTCAACACCCTCAATTGACAGGGTTAATAGGTGGGCTTATAATTCGCAATTCTTATTACCATTAAAATAAGTGTTAATTAAGTAGACCTCCTAGTAAAAATGGGGACGAAGCCAGCTTTGAAAAAAAAGAAGATTGAAGCGACGCTTATTTTAATAAAACCAGATGGTCTCGCGAAGTCATTAACAGGAAACATTTTGACGAGACTTTCTGAAACCAAACTTGAGATTGCGGCAGCCAAATGTGTTCGCGTGTCACGAGAGCTCGCCAAGGAGCATTATCGGGCGCTTCGCGACAAACCTTTTTTCCCCGAACTCATCAAATACCTGATGGGCAAGTACCATAACCGGAAAAAAGTGATGGCGCTAGTCTACGTGGGTGAAGCAGCGATTCAACGAGTTCGTGAACTCTCAGGCGCCACAAATCCAGAAGAGGCGGATCCCACTACGATTCGCGGTCAATATGGAAGAATCACAACGAAGGGAGTTTACGAAAACGTGATCCATGCTTCCGCAAGTTCTACAGAGGCGGAGCGAGAGATCAAACTCTGGTTTGAACCGCAGGAAATTATTTTTCCTCTCTATCCCACTAAAACTGCCAAAGTAACGACTCAAAAAGAGATCTGGAAATGAAACGTCTCGCCTGTGCTTGTTTATCCATTTTCCTATTCTTTTCGCTGGGCTGTGGGAAAAAACCGGGAGAAGGCGGTCCTGCTCAGGTTACCGTCGCCTTTTGGGGAAGCCCTGAAGAGGTTGACATCATTACTCACTCCATCGAGGATTGGCAAAAGGCGCATCCAGAAATCAAAGTTGTTTTTAGCCATACCCCTTACACGGGTTACGATTCAAAGATACTGACACAGATTGCAGGAGGAGCCGCCCCGGACATCATTGCAACCGAAGTCAATTACTTCGTGACCTTTGCTTCAAAGGGAGTTTTAGAAAACCTTTCTCCTTTTATAGAACAAGACACCGATTTCAAGGTAGATGACTTCTTTCCTCAAATTGTCGATCGCTTCACAGTTGATGGAAAATTGTATGCAATCCCAAGAGACGTGGCGCCCTTTGCATGCGTCTTCTACAACAAAGACTTATTTGATCAGGCGGGGATTCCTTACCCTACGGATGATTGGACATGGGATGACCTTTTGAGTACCGCGCGCGCCCTTACGAAAAAGGACGCGAATGGTCGAACCGTTCAGTACGGATTCTACGGTTGGGCTTGGCAGAATTTTGTTTATGGAAATGGTGGTAGCTTGGTCGACGACCCCAAACACCCTATCCAAACACGAATTGCCGATCCCAAAACAACCAAAGGTCTTCAATTCTTTGCTGATCTTGCCAATCTCTACGGAGTGATGCCGACCCCTACAGCGCTCGCCAATTTAGGAATGGGCGTTGATTTGATGTTTGCCAGCGGAAGGCTCGGAATGTTTCTTTCAGGAATTTGGGAAACGCCACTTCTTCGAAATTACAAGTTCAAATGGGATGTCGTCATGTTCCCTAAAAATCGGGAAGGAATTCGAGCTTTTGGAACAGGAGGTTCAGGCTACGCGATCCTCCGTTCATCCAAACATAAAAAGGAGGCCTGGGAAGTGGTCAAGGCTCTTACAGGTGAAAACGGACAGGCCCGCCTTGCCGATAGAGGACTTGCGCAGCCCGCCCGTGTGGCTGTGGCTCAGAGCGAACATTGGGCAACCCACCCCGCGCCGCCAGCTAATAAAGGAATGCTTAACGAAGCCGTGCAATATATCAAGTTTGACCCTTTTCATCCGCGTTGGCGGGAGATCGAAGACAAGTTTCTTCTTCCCAGTTTTGAGCTTGTGTTTACAGGAAAGAAGACGGCCGAGGAAGTAGCCCACGAGGTGGAGCCTAAGATCAACAGGCTTCTTCAAGAGGGAAAGGTATAATTGAAATCACACTTTAAAACGGAAAGGAAGGAAAAAGTTTCAAATGACAGCAATGGCAACTATGAGTGAAGTAAAAAGGACAAAGACAGAGAAAAAATTTGAGTCGAAATACGGCTATTTTACTGAGGACGGTCTTGAATACGTCATTACCCGTCCTGATACCCCACGCCCCTGGGTGAACGTGATTTGTAATGGGGGTTACGGACTTGTTGAATCCCAAACGGGAGGCGGCTTTTCTTGGAGAGAAAACGCACAACTTTCCCGCATCACCCGCTGGGAGCAGGACCTGATTAAGGATAACTGGGGAAAGTATCTCTATCTTCGGGACAGGGAAAGTGGAGAATTTTGGTCCGGCACTTGGAAACCCTGTACACCGGAGTTTGACTTTTTTGAAGTCAGACACGGACTCGGTTATTCAGTTTTGACCAGTCTTTACCGGAAGATCCGCACCGAGAAAACAATTTTTGTGGACAGGAAAGATCCGATTGAAATCTGGCGCTTGAAACTGACCAACGAAGACTTGAAGCCCCGTCGTCTCAGTGTCTTCAGCTACTTCGAGTGGTGTCTTGGAAATTCGGCCGATACGCACCGGGAGTTTCATAAGACCTTTATCGAAACTCATATCGATGAGAAGAATCATGCGATTTATGGTTTGAAGCGGCCAGCCCTGGTCCCCGGTTTCATTTCGACAGGGCTTTCAGAAAAACCGCTTGAGGCCTTTCACGCCGCACATCCGAAACCAGTGGCCTACGAGGGTGACAAGGAAGCCTTCTTTGGCCGTTACGGTAACGATTTCGCCCCAGAAGCCGTTCGAAAAGGAAGGCTTTCCAACACACAAGGAAAGTGGGGAGATTCTACGGCGAGTCTTCAAGTGGACGTGGATCTTGCCCCGGGCGAGACGAAAGAGGTTACCTTCCTCTTGGGAGCAACAAGGTCCCAAGAGGAAAGCGTCCAGCTCATTCAGAAATATGCCGTGCCCCAAGCGGTTCAAAAGGGGCTCGAAGAGGTCAAGGCATTTTGGCGGGAGCTTGTCCAAGCGAGTTGGGTCGAAACGCCGGACGAGGCGACGAACTTCATAACCAACATCTGGATGAAGTACCAGACGATTTCCGGAAGGATCTGGGCGCGGACAGGATACTACCAGTGTTCCGGAGGGTTTGGATTTCGGGATCAGCTTCAGGACAGTCAAGTTTTTCTTCCTTTGAATCCCGAGCTTTGCAAGAAACAGATTCTCCTTCACGCTGAGCAACAATTTCCTGACGGAACAGTTCATCATTGGTGGCATCCCGGAACGCGAATCGGAGCAGTTACAGACTGTTCGGACGATCTCCTTTGGCTTGATTTCATTACATTGAATTATCTTGATGAAACAGGCGATGAGTCGATCTTCGATCTCAAGGCTAAGTTTTTGCCCGATCCTGAGACGAAAAAGGTCACCGACGGCACACTTTACGAACACTGCATCCGGGCCATTGATAAGGTCTTCACCCGTTTTTCTCCTAGGGGTCTTCCTTTAATCGGAGAATGTGACTGGAATGATGGTTTGAGCCACGTCGGCATCCACTGGAAGGGGGAATCGATCTGGCTTGGCCAATTTTTCTATGGCATCCTAAAAAGATTCAGACCCTATGTAGAGAAACGTGATTCGAAGCGAGCAGAGGAGTACGAGAAACGGGCCGAAGCGCTTAAAGAAGCGATCAATAAATACGCATGGGACGGAGAATGGTATATCGGTGCCACGCGAGATGACGGCCGACCACTTGGGAGTAAGGTTTGTGACCAGGGAAAGATTTTTTTGAATACACAAACATGGGCCGTTATCACGAATGCGGCGACTCCCGAACGAGCCAAAATCTGTATGGCCTCGGCCCAGAAACATCTTTATAGCGAATATGGCCCCCTCCTTCTCACGCCGGCCTATTCGGTAACCGATCCGACGATCGGATACATCACCCGCTACGCTCCATCTGTGCGCGAGAACGGAGGCCTTTACACTCACGCAGGAACTTGGGCCATTCAGGCTGAATGCATCATGCATAACGGGGAGAAGGCCTACGGTCTTTACAAAAGCTTCAATCCCATTCAGCGCGGGCTTAACCCTGATCACTATTTCGTTGAGCCTTATGTCACTCCAGGAAATGTTGACGGGCCCGACTCTCCTCATTTTGGTCGGGGGGGGTGGAGCTGGTACACGGGATCCGCTCAGTGGTACTACACGGTGGTTATGAATTGGATACTCGGTGTACGTCCTGTCAAGGAAGGCCTTCTTCTAGATCCCGTCATTCCAAAGGCCTGGCCCGGTTTTAAGATGAAGCGGAAGTTTAGGAACGCCACTTATGAGATCGAGGTCAAGAATCCTCAAGGGATCAATTGTGGGGTTAAAGAGGTTAAGGTTGACGGAAAGACTCAGACCTCCAATCTTCTACCCGCTTTTCGTGACGGCAAAGCGCACCGCATTGAAGTCATTTTGGGTCGGTAGCACCCTCTTTCTCTTTTTTCTTTCAGGGTGTGCCCAGACCTCGTCGGTTGTAGCACCTGAAGCTATTCCAGCAAGGCCTCTGCCGCCCTCTCTTTACGAAACCGTCCCTCCAGAAAAAAATCTTCGTTCTGTTCCCCAGTTTTATGTCATCGATGATTTCAATTCTCGGGAGTTGAAAAATCTTCTTGGGCTTCCTTGGGAAACAGAACTCGCTCAGGGGGCAACGCTAGAACCCGAACCCGTTTCACAAGGAGCGTTTGAGGGCGGAGGAGGAAGGGGAAGCGCTGTTAAACTTAAAGTAGACATTCCTGTCAGAGGAAATGCGTTCTTCAAAAGTTCCCTTGCGAGTCTTGATATGAGTCAGGCAGAGGCGCTTGTTTTTAAATGCCAAGTTCAAACAGAAGAAGGGATAAGTTTTTCTGGAAAACTCAGGCTTGTCCTTCAAGATAAGGAAGGAAAAGAAGATAGCTATGACTTCACCTCTCTCTGCACCTCTTCAAGCCCAGGCCCTGGCGGGTGGCGCGAAGTCATCCTTCCGAGAGGACAATTTGTTTCCATACACTGGGATGCAGTAGGTGAGATTCGGTTTGAGGTAGTAGCCCAAGATTCACCCTTTAAGGGAGGCATTGGTCTCGATGAGATCGCCTTCTATGGAAGAGACGATGTCCGCTTCGAATCTCTGAGAGACAATCTTGTTGGCTTCCCAAAAAGCGCTAAGGCAGAAGAGAGAAAGCAGGCACTTTTGGTAGAACCAGAGGACAAAAAGTTTCTCTTAGAAATAGCACGCGATACCTGGAAATATTTTGATCACGCCCTAGACAAGCACACCCACCTCCCCGCGGATCACATTCGAGTAGGAGATGTGGGAGATGTCGGTTCTTACACCACACCGACCAATCTTTCCATGTATTTCTTGGCCTGTATTGCAGCCCATGAACTGGGCTTTATTTCTAAAAAGGACGCGGTGAGCCGTATTCAAAGAACGCTCGACACGCTAAGTCGCATGAAAAGATGGCAAGGCTTCTACTACAATTTTTACAGCACTACCACTCTGCAAGTAACAAGGGAATACATATCAGCAGTTGATTCAGGTTGGCTTGCCGTTGCCTGGATTGTGTTGAGACAAGCTTTTCCAGAGGAATTCGGGGCTATCGCAACTCAGTTTTTGAAGGAAGTCGATTTTTACGAATTCTATGACCCCTCCATAGGCCAGATGAGGCTCGGTTTCGACGAGGCAAAGGGAGACTTTTCTCCTTATCATTATGGAATTCTTGCCACAGAGGCGAGGGCAACCAGTTTTGTGGGGATTGGCAAAGGTGATTTGCCGCGTGAACATTGGTGGTTTATCTATAGAACGCCTCCCGAAGCTTGGGACTGGCAAAGCCAGAAACCAGAAGGGAAAGAAGTTGAAATTGATAAAGTCACATTTTTTGAAGGACATTATACCCATCAAGGAAGAAAATTTGTTCCGAGTTGGGGAGGATCTCTTTTTGAATTTCTCATGCCCACCCTTGTGATGAAAGAAAAAGAACTCGCTCCAGAAGGGCTCGGTCTCAATAATCGAATCGCCACAGAGATTCAGATCGATTACGCCCTCAACCGTCAAGGTTATCCTATTTGGGGAATTTCGCCCGCCTCAACATCCAGTGGTAAACTTTGGCGTTACGGTGAGTATGGGGTTAAGTATCTCGGTGTGAAGGGGTATCGAGACGAGGGAATCATTACGCCCTACGTTGTCTTTTTAGCCCTCGAAACTTTGCCTGAGCACGCCATTGATAACCTGAGGCGGATGCTCGAACTTTACGACATTTACGGCGAATACGGGTTTTATGATTCCATCAATGTAAGGACAGGACGCGTAAACACCCAGTACCTCGCCCTGGATCAGGGGATGATCCTCGCGGCTATTTGTAACTACTTAAAGGGGGGTGTTATCAAGGAGTATTTCCATAAGGATGAAATAGCCAAGAACGCCGAATCTCTTCTAACCCAAGAGAAATTCTTCAGTTAGGGCCTGGTCTACGTCGGCCATTTTATATACTTTTGTAAAACATAAAATCCCACTTCACAATACCACTTTTCTTATTGTATACTCTAGTGTTGCGAGTTTAAGGATTTTTACCCTTGTAGTTGTAAATTGTCGTTCAGAAAAGGAGCTTGAAGAACGTGAAAGCAAAAACCATTTTCCTCACCCTTGTCGCTGTTACCCTCTTATCACTCCCCCTCTTAGCCCAAGACCCTCTCGGTAGCGAGCTCGTCGTTGCTGATTTCAACAGTGGGGATAAGCCGAACAATATTGGCGGAGATTTCGGTTCTTGGGATAAGGACCCCAACGATGAAACACAGTTCAGCCAGATGTCTTTCGAAGCCGATGACGCCACAGGTGACGCCGCAGGTTACTCCATTCGACTTGATTACGATGTCGACAGCCCCAACCCTGCTTACAACGGATTTTGGATGAAGCTTAATGGAGAAGACGGCACACCTTACAACGCGGTAAGCTTCTACGTCAAAGGTGACACAACCAAAGGTTTCACAAAGCGAATCAAAATTGAGTTGAAAGATATGTCGAACCAACCTTCGCCTTACATCGTGACAGGAATTACCGATCAGTGGCAGAAGGTGACGATTCCTTTTGAGAAGTTCCGCAAGGTCAAGGATTGGTCTGCCTTGAATGAATTTGTCGTTGTTTTTGACGACATCAATTCCAATCCAAAATCGGGAACTGTTTATATCGATCAAGTTGCGCTAGCGAACGCCTAATTCAAAGCGCAGGGCTGACCAAGAAAGGGAGGTTCGTCCCGAGTGACTACAGGGATGATGCTCAGGCAAGTTCTTCTGAAAGACCGCATCCTTACGGATAAGGAACGGAAGAATCTCGCCATTCTCGAAGTCATCCGCAAGAACGGTCCTATCTCTAGGACCGATATTTCGAAAGCCACCGAACTCAACATCGTTACCGTTTCCAATTACGTCAATCACTACATCAAAAAGGGTCTTGTAATTGAAGGCGAGCTTGATGAGTCAACAGGCGGACGAAAACCCGTCCTCGTCGAACTCAATCCAAAGGCCGGCTACATTGTTGGAGTGGGTCTTAACATGCTTTCCATGGTCGGGGCTTTGGTTGACCTTGAGATCAATGTTTTAAGCGAAATCAAACGCGAAAGATACCCCGAGAATTCTGAAGCGGTGATCGAAAAGATGGTCGATCTCGCTGAGGAGATCATCAACCAGGCGGATATCGATAAAACAAAGATCGCTGGAGTCGGAGTGGGGGTGCCAGGGATTATCGATGAAAGAGGGCGCACGATCCGCTGGCCGCAAAGCCTTGGTAATAAAGATGTCTCAGTCTGCCTTTCCATTAAGGAGACCTTCGAGAAAAGATTAAACATCCCCGCGATTGTGGAAAACGATGCCAACGCCGCAGTGCTTGGCGAGAAGTGGCTTGGCCTTGACCGGGAAGTCCGCCACATGATTTATATGTTCTCAGGTGTCGGAGTTGGAATTCTTGTCAACGGCGAAATCTACCGAGGCGCAACAGGAGCTGCGGGAGAGTTTGGAATCGCCAGTTTCAAAGAATCGAAAGAAGAAGCCTTTCAGATTGCCGAACAGCTTGGGCGTTGGGAGATGGATCTAGGCATGGTGAGGCGGGCTCAGGAACGTCTTGAAAAAGGCGAGAAGTCAGTCCTGCGAGATTTAGCTAGCGGCGAACTTAAAAAGATTGGATTCAAGGAGCTCGTCAAAGCGGTTAAAGAAAAGGATGCGCTTGCCCTTCGTGTGGTTGAAGAGGGCGGTGTAGCATTAGGTAAGAAAGTTTCCTTCCTTGTTAATCTTCTGAATCCTGAAATTGTTGTGATCGGTGGCGGCGTCGAGGATTGCGGTGCCCCTTTCCTTGAGGCGGTTAAAAGTACGGTGAAGGATTGGGCAGTTGAAGAGGCCTCAAGCCGTGTCAGTATCATTCCTTCGGCTTTCGGAGAAAATGCCGTAGCCCTTGGTGCGGTTGGGATTGTAGCCAGAGAAATTTTTGCCCAGATTTAAGAAAGTTTAGCCTTCCTATTTGAAGAATCGACTCAGTTTTTTTGACCACCTCGAAGAACTTAGAAAAGGCCTGATTGTCTGCCTTGTTACAATCGGTGTTTTCTCAGTTGTCGCTTATTTCTTTTCAAAAACCCTTCTTGACTTTCTCATTCAACCCTTAAACGAATACACAGGGACAGAGCTTTATTTCCACGCACCTTACGAGGCGTTTGTCATCCGTATCAAGATTGCGCTCCTGGCAGGACTTGTGGGCGCAAGCCCTGTGATTTTTACACAAATCTGGCTTTTTATGGCACCGGGGCTTCACCAAAGAGAAAAGCGGATTCTTTTCCCACTCATCTTCATTTCTTGCCTTCTTTTCCTTGGCGGAGCGGCGTTTGCTTTTTGGGTGATCATACCCTTTGGGCTTAAATTTCTCTTAGGGTTTGAGACCGAATCTTTGAGACCTCTCCTTGGGGTAAGCCCCTATTTTTCATTCTTGCTTGCCATGATCATTGCGTGTGGGGTAGTTTTTGATTTACCCGTTGTTGTGTTAGGGCTTGCACTTCTTGGCATCGTGAATGCTCAGAAACTTCGCTCGTCTCGCAAAGTTCTTGTTGTGACCTCGCTTATCCTCGCTGCGGTTTTAACCCCAACCCCAGATCCCTTGAACCAGCTTCTCGTGGCCCTCCCTTTAATCCTTCTCTACGAAATCTGTATCTGGATCGCGGTGTGGTTTGAGAAAAGAAAAAAGAAATGAGGATCCTCTATGCAGGCGATAGCCCTGTGAGAGGCCCTGCAAATTATCTCTTAGGAATTCTAGGGAAACTGAAAGCCAGTTTCCTTCATATCCCACCTTCGAAAACTCTCAACCCCTCTTTTCTTAAGAGGCGGTTTGACGCGATTATTCTGAGCGATTTTTCAAAGACCCACGTTCCTTCTATTTCCGAAAAAATGATCGCGCAGCAAGTCGAAGAGGGAACTGGTTTTCTCATGATCGGAGGATGGGGCTCTTTTTCAGGACCTTTTGGGAGGTGGAAGGGGTCGCTCATTGAGAAGATTCTTCCTGTTTCTTGTCTTGGCCGTGACGACCGCCTAAACTTTCCAGGCGGCGCCTTGATTGTGCCAAAGAAAAAACACCGAGCACTTCAATCGATTTCCTTTGGTCGTCCACCCGTAATCTGCGGCCTCAATCGAATCAAGCCCAAAAGAAATAGTTTAACTCTTTTGAGCGCACGAAGAATTGTCACAACGGGAAATGCTCATCGCATTGCGCTTGAAAAGACCGAATTCCCACTTCTCGTTGTGGACCGCGATCCTCGAAAAAGAATCGCAGCACTCACTACAGACCTTGCTCCCCACTGGTGCGG
>JACQLI010000016.1 GCA_016204125.1 Candidatus Omnitrophota bacterium
AGGTCTGGACGCATTCCACCCCCTCAATCTCAATATCTCCTTCTGAAGACAGGGCAGCTATAGCCATAGCCATTGCCGTTCGGTGGTCCCCGAAACTCTCTACTTTACCTCCTTTAAAAGTCTTAACCCCTTCTATGAGACACCCGTCTGGAAGTTCCTTCGATTTCCCTCCAATGGCGTTCAAATTCGTAGACATTGAATGAATGCGATCGGTTTCCTTAACCCGAAGTTCGCTGGCGCCTGAGATGAGACTTTCCCCCTCTGCCAATGCGCATGCCACCATAAGGACAGGAAGTTCGTCGATGACCGACGGGATTTCATTGGGCGCAATCCGCGTCCCTTTCAACTTTCCTCCCTTCACCCGTACTTCTCCTATCGGTTCGAGTTTTTCTTCTTGGATCCTTATCTCAATAGAAGCCCCCATTCGCTTTAAAATCTGAAGAAGACCTGTTCGTGTAGGATTAAGCCCGACTCCTTTGATACGGACTTCGCAGCCCTCTTTCATGGCCGCCCCCGTAATGAAAAAAGCGGCGGAGGAAAAGTCCCCTGGCAAAACAACTTCGATCGGTTTAAGTTCCTGAGTTGGCTTTTCAACTATAAGCGAATCGCCAACTTTCTGAAACGAGGTCTTCATGGCTTTCATAAAACGCTCCGTATGATCTCGCGATGGAATTCTTTCGAGAATTCGAGTCTTCCCTTCCGCATACAAACCCGCAAAAAGAATCGCCGACTTTACCTGAGCACTGGCCAAGGCGTTCTCAAGATCTATCGCCTTTAGTTTGCCTCCATGAATAGTCAACGGAGCAAAATTGGCATCGTCTCTTCCCTTGATCTGTGCGCCCATCTGTTTCAGTGGACGAGTCACCCGTTTCATCGGCCTTGAACACAAAGAGTCGTCTCCTGTAAGGATAGCTTGGAACCTCTGTCCAGCCAGAATACCCAGAAGAAGGCGCATCGTAGTCCCTGAATTACCAAGATCAAGAGCCCCTGAGGGAGCTGTAAGTCCTTGCAGACCCTTGCCTTCCACCTCCATGGTCTTGGAACGAGAATCTAATGAGATGGAAATTCCCATGGATTGGAAAGCTTGAATGGTCCTGAGGCAATCATCAGCTTCAAGAAAGTTCTCAAAACGGCTCTTCCCCTTGGCCAAGGAACCAAACATGACTGCACGGTGGGAAATAGACTTATCTCCAGGAGGGGCATAGTCGCCTAAAAAGAGTCCCCCCGCTTGGATCTTTTTTTTCATCCAGGACTTACTGTCGGCGAGTCCAAATCCGAATACGATCGAGTTCCGCCAGAATTTTCTGCTGACCGGCGAGGATCTCTTTCTGCTGGGCCTCTATCTGGGTCAACCGTCTTTCAATGGAAGACATTTTCTCAGAGAGGGCCCCTTCACCTAATGGCTGGGCGAAAAGAAAGGGACTTTTTAAAAAAAGGAAAAGGATCAAGGCTATCCAAAGAAGAGTTTTCATGGATTTATCCTATGCGGACAAGATTACCTTCTTGGATCTTAGCAGGTTTGATTTCTTCAAGAATGGTGCAGGCTGAGAAATTTTCGTAAAGTTTCTCAACTTGTACCCGACCGATAAGTTTTCCGTTCTCTTCTATGCGAAGCTGATCTCCAATTTTCAATCGATCCCGAAGACCCATGTTCACGACCACAAAGTTAAACTGCCGATTCACAGAGAGCACCTGAGTGGGCCGCTGATCCACTACAGGAGGAGAAGCAGGGGGAGTTTTAGGGCTTGGACTAGGCGGTGTTGGAGTGTCGGCTTGAATACGAGTATCAGTTGGTAAGGGAACAATGGAAGAAGGCGGAGCTTGAGGAATAGGAACGGATGGAAGTTTCACAGCCTCCTGAACGATTGCTTTTTCTGTTACCTCGCCAAGACTCACCCTTTCATTCAGGGAATTTTTTTCTGACTCAAGCTCTGCAAGGTGTTCTCTG
>JACQLI010000084.1 GCA_016204125.1 Candidatus Omnitrophota bacterium
ACCTTAGCGCGGAAGGCAGAAAAGAAAGGACTTCAAGTTTTTATTGTGACAGGAGACAAAGACGCTTTACAACTCGTGGATAAGAAGATTCGAATCTACAACACCCATAAGGAAGGCCTGATTTATGATGAGGCCAAAGTCACAGAACGTTTTGAGGGCCTTGGCCCCGACAAAGTGGTCGAGGTGATGGCTCTTATGGGAGATTCTTCTGACAACATCCCAGGAGTTCCTGGTATCGGTGAGAAGACCGCCATCCGTCTCATCCGAGAATTCGGATCCGTGGAAGGCCTCTATAAACGAATCGATCACTTGAAACCAAAAACTCTTGCAGCAACTCTTCAAGAAAATGAACAGATTGCGCTTCTCTCTCGGGATCTTGCACAAATTGATGTCAATGTCCCGATCGAAATGGATTGGGAAGCGATTCATTTAAAGCCTCCCGATGAGGAAAAGCTCGCCGAACTCTTTAAACGTTATGAATTCAAGACTCTTTTGAAAGACCTGACTCCAACGGGTGAGGCTAGAAGTGAGGCAAGACGCTACAACTTAGTGAAGGATGAAAAGGATCTCGCAAATTTTGTTAGGGAGCTTGAAAAAGTCGATTTCTTTAGTTTTGATACGGAAACCACAGCTGCCGATCCCATGCGGGCTCACTTGGTTGGGATGAGTTTTTCTTGGAAACCTTACGAAGCTTTTTATATCCCCGTTTCTTCTGAACATCATGAAGGAAAAGGAATCCCTACCAGGCGGGCGCTTGAAGTCCTTAAGCCGATCCTCGAGGATCCTCAGCGCAAAAAGGCGGGTCAGAACATCAAATATGATTGGGTGGTAATGCATCGTCACGGGATAACGATCCGAGGAGTTGAGTTTGACACGATGATCGCAAGCTACCTCATCAACCCTCTCAAGCTTAACCATAATCTGGATGACATTTCCTTCGAATTCTTAGGGGTTAAGAAAATTACGATGAATTCACTCCTTGAAAGAGACGGTGAGAAAAAACTCGAAACCATGGCGCAAGTTCCTCTTGAAAAGATCGCAGAGTATGCGTGCGAGGACGCGGATTGCGTTTTTCGTCTCGTCCCAATCCTTCAAGCTAAACTTAAAGAGCATGACATCACGAATCTTTTTGAAAAAATGGAAATGCCTCTTTCAGAAGTCTTGGGGAAAATGGAGATGAATGGGGTGAAGATTAATCTTAAGTTTCTAGCTGAGCTTTCCGAAAAAATGGCTAAAGACCTCGCCCGCCTTACCCGCGACATATACAAGGAAGCAGGCGAAGAGTTCAATATCAATTCCACCAAACAGCTTGGCGAAATCCTTTTTGTCAAAATGAAATTCCCTGTGATCAGGCGTACCAAAACAGGCTACTCCACGGATGTGAATGTTCTTGAAAAGCTGGCGCAGGATTACCCCTTGCCAAAACTTCTCCTTGAATACCGAGAAAAATCAAAGCTAAAGTCCACCTATTTTGATGCCCTGCCTGAAATGATCAATCCAGAAACAGGGCTGATTCACACTTCGTTTCATCAAACTACGACCGCAACAGGAAGACTTTCGAGCTCAGAGCCTAATCTTCAAAATATTCCCATCAAAACTGAAACGGGCCGAGAGATACGGAAGGCCTTTATCGCAAGGGCGAAGGATAGCAAAATTCTTTCTGCAGACTACTCCCAGATCGAGTTACGCATCCTCGCGCATCTTTCTGAGGACGAAAATCTCACCCAAGCTTTTCTTGAAGACAAAGACATTCACCAATTTAGCGCCACACTTCTCTATGGCGTGAAGGAAGCGGATGTTACGTGGGAGATGCGAAATGTGGCAAAAACCATTAATTTCAGTATCATTTATGGGAAAACAGCCTTTGGCTTATCCCAAGATCTTGGGATTCCGATTTCAGAAGCCGATAATTTCATCGAGGCTTATTTTCGCCGTTATCCGCGTGTTCGTGAGTATCTAGAAAGCCAAAAAGAAAAGGCCCGCTCGCAAGGTTATCTCACGACCCTTTTTGGAAGGCGTTCTTATTTCCCAGACATCCAATCGAAGAACATACAACTTCGAAATTTTGCCGAGAGAGCAGCGATCAATGCACCGATCCAAGGCTCGGCCGCTGACTTGATTAAGATTGCAATGATCAAGATTCAAGAGAGTCTTGAGAAACATTCTTTGAAGAGCCTCATGATTATTCAAGTTCACGATGAACTTGTCTTCGACGTTCTTGAGAAAGAAAAAGAAACGGTGAGCGATCTTGTCCGCCAGGAAATGGAAAGGGCCGCGTCTCTTAAAGTTCCTTTGAAGGTGAAATTAACTATCGGTGAGAGCTGGTATAAAGAATAGAAAAAAATCTATTCTTGTCGGACTTACAGGCGGTTTCGGGACCGGCAAGACAACCGTGGCCCAATTTTTCAGGAAAAAGGGAGCCGCGATTATCAACGCGGACAGGTTGGCTCATGAAGTTTTTAAAAAGAGGACGGCTGTTTATCGAAGGGTGAAGAGCCTTTTCCCAGAACTAAGGGGAGATTTGAACCGTAAGAAAGTTGCGAGAACTGTTTTTGAAAACACTCGGAAGAGAGAAGCTCTTGAAGCAATTGTTCACCCTCACGTTTTTAGAAGGATCAAAGAAGAGGTTAGAAAGTCTCGAGGAAAGATAACGGTTGTTGAAGTTCCTCTTCTTTTTGAGAGCGGTTTTGACAGGGAGTGCGACAAGACAATCGTTGTAAAAGCCTCCAGGGAGAAGGTCTTTCAATGGTTACGTTCAAAGGGGTACTCGAAAGCGGAAGTTCGTGCGAGGTGGCTTACTCAGATGCCACTGGAAGGGAAGGCGAGGCGTGCGGATTACGTTATTGATAATTCCAAGGGTCTTCTTCAAACGAAGCACCAGGTAGAAAGTTTGTGGAAAAAGTTAAAAAGATAGAAAGGAGTTTAAAAGCGAATGGTTAGAGATAAAAACAATAGACGAACTCAGACAGAGGATTCAGAAAAGAATTCTGCAAAGGTGGAGGCGCCTGTGGTCCGCATAGAGGGGCAGAAGGGGCTTGATGTGGCCAGCCTCAAGAAGATGAAGATTGGCGAGCTTCATACGTTAGGGCGCAAGTTCAATGTCGAGTCCACAACGGGAATGAAGAAACAGGATTTGATTTTCAAAATCCTCGAAGCCCAAGCCAGGGAATCGGGCCTCATGTATGGGGAGGGGGTGCTCGAAATCCTTCAAGATGGCTTTGGGTTCCTCCGTTCACCCAACTACAACTACCTTCCTTCTCCTGACGACATTTACTGTTCGCCGTCTCAGATTCGGAGGTTCAATCTTCGGACAGGGGACACGGTCAGTGGTCAGATCCGTTCTCCCAAGGAAGGGGAGCGTTACTTTGCCCTCCTAAAGGTTGAAGCGGTCAATTACGAAGACCCTGAGGCGATTAAGGACAAGGTTCCTTTTGATAACCTCACACCGCTTTACCCGCAGGAGAAGCTCCGTCTTGAAACCGCTCCTGATGAAATTTCGATGCGGGTCATGGATCTTCTCACTCCGATTGGAAAGGGACAGCGCGGTCTCATCGTCGCAGCTCCTTACAGTGGGAAAACCGTGCTCCTTCAGAAGATTGCGAATAGCGTGACGAGGAATCACCCTGAAGTTTACCTCATCGTTCTTCTCATCGATGAGCGACCTGAAGAAGTCACGGATATGCAAAGATCAGTCAAGGGCGAAGTCATCTCATCAACCTTTGACGAACCTGCAGAGCGGCATGTCCAAGTAGCCGAAATTGTGCTTGAGAAGGCCAAGCGGCTTGTCGAACACAAAAAAGATGTGTTGATCCTTCTTGATTCGATCACGCGTCTTGCCAGAGCCCACAACACGGTCGTTCCTCACTCAGGGAAGATTCTCTCAGGCGGCGTGGATTCCAACGCCCTCCACAAGCCGAAGCGATTTTTTGGCTCCGCCCGAAACATTGAAGAGGGGGGAAGCCTGACGATCATCGCAACAGCCCTTGTGGATACGGGTTCACGAATGGACGACGTCATTTTTGAAGAATTCAAAGGAACGGGAAATATGGAGCTTCAGCTCGATCGGAATCTCTTCCAGCGCCGTATTTACCCAGCCATTGACGTCAAGAAATCAAATACCCGAAAAGAGGAGCTTCTTCTTCCGCAAGATGAACTTCAGCGGATCTGGATTTTGCGCAAAGTCTTGAATGAGCTTAATCCAACCGAGGCGATGGAACTTCTCGTGGAAAGGCTTGCGAAGACGAAAAGCAACTCCGAATTTCTAGCCAACATGAACAAAGTCGAATAAGGGAGGAACTAAAGTCTCATGAAACAGGGAATTCATCCAGAGTACGGAGTCTCGATTATTCAATGTGCTTGCGGAAGCGTGATCGAAACACGTGGCACAAAACCCCGCATTTCGGTTGAAATTTGTTCAAGCTGCCACCCTTTCTTTACAGGAAGACAGAAGCTTGTCGACACAGCGGGTCGTATTGACCGCTTCCAAAAGAAGTATGCAGGCAAGATCACGAGTGGTAAGAAGGCCCGCAAGGCAAAGGCCTAACCTCCAAGAAACGGAGGATCTGCGTGCTTCCCCTGCCAAGACTCAAGAAGATTTTGCAAAGGGTCGAGGAGATTGAAAATCTCCTGTCCGATGGTGAAGTCGTCCGAGATTCTTCCCGCACTCAAGCCCTCACCAAGGAATTAGGAAGCCTCACCAGCATTGCCCAGCCTTTCCGAGAGTACCTCAAAATCCAAAAAGAAATTGAAGAGGCAGATTCCCTTCTCAAAGAGTCTCAAGCAGGTTCAGAACTGGCCCACCTTTATCAGGAGGAAAAAGAGAGACTCCTCAAAAAGGAGGAGGTACTCAAAGAGACGATTGAGGCACGTCTTCTCAAAGAAGCTGACCGAGATGCGGCCAGAAACGCTATTGTCGAAATTCGAGCAGGCACAGGAGGAGAAGAAGCAGCACTATTCTCAAGCGATCTTTTTCGAATGTATTCCCGATATGCTCAGACTCATGGACTCGCAATTGAGGTCATGAATAGCAATCCAACAGGCAAAGGCGGATTTAAAGAAATCATTTTTGGAGTTTCAGGGCCAGGCGCCTTTCAGCGCTTCCGCTATGAAAGCGGGACCCACCGAGTCCAGCGTGTCCCCGAAACGGAGGCAAGTGGACGCATACATACTTCTGCCGTTACGGTTGCCGTATTGCCTGAAGCGGAAGAAGTAGAGATTCAAATCAACCCAACCGATCTCAGGATCGACACCTTTCGATCCTCTGGACCTGGCGGTCAACACGTGAACAAAACTGATTCAGCCGTTCGCATTACCCATGTTCCAACAGGGCTTGTGGTAGCATGTCAGGATGAAAAATCACAACACAAGAACAAGACAAAAGCGATGCGAATTTTAAGGACACGGCTTTTAGATCGAAAGCGATTGGAACAGGAACAAGTGATTCAGGCGGCTCGAAAGAAACATATTGGGACGGGGGATCGGTCAGAGAAGATACGAACTTATAATTTTCCTGATAGGAGAGTGACCGACCATCGGATCGGTTTGACTTTGCATAACCTCGATGATATTTTAAACGGTCATATCGATGAATTTGTCGAGGCCCTAGAAAAGGAAGCACGGACCCGTCGTATGGCCGGAGGCGCCGATGAAAACTGAAGTTTCGACAGGCGTCTCAGAAAGCTTAAGCGAGTGGCTTTCTTGGGGAATGAGTGAGCTTTCATTCCTCAGCGAGCGCGAAGCCAGGCGGGAATGTGAAGAAATTCTCGAAACCCTTCTAGGAATTTCTCGAATCGAGCTTTACCTCACTCGAGAGGTCGATCGTCTCCTGTTTCCTCAATTTTCTCAGTGGATTGAGGCAAGGAAAAAACGGATCCCCTTGGCCTATCTTTTGCGGAAAGCCTACTTCTGGGGGGAGCTTTTTGAAATGGAGGATGGAGTTTTGATTCCCCGTCCTGAAACAGAAGTGATGATCGACTCTTTTCTGAAGAAAAGTGGGTTTTCAAGACAAGACTCGTTTTCTTTTTTGGATCTTGGCACGGGTTCAGGAAATATTGCGATCATCATAGCCAAGCTTTTCCCGCGGGCTCGAGGGCTGGCAACCGATATTTCCGAGCAGGCACTTTCTCTCGCACAACGGAATGCAGGGCGACTAAAGATAGAAAGAAAAAGACTTCATTTTCTCCAGGCGGATCTTTTTTCAGGTTTCGGAAAGGTGAATTTCGACGTGATTTTTTCAAATCCTCCTTACGTGTCTTCAGATGACTGGTGCGAACTTGAGCCTGAGGTGAAGAAAGAACCTTGGCTTGCCCTCAATGGAGGTCAGGACGGCCTCGATTTTTACAGGCGGATTTTTGATCATTTTTCTTTTCTTAAACGAGGTGGAAGTCTCTGGCTTGAAGTGGGGATAGATGAATCAGGCATTGTCCGTTCTCTATTTGAAAAGAAGGACTTCGCTAGGACCCAGATTTTTAAGGACTTAAACAAAATCGATCGGGTTGTTACAGGTCTAGGTTTCAATGGATAAAATTGTTATTGAAGGTGGAAGAAAATTGAAAGGGGAAGTGACCGTCTCGGGAGCTAAGAACTCCACCCTTCCCATTATGGCCGCCTCTCTTTTGACAGATGAGGAATCGATCATCGAAAATGTGCCCAATCTCAAGGACATTACAACAATGGTCAAACTTCTCCATTCGCTCGGCGCCAAGGCTTCCTACGAAAATGGAACGCTGACTGTAAAGCCTGGTAAGAATCTCAAGCCCGTAGCTCCTTATAAGCTTGTGAGCACCATGCGGGCTTCGGTCTGTGTCCTTGGGCCGCTTCTTGCACGGGAAGGTTACGCTGAAGTCTCACTTCCTGGCGGATGCGTGATCGGTGCAAGACCCATTGATCTTCATTTGAAAGGGCTTGGAGCGCTAGGAGCTGATATTGAGATTCAACACGGTTACATTGTCGCAAAGGTAAAGCGTCAACTTCGAGGAAACGATATTTTCCTGGGAGGAAATTTTGGCTCCTCTGTTCTCGCTACCGCGAATGTGATGATGGCGGCAATGCTCGCCTCAGGAAAAACCTACATCCAGAACGCAGCTTGTGAACCCGAGGTGGTCGACCTCGCTCAGTTTTTGAAAAAAATGGGAGCGAAGATCCAAGGAGAGGGGTCTCCTCAGATTGAAATTGAGGGAGTTAAACATTTGAGAGGGGCAAGGCACTCTATCATTCCCGATCGGATTGAAACAGGTACTTACATGGTTGCCGCAGCAGTGACGGGAGGAGATGTTCTCATAAAGAAAACCGCGCCTGAACATCAAAATGCATTGATGGACAGACTCGCTCAAAGCGGAGTTCGGATCGAAAGAGGGAAGGATACGATTAGGGTAAGACGAAACGGTCGACTTCGGGCAGTGGACGTGACAACACTTCCTTACCCCGGATTCCCAACGGATCTTCAAGCACAAATGATGGCCCTTATGGCGATTACGCCAGGTATCAGCGTCATCACAGAGAAGATTTACCCCGATCGCTTTATCCATGTCGCAGAACTTAACCGTATGGGTTCTCGCATCTTTTTGGAGGGAAATAGCGCCATTGTACATGGCGTCAAGAGGTTGAGCGGCGCACCTGTAACGGCATCTGATCTTCGCGCAAGCGCGGCTCTTGTTTTAGCGGGTCTTGTGGCAGAAGGCCAGACCGAGGTTCACCGAGTCTATCATCTTGATCGAGGGTATGAAAAGATCGAAGACAAGTTATCCAGATTAGGAGCTCGTATCTGGAGAGCAAAAGAATAAGAAAGGAGAAATTTTCTTGGCACTTACCGTCCGATTGAAACAAGTAGGAAAGAAGAACCGAAAGCAGTGGCAGATTGTGGTGGCTGACAAAAGAACAGCTCGTAACAGCCGACTGATCGACGAATTAGGCTCTTACGATTCTCTTGTGAATCCTCCGCAAGTGAAGGTCAACATGGAACGTTACACAAAATGGATTGAAAAAGGAGCCGTGCCTTCTAAGACCGTGGAAGATTTGGTGA
Source organism: Candidatus Omnitrophota bacterium (assembly GCA_016204125.1). Classification (GTDB taxonomy): domain Bacteria; phylum Omnitrophota; class Omnitrophia; order Omnitrophales; family JACQLI01; genus JACQLI01. The sequence goes on from JACQLI010000084.1 coordinate 8,021, forward strand.
AAAAAGAAAAGAAGTAGGCCTATGCGAATCGATCTCGTTACCATCTTTCCCGATTTTTTTGACGGGCCCTTATCGCATTCTCTCTTAAAACAGGCCGTGTCACGAAAAAAGGTGAGTTTTTACGTCCATAATCTGAGGGATTTCACTCAAGACAAACACCGAACGGTGGATGAAAAACCGTTTGGTGGAGGTCCTGGCATGGTGTTTAAGCCAGAACCTATTTTTAAATGTGTGGAAGCCATTTCAGGCAAAGGGCACGTTGTTTTGCTTTCTCCGCGGGGGAAACCTTGGACACAAGAGCTTGCCCACCAGTTGGCCAGGAAAAGACACCTCATTTTAATCTGTGGCCACTATGAAGGTGTTGATGAGCGGGTTTCTCAACACTTAGTTGACGAAGAGATCTCAGTCGGGGACTTTGTGACCATGGGCGGTGAGGCTCCAGCGCTTTGTCTTGTAGAGAGCATAGTCCGCTTGATTCCAGGCGTGCTTGGAAATCCAGAATCTTCGAAGGAAGAAAGTTTCACACACTCACGTAATGGAGTTTCGGGTAAGAGGCTTGAGTTTCCACAATATACGCGGCCACGAGTTTTTAAGGGTTGGAACGTCCCCAAAATTCTTCTTTCGGGTAACCATCGGGCCGTTGCCGAATGGAGAAAGAAAGAATCGCTTCGCACCACCCGAAAAAGAAGACCCGACCTTATTAAAAAAACTCAGACAGGAAAGCATTAATAGAGTAAAATGAGAAAACTCATGAACCTCATCGAGAAAGTAGAAGCCCCCCACTTAAAGAAAGACATTCCTTCCTTTCGGGTAGGAGATACCTTGCGGGTTAGTTTTCGCGTGAAGGAAGGAGAAAAGACCCGTACTCAGCTGTTTGAAGGAATCTGTATCCGAAAAAGGGGGAGGGGTCTTAGCGCCGCCTGTACCCTTCTTAAAGAAAGTTACGGTGATAAAGTCGAAAAGACTTTTCCTGTTCATTCTCCTGCGGTAGAAAAGATTGTGCGTGTCCACGGGGGCAAGGCGAGGAAAGCCAAGCTTTACTATCTCAGACACTCCCATTAAACACTAAAGGGCAAGCTTGCTTAGAGTCGAAGATCTCTTTCGATTTGATGAAAGCTTTGCTGAAGAATTTCCACCAAGCGTTATCGCTGGAGTCGATGAAGCGGGACGCGGTCCTTTAGCAGGTCCTGTTGTCGCCGCCTCGGTTCTCTTTCGTCGAAGCGCCCGCCCCTCCGAGCTTAACGACTCTAAAAAACTTTCTCCCAAAAAACGGGAAATTCTTTTTCGCGAAATTGCTTTACACTGCCTCGTCGGGATCGGAATAGTTCCAGAGGCGGTGATTGACGAAATCAATATTTTTCAGGCCACGCGCCTTGCCATGCGAGAAGCAGTTTTAGCCCTACCTAAAACCCCCACCCTGATTCTTATCGATGGAAAGATCAAGCTTGATCTTCCGCTTCCGCAGGTTGGTATTGTCAGGGGGGATGGACAGTCCGCAGCTATAGCCGCGGCCTCCATTGTTGCCAAGGTCTGCCGAGATCACCTGATGAGAAAATTCGACTCCATCTACCCCGACTATGGTTTTGCCCAACATAAAGGATATCCAACCAAGCTTCATATCGATATACTACGCTCAAAGGGAATAAGCCCGATCCACAGGAGATCGTTTCGTCCAGTGGCCGAACTTTTAGAAAAGAGTGAACCATGAAAGATTTTTTGCAGCTTGGACCCAGGGGAGAAACACTGGCGTGGGGATTTTTAAAGAAGAAGGGCTACGCTATCCTCGAAAAAAACTACAGGGCTCGTTTCGGAGAAATTGATCTTATAGCTGAGAAAGACGGGGTCTTAATTTTCTTTGAAATCAAGACACGTCGGAATGTTCGTTTTGGATTACCTGAAGAAGCCGTCGACTACAGAAAACAACAAAAGTTAGCCCAGGTAGCCCAATCCTTTATCCAGACAAAGGGGCTTGAGAATAAAGCTGTTCGATTCGATGTTCTTTCGATAATATGGGATGGAACCGAGGAACCACAATTTTCATTAATTGAGGATGCCTTTACTCTAGACAACGCATGACTTCGCGAAGCACCCAGAAGATTTCTTGGAGTTTCCTCAACCCCTTTGATATCCGCAAGGGTGAGGGAAGAAAAACCCTCCTCATGTTCCTTTATTTCTTCCTTACCATGGTCGTCCTCTACGTACTCAAGCCTGTTCGGAGCTCCCTTTTCCTTGAAGAATTAGGAAGCAGGAATCTCAGGTACGTATACTTGGGAGAAGGTCTCTTCCTTCTTTTTGTGACATGGTCTTATATCCAGCTCGCCAAACTTCTTCCGAGGAAAAGATTCTTCATCGGTGTTCTTCTCGTCTTTATTTCTAACCTTCTCATTTTTTGGTGGCTTCTCCACGTCCAAGTTCCCTATCTTAGCGCCTTTTTCTATGTATGGGTTGCCGGCTTCTCTATCACAGCTGTTACGCAGTTCTGGACACTTGCCAACGATCTTTTTGATCCCCTTGAGGCAAAGCGTCTCTTTGGACTCATCATTAGCGGGGGGAGCGCAGGCGGAATCCTGGGGGGGCTTTTAACGAACCGAGCCGTGAAGTGGCTACGGACAGAGGATCTCCTTTTGATTTCCTCTCTTTTTCTCCTGGGATGCATTTTTGTAATCATGTTTCTGTGGAAACATCTACCCGCTACTTCATCGGGTTCGGATCGCATGCAAAAACCGATCGAGACAGGGTCTACACGTAAACTTTTCATGACTTCTCCTTACCTTTGGATGCTTGCTGGTATTGTTCTTTTGGCCAAGGTTGGTTCAACAGTTGTGGATAACCAGTTTAATGCGATCGTTGAAGATCACTTGGTGGGCAAAGCTGCAAAGACAGCTTTCTTTGGTGGGTTCAGCGCCGCCTTAAACGCCGTTTCCTTTCTCATGCAGCTTTATGCGACCAGTTTTTCTCTTCGCTTTCTCGGTATCGGTATATCCCTAACCCTTCTTCCTGTCGGGCTTAGTTTAGCCGCACTTGTAACCTTTCTCTGGCCGCTCCTTTCGACCGCAACCTTTCTAAAGATTTTTGACGGAGGAATGAATTATTCGATTCAGCAAGCTTCTAAAGAGGTGCTTTATCTTCCCCTTTCTTCAAGTGTTCGTTACCGCGCGAAGCCTGTTATCGACATGCTCATCTTTCGTGCCTCCAAGAGCCTGGGCGGGCTTTTGATCATTATCCTTGCCCCGCTTCTAGCTATTCCAAACGAACGGGTTGGAGCACTTGTCTTTATCCTTTTACCTTTCTGGGTATTCTTAGTATGGAGGACGCGCGAAGCCTATCTCTATCTTCTCAGAGATCATCTTTCAAAAGGCAAGGCGGATGAGGAAATTCCGAAACCACGCAGGGCCACAGAGGTGCTCAGCTTTCTTTACGATGAGAAATCGTTTGGGGAACTTCGCTCCTTTTTCACGCAGCAGTCGAGCATGACTAGAAAAATGGCCGCGGCAGCTTGCCTCGCTTACCATCGGGCCGGCAAGGATCTCGAAGCAGCACGCAAACTCGTCAACGATATGATTCGTAGAGAAGCGCTCGAAACCATTCCCCACCAGGGACCCGAACAAAACGGTGCCACAAAAGAGAAAAAATTTCTAGATGAGCTATTGCTCAGGGAGGCTGAGAGAGAAGCTGACCTTGAAAAGCCAGATTCTTTACCACAAGAAGATCCAGAAGCACTTTTGGGGCATATTCAAATGCTTCTTGAAAGTCCCAAGAAGGATATGGCCATCAAAAGGAAAGCCGCACTTTATCTGGAACAGTTAGCTACGCAAGAAGCGGCTGATCGACTTCTTGAGATTTTGTCAAAGAGTCGGGATCATGCCCTTCGCTTCCTTCTGATCCGAACCCTCCTTCAGATCAAAGACAGAAATTCTGACATTCGTTGGAACAGGATCTTAATTAAGAAAGAAATTCTAAGAGAAGCTGAGCTTTATCAGGGGATTCAAAAATTAAGCCACTATTACTTTAAGGCAACCAAGAAGAAGGAGAAGTTCCTATTCTTAGAGGTGGCGCTCCATGCGATTGCGGACGAGAGTCTCGAGAGGATCTTCCGGTGTTTAGGACTTCTTTATCCGTCGGAAGCACTCCGGATTATTTACGAACGGCTTCTTGAGCATCCTACGCATGACGCCATTCGTTCCCACGCCATTGAGCTTCTGCAAAATCTTTTAGGGCCTGAGTTTTACGGAATCATTGAGCTCCTTTCAGACGACAGGGCTTTTAGTACGGTCTCAGAAGAGGAAGCCATATCCATTGTGGAGAGCATGGTTCAGTCACCCGATCGTTGGCTTTCTCTGACAGCCCATTTCTTGATCACGGAATTGGGCCTTGAAAATAAATGGCCGAGTCAGGGACCCATAGCCTCGGCTCGTTCTTTTGAGTCTTTGGACGTTTAAACTTAAATAACAGAGCAGATGTTTTTCTTACTTCTATTGGCAGTTCTGTTTTTAGGGGAAGGGTGCGTTTCGTCCCCCCCAAAATCTGATCCTGCCCTCTTTTTCGGCGCTCATGAGGATGAGGAAACAAGCCTCGCCTTCAAACGGGCTCTCACGTTAGAAGCAGGGTCACAGGATCTTGAGCAGGCACGGATTGACTATCTCCTTGAACGGATTGGGAAGTCTCCCTATAATTTTATCCGCAACAAAAGCCGATATACAGGGAAACGAGCCCAGGCTCACTTGCGGTGGAAGTATTTCTTTCGAAACAGGTGGCGGGTTAAAACAGCCCAGGATTTCATCAACTGGGTCGCCACAGGTTCTAAGAGAACGGGCGAGCCTTATCTGGTGGAGTTTCCAGACAGGAAACGTTATCCTATGCGAACACTCTTACTGAACGAGCTTCAATTTTTCGATCAATTGGTCGACAAAAGAAAGCTAGAGATCAAAGAGGAGGCGAAACGAAAGGCAGAGTCTCCTCCGGCAACCGAGGAACCAAAGAGCCCTTAAAAGATATGTTGAATGAGATGAAAAGAAAGCTTTTTATTTTTATTGTTTTCTTAGGAATAGGTCTGTCCTCCCTCTACGGCGAAGAGATTCCCTATGACCGTTACGCCCCCGTGAAACCAGACGACCTTGTCAGTAAACGCCCAGCAGCACTAGAAAACTGGCGCAACCATTTCCTGGTCTATCCTTTTGAACTCATTCGCTGGCCTGTTAACCAAACATTCATCTTTGTTGAAAAAAACCATCTCTATGACAAGGCGGATTGGATTTATGACCAGATGAAGAGTCATGGGTTTACTCCTAAGGTGCGTTCACTCATTGGGGGGGGAAGTTTCGGAGCGGGATTTGATATCGAGTTCATTCAGCTCGCAGGACTTAAGGAAAAGCTTCCCAACACTTCCGTGAAAGGTTCCACGCTTTGGACACTTGACCACATTGTAGAGTATAAGGCAAAAATGATGCAGCAGAATATCGGAGGTACGGGGCTACGCGCTGGAGGCGTTGTCAAATACGAGAATCGAGGAGAGGAACACTTCTATGGCATTGGTCCAGATACGAGTCTTGGAGATGGGACCTCCTACCGCATCGAACAAACCACGCTTAAGACCATCATCGGCAGCTCCTTTCTTAACACTTGGGATATTGATGGGATGTTTTCCTTTCAGAATGCAAACATCACAAATGGTGAAGACGGAGGGCGGGGGATTATCGATGAGATTTTCGTAGCAAGTGGGAGGCAACGAATTCCAGGCCTTGGGGGAGATGAGATATTGGCGTGGGCCCTGGAGCTTCAACACGATAATAGGGACAGCCAAGAGATCCCCACTGAAGGTGGTTATCAAAAGTTTCACTTCAGCTTCAACAAAGGGTTGGATGGGAGTACAGGTTTTTTTAAATACCGAGGCGAACTTGGCCATTTCTTCAAGCTTTTTTCCGATAGGCGCGTGATAGCTTTCCGAAGCATCCTTGAACACAACGATGAAGTAGGAGACAGAGATGTTCCCTTTTTCTTGATGTCGCGGCTAGGAGGTTATGGTGCATATCCTCGGTTAGGAGAGACACACCGCGGCTTTAAGAGAGACCGTTTTTATGATGAGAGTCTTCTTCTTTTTAATCTCGAGTATCGATGGACAACCTGGGAATATCGCGATTGGAAGATGGATTCGGTTCTTTCTTGGGATGTGGGACAGGTGTTTGGCGAATTCAGCGATTTCCAATTCGAAGATTTCGCAAACTCATACGGCCTAGGTTTTCGCTTCAGCTATCAAAAAGAAATTGTGGTCAATTTTGAGATTGCAAGAAGTCACGAGGGTTTCGAATTTTATGTTAAGACAAAATCACCTTTTTAGAGTAGGCGTTGGCCTTGCTCTAGCCTGCTCAGTTGGGGCATCTCTTTTGCTTGCGCAGAACACTTCGTCAGGTTACCAAAAGAGAGAGACAAGCCTTTATCGGGACATGTTCGATCAGACGATCTATTACGAAGGCACACAATACCTTCATCTCGAAAGGCTCTATAGCCGCCTCGCGGGAAAGAAAAAGCGTGCCCTCAATCTGAATACCTTTGACGAGGTTCCCGACTCGACTTTTTTCACCAATCGCCACGGAAGGAATCGGATGTCTACGGGTGAGCTTAAAAAAGGGCCTTCTCTGACAAGCGGCCCTGATCCAAACGGTCAATGGGTCATCACAAAAGGAAAGTTTGAAGGAATCACGCCGGGGTTTTTTATTCGGGACCAGAGAGGTGATAAATATCTCCTGAAGTTTGATCCTGTTGACTACATCGAACTTGCCACGGGAGCTGAAATCATCACGAGCCGGTTTATTCATGCCATTGGCTATAATGTTCCTCAATACACCCTAGTCTCTTTTAAAAAGGACAAGCTCGATATCGATCCAAATGCTCGCGTTATCGACGAATCTGGTTTTAGGCGAAAGTTAACACCCGAACGCCTCGAAGAGTTTCTTCTTTTTGTTCCCGAAACAGAAGACGGGTCTTACCGATCTTCTGCTAGCCGCATTCTCACAGGAGAAATTCTGGGACCCATGTCTCTTCAGGGGAGGCGCGGAAACGATCCCGACGATCCTGTGGATCACAAAGATCGCCGAGAGATTCGAGCTCTTCAGGTGTTCTCCTCATGGCTCAATAACTTTGATGTTCGAGACAGCAACACCCTTGACGTGGTTGAAGAAGTTGAGGGAAGGAACGTAATTCGTCATTACCTCTTGGATTTCAACTCGAGTTTAGGAGGCCGTCCAGGTGGACCCCAACCTCCCCATTTTGCACACGAATACCTCTTTGATTATAGAGAAATTTTTAAAGGACTTGTTGGATTAGGCTTCTGGAAAAGAGCCTGGCAAAAACGTTGGGATGAAGCAGACCGCCAGATCACCAACCCAGCTGTTGGTTATTTTGATAACCGTTACTTCAATCCAGGCGGTTACAAAACACAGCTCCCGTATTTTCCATTTAAAGACTTGTCGCGTGCGGACGGATTCTGGGCGGCAAAGATCATCATGAAATTTACGGATGATGAGATCAGAGAAATCGTTTCAGAAGGAAAATATTCTGACTCCAAGGCGAGGGATCACATTGCTGAGACGCTTATCGAGAGACGAGATCTTATCGGTCGTTACTGGTTCAAACAAGCAAATCCGCTGGATGACTTTAAGCTCTCCAGACAAGGAGACGGCTCTTATGAACTACGTTTCGAAGATTTGGCTGTGCATTATGGATTTGAACCGGAAGGGGCGAGCGCTTACC
>JACQLI010000086.1 GCA_016204125.1 Candidatus Omnitrophota bacterium
GCATCAACGTGATGACCATGAGCGGCCTCGCCCTCTCTATAGGCGTCTTGGTAGACAGCTCTATTGTTGTATTAGAGAATATTTTGAAAAAGTTGGACGAAGGCAAAAGGGCTCATAAAGCGGTGGTAAACGGTACTGAGGAGGTATGGCTTGCGCTCGTGACCTCGCAGGCGACCAATATCGTTGTCTTCTTGCCTATCGTTTTTATCGATAAAACTATTCAAATTATGTATCAGGGTTTTGCCTTTACGGTGGCTTTCTCGCTGGTTATCTCGACCTGTTGCGCGATCATGCTCTCGCCCGTCCTCATCTCAGAGTGGTTTAAGATGAGGCCAGACTTTGCTTTGAACAGGCAGAGGAAAACAGAAAAAGTGAATGCCGTTTTGGAAAAAGTCAGGCAGGGCTATCTTCAAATGATGCAATGGAACTTTGCCAACCGAGGATTCGTGCTCATTATCGCTCTCATTCTGTTTGCTCTTGCGCTCAGGGGACTGTTGAAGAAGGATATTGACTGGCCTGAAACAATGGAAGAGAAGGAATTTGCCATTGTTGTTTTTCCGTTGGCTGGAGCCAGGATTGAGGCGAATGATCAGGCTGTTAAAAAGATTGAGGAACTTCTCAGCCGTATTTCAGAAATTAAATTATTTTCATCGACTGTAAGGAAGGATGAGATTCGTATTTTTGTGAAACTCGTTCCAAAAAATAAACGGAAATACTCCAAGGAAGAAATCATGCATCTCATTGATGAGAAGGGGAACGAGGCTATCAAGCAAATTCACGACAGCTACAGTTTGATCATAGATCAAGGGGCTGGTGGAAGCGAAACGAGAAAAATGGTGATCAATATCTACGGTCAAGAGAATGACGTTTTAGAAAAGTTGGCGCACGAAGTAGCGGGGAAGATCCAAAACATCCCAGGTTTAACCAACTTGGTTATGACGGACCTCAGAAAGCGGCCGGAATATTCACTAGTGGTAGATAAGGGGCGGGCCGCTATTTACGGTTTAACGGTGCAAGACATTGCGGATTCAGCTCATGCGCAAATCAGGGGTATGAGGCCCACCAAGTTTCACGAATTGAGTCAGGGGCTAGAAATCGAGACGATCACGCGTCTTCAGGCCATTTATCGCCAGAAAGTAGAGGATCTTCAGCAAATTTACGTGGGAACCAAACACGGAGGTCAAGTCCCCTTGGGGGATGTGGCCAGTTTTCATCCGAGTTTTGGCCCTCAAACCATTGACCGAAAAGATAAGTTCCGTTATGTCTTTGTGAGAGGAGATACCCACAGGCCCCTTGAGACCATCGCCAGAGAGGTGCGTGAGGCCCTTAAAGATATCAAATGGCCTGATGATTACTATTGGCGTTTTGGTGGTTACTATGAAGAGCTCCTTAAAGGGAAAACGCAACTTTCACTTGCGTTGATCCTGTCCCTGTTTTTGGTCTACGGAACGATGGCTTGTTTGTTTCAATCATACTGGCAACCCCTTGTCATTATGGCCACGATTCCACTGGCCAGCATTGGAATCTGGGCTGGACTGACTTTAACTCATAAGCCCCTCAGCCAGCCTGTTTTTATAGGAATGATCCTGCTCGCTGGCTATGTGGTGAATGCTGCGATCATTCTTATGGATCGAATGAATACCTTGCAAGCTCAGGGGTTTCATTTTCATAAAGAGACATTGCTGATTCAAGCTGGCTTGGACAGGCTTCGAGCGATTCTTATGACCACCGTTTCCACAACCATTGGCTTCTTACCGATGGCGCTGAGCATTGGTGAGGGAAGCGAACTTTGGTCGCCTTTGGCCATAACTGTTATCGGAGGACTTTTAAGCTCTACCGTGCTTACGCTTTTTGTTGTTCCTGATATTATTCTTATTTTTGAAGGTGTTGGTGCATGGTCCAAAAAATTGGCGAATCAAAAGTGGTGGCCCTTTCGGGAAGCGAGCACAGGTTAAGCTATAAGGGAATAGACCCGATAGATAGGATTAGAAAAGGAGATTGAATCATGGAAGAGGCAACTCCAAGACAATACAAGAGAAGATTACGAAGCGTCCTGATTCACAAGCCGATGCAGCGGGAGTTCACTCTCGTTGTCATAAGCCTTCTTATCATCTCGGCTCTGACAGTTGGCTTTGTGATTCATTCGACAATCAACCAGGCGATGATGGGAGGGGGGTACCGATTCGGGAGGATCAGCGCTTATGAGGTCATGTCTGATGTGAGGTATGACCTGATTGTGCGGGTAAGCTTGGTTCTCTTCGTGACGATTTTAGTGATTGCGATCTTTGGTATCTTTTTCCTCCACAGGATAGCGGGTCCCGTGTACCGTTTCAGAAGGGTTCTTCACCGTATTGCAGAAGGTGAAATACCTGATGAAGTAAAGCTGCGTGAAGGGGATTTCTTTACTGAAACAGCGGATGATCTCAATCGAGTTCTTAGAATGCTTCGGGAAAGGCGTGACAGGGGGAGGGTCTAAGGATAGGTTGACACGGCTCATGCTTAAGCTATAATAAGGCAGCACAAATACTTAGGTAGAAAGCGAAAAGTGGGCTCAAAGCCCACTTTTTTATTTCTCTAACCTATTATGAACCAAGAACTTCTGGCAACGCTCGAATATATCGAAAAAGAGAAAAATATCGACAAGGGGACTCTTCTTGAGGCCCTTAAACAGGCCCTTGTGTCTGCCTGCCGAAAAACCTATCCTGAGAGCCAAGAAATTGATATTCAGATCAACCCTGACACTGCGGATATTAAAGTTTATAGAGACGGCAAGGTCATCGATGATGCAGATTTTGGACGGATTGCAGCTCAGACGGCAAAACAAGTCATCATTCAGAAAATCCGCGAGGCTGAGAGAAGGTCTATTTATGATGAGTATATCAAAAAACAGGGAGACCTTATTTCAGGTACGGTTCATCGATTCGAGAAAAAGGCCATTATCGTTGACTTGGGAAAGACCGAAGGGATCCTTCCTGCCAGAGAACAATCATCAAAAGAAGAGTTCAGGCAAGGCGATTACGTCAAGGCTTACGTCTTAGAGGTCAAGAAAACTCCATCTGGACCGGAAATCATTCTGTCTCGGGCCCATGAAGGACTGGTGAAGCGCCTCTTTGAAATCGAAGTGGCAGAAATCCATGAGGGAATTGTCCAAATCAAAGGAATCGCCAGGGAAGCTGGTTCAAGAACTAAAATTGCGGTGCATTCCTCAGATTCAAAGATTGATCCTGTAGGGTCTTGCGTGGGGATGAGAGGGCAGAGGGTGAAGAACATTGTGCGGGAGTTACGAGGAGAAAAAATTGATATTATTCGGTGGAGTGACGACATAGAAACTTACATGCGAGAATCGTTAAAACCAGCAGAAATCGCCGAGGTCAAGCTGAACAGAAAGGAGACAGGCGCAGAAGTCTTTGTCGCGGATGATCAGCTGTCCCTCACTATTGGAAAGAAGGGGCAAAATGTGAGACTGGCGTCAAAACTCCTGGATTGGCGGCTCGATGTCAGAAGCCTTTCTCAGAAAGTTCCCATTTCAAGTTTAGAAGGAGTGGGGCCTAAGATTGTTGAGGCTTTAAAAGAGGCGGGTATTATTTCGATCAAAGACATTTTAAAATCAAGTCCTGAAGAGCTCATTAAGATTAAAGGAGTAGGACCCAAGACAGCAGAGAAAATCTTTCGCTCAGCTCACCAAAGTATTTTGCAGGGCGGAAAACCGCCGTCAGCGCCCAGTCCACCCAAGGAGAAGGAAGCAGGCGAAGTGGAGGAAGTAAAGAAAGATGAGACTACAGGGGAGTCAAACAATGAGAGTCCATGAGTTAGCTAAGACCCTAAATCTCTCTAGCAAGGAAGTGATTGAGAAGCTCGAAGAGCTGGGCATCAAGGCTAAGAGCCACATGTCCAATCTTGACGAGAAGGCGATGGAACTTCTCAAAAAAGGAAAGGCTCCTGCCAAGAAAGTTACGGAGAAGAAGGTGAGCGTTACCCCAGCGCCAACGGTGAAAGAGTCCAAGAAAAAACCAGAAGCGAAAGTGGAGCAAAAATCTGAACCCGTTGAATCGCCTGCTGTTAGCACCGCCATCATCGAGGCTATCCGTGTAGAAATACCCATTACCGTAGGGGCGCTGGCGAATAAGCTTAACCTGAGAGTGGCAGAACTCATCAAGGCCCTCATGGCGATCGGAATATTCGCTAACGTCAATCAACTCTTGAGCGAGGAAATCATCCATAAACTTTCAACGCATCTCGGTACTCCCATTGAAAAGATCGCTCCGTTGGAAGAAAGACGGATTGGGGAGGGTCCTTTAAAAGCGGGTGAGGAAAAGCATTTAAAGCCAAGGTCGCCTGTTGTGACGTTTATGGGTCATGTGGATCATGGGAAGACGTCGCTTCTCGACGCCATTCGCAAGTCAAATATTGCCGCTAAGGAAGCTGGTCAAATTACACAGCACATCGGTGCTTATGGAGTGGACTTGCCAGGGAAAGGTCACGTGACTTTCCTGGATACGCCCGGTCACGCGGCCTTTACCAAAATGAGAGCACGTGGCGCCAATGCTACCGACGTTGTGGTTTTAGTTGTGGGGGCAGACGACGGAGTCATGCCGCAAACGATTGAGGCAATAGACCACGCTAGAGAAGCGGGTGTACCCATCGTTGTTGCCATTAATAAGTGCGATCTTCCGCACGCCAATCCCCAAAAGGTAATGATGCAGTTGCAGAAGATTGATCTGATCGCAGAGGAATGGGGAGGTAAAACAATATTCTGTAAAGTTTCGGCGAAAACGGGAGAAGGGCTTGATAACCTTCTTGATATGCTCCTTCTCGAAAGTGAAGTTCTCGAACTTAAAGCGAATCCTGTCTGCCCCGCTGAGGGCGTTGTCATTGAAAGTAAATTAACCAAGGGAACTGGCCCTGTTGCAACCGTTATCGTTCAGAAGGGAACGCTTCGAATCGGCGATGTGGCTGTCACGGGCGCTTTTTTTGGAAAAGTTCGTTCGATGAGAAACGATAGGGGAAAGAGTGTGAAGGAAGCCGGTCCATCCTACGCAGTGGAAGTTCATGGTATTAGCGGTATACCCAACGCAGGTGAGATCTTGCGGGTTGTTGGGGATGAAAAAACAGCTCGCAAAATTACGGAGTCTCGGCTCATTGGGATTCGAGAACGGGAATCTAGAGGAGGACCCAAGCACCTCTCTTTAGAGAATCTCCACCAAAGAATTCAAGAAGGCATGTCCAAAGAGCTTAAGCTCATCATCAAAGCAGATGTTCAAGGGTCTGTTGAAGCATTGGCGCAGTCACTTGAGAAGCTGACGAATGATAAAGTTCGGCTTCATGTCATTCACGGCGGTGTTGGCGGAATCAATGAAACGGATGTGATGTTAGCAGCTGCTTCAGACGCAGTTATCCTTGGCTTCCACGTAAAGGCTGAACCCCGCGCACAGCAGGTAGGTGAGGAAGAGGGTGTGGATATTCGTTATTACACGATCATCTATGAGGCGGTTGAGCATGTGAGGAAGGCGATGGAGGGACTTCTTGAGCCCATCTTTCATGAGGTTGTGGATGGACGGGCCGAAGTCAAAAAGGTGTTCCGTTCTTCAAAGGCGGGTGCTGTAGGCGGAGGCATTGTTGCCAAAGGCAAAATCATGCGCGCAAACAAGGTCCGCCTGGTCCGCAAACAAGTTGTGGTGTTTGATGGAAAGTTGGCGTCCCTCAGGCGCTTTAAGGATGACGTTCGGGAAGTTGCGGAGGGCTATGAATTTGGTTTCGCGCTCGAGGGAGGGGGAGATATTCAGGAGAGTGATATTTTGGAATCTTACCGCCTTGAAAAAGGGGAAAGTCCTCGACTGAAATAAGATTTCGGAATGGTCATCGGTATTCTTCAAATGGTCCTCCGTATCCCTGAAGCTCAGTCGCTCAAAGAAAAACGCTGGGTCCTCAAAAGTTTGGTTACTCGGCTTAGGAATAAATTTAATATTTCTGTTTCCGAAGTAGATTCCCAAGATTCTTGGCAGATGGCAACGTTAGCCATCTCCCATGTATCTAAAGATCGCGCTTATTCCAATGAAGTGCTCGATCAAGTTATTAATTTTACATCAAGGAATAAACAGATTGAAGTAGTTGATTCACAACTCGAGTTCCTTTAGGCTAGGGTATTTTCACCATGTCACGACGTACAGATAAAGTTGCTTCATTGATTCACATCAAACTTGGTGAGCTTGTTACGACCAAGCTAAAGGATCCTCGGATTGGTTTTGTTACCATTACGAGGGTGGCCGTTACACCTGACCTTAAAGAGGCAAGGGTCTACTACAGTGTCCTTGGTCAGGAAAAGGAAAAGAGTGATGCGGGTCGGGGATTGGAACATGCGGCGGGCTTCATGCAGCATGAAATAGCAGACGATCTCAAACTTCGTTTTACCCCTAAGCTTACCTTCCATCTGGATGAGTCGCTTGAGGAGAGTTTGAAGATACAAAAGATTTTGCGAGAACTCGAAAAAGAAAGCTAATTCTCTATGCGCGACGCGTCCCTAAAAACATTTTGTGACGGACTAAAGAAACAGAATCATTTTCTCTTAAGTTCTCATGTGAGCCCGGAAGGAGATGCGGTTGGAAGTTTATTGGCCATCGATTCCCTCTTGAGAAGAATCGGGAAGAAAACAACTATTGTCAATGAGGACGTTTTTCCCGAAAGGCTCTATTGCCTGCCTCACAAGGAACGTTGGAATTCATTAGCTGAAATCAAGGGAAAATCTAACCGTTTCGATGCCCTGGTTGTTACCGACTGCCCCACGCTAGAACGGATTGGAAGGGTCAAAGAATTGATGGGTCCTCAAACGGTTATTTTTAATATTGATCACCATATTTCGAATGTACGTTTTGGTCAATACAACTTTGTCAGGCCTGAAGCAGCAGCATCGGGAGAAGTGGTCTATGATATTTTCAAGCATTTTAAATTTCCCCTCACTAAAGAAGAAGCAACCTCTATATATGTAGCCCTCTCAACAGACACGGGCTCCTTCAAATATAGCAATACAGGCATTCATGCCCACCTCATCGCAGCTGAACTGATCAAGACGGGTATCGACGTAGACAAAATCAACGAGGAACTTTACGCGACCTACTCACTCAACAAAATTCAACTCTACAGTCGGCTTCTGGGTAAAGTCCAAACTGCATCGGGTGGAAAAATTGCATGGGTGGCCATGAAGAGAGAGGATTTGAAAGAGTGCAACGCGACTTACGAAGATACTGAGGGATTCATTGATTTCTTAAAATACCTCAAAGAGGTGAAGGTTGCTTTCTTCTTAAGCGAGATGGGGAATCCTAGTGAAGTAAAGGTTTCCTTTCGTTCTAAGGGCAGCTATGATGTGAATCAGATTGCTACGGCCTTTGGCGGGGGGGGACACAAGAAGGCTTCAGGGTGCACGATTCCTTTGAGTTCAGATGAAGCCGTGGAGGCAGTTTTGAAAGAGATTCGAAGACAGTTCCGTTTCAAATGATGCGTCCCATGAAATCCATAGACGGTATCCTGGCTGTCGATAAGCCACAAGGGTGGACCTCCCACGATGTCTGCGCCTTCGTGAGGAAACGCTTCCGTATTCCTAAGGTGGGTCATGCGGGAACGCTCGATCCTTTAGCAACAGGGGTCCTCGTTCTTCTGATAGGTAAGGCTACAAAACTTTCCCAGGACCTCAGTTCCTGCGATAAAGATTACTTTGGAACTTTCGAGCTTGGCGTAGAAACAGATTCTCACGATAGAGACGGCCGTGTCATCCGCGAGGCTACCTGGGAAGGCATTGATCTGGAAAGGATCCGCGGCATTCTGCCCTCTTTTGTTGGTGAGATTGAACAAATTCCACCGATGATATCGGCGATTCGTTACAAAGGCGTTCGTTTGTATCACTTAGCCCGCAGGGGGACGGAAGTTCCAAGAGAGAAGCGTCGGATTGTGGTGCATGAATTTCGTGTTGAAGATCAGAAAGGACCCTTTGTACACTTTTTTGCCCGAGTTTCGAAGGGGACTTACTTGAGAACTCTTGTTCACGATATCGGCGAGACTCTGGGCTGTCACGCTACCTTGAGCGAGCTGAGGCGGGTTCGTGCAGGCGACTTCCGTCTTGAAGAAGCTGTGACCGTGGAGGCTTTAAAAAAGTTTGCGTTAGACGAACTCGAACGTCATCTTCGTCCACTTTCTTCATTCCCGCCGTATGCCTATTTAGGATGAAAGTTTGGGTAAGGTTGGAGAAATTTTCGCCTGATACCAAGCGCCCTCTCATTCTGGGGATGGGGAATTTCGACGGCATCCACTTAGGACATCAAGAAATACTTAAGAAAGTTGTTGAGCGCGCAAGGCAGAAAAACGGAATATCTGCCGCGTTAACATTCGCCGAACACCCGCAAAGGGTGCTGCACCATTCTCAAGGTCCAGCTCTTTTAACGTCTCCGCAACACCGTTTATTGCTTTTAAAAGAATTGGGTATTGAGACGGTTTTCTTACTTTCGTTCACACTTCCCTTTTCGAAAATATCGCCCGAAGCCTTTATTGAGGAATTTCTAGCGAAGCGTCTGAGGGTTAACGAAGTTCATTTGGGATATAACGCCCGGTTCGGACATAACCGATCGGGCGATTCTGTGCTCATGCGAAGGATGTCAACCCAATTAGGTTTTGAGTTCTTCGAATGCAGTCCCATAAAACTAGGGAACGAATTTATTTCAAGTTCTTTGATTAGAGAAGCTATTCGAAAGGGGGATCTTGAAAAGGCGAAAAATTGTTTGGGGAGACCTTTTAGTCTTTTTGCGAGTGTCGTCCAAGGAAAGGGAAGAGGCAGGACAATCGGGTTTCCTACAGCCAACCTGCAGTCCCACAGTGAGATTCTTCCCCCTCACGGAGTTTACCCTGTCGAAGTTCGCAAGAGCGCGTTTCACCTCAGGCCTCTAGTGGAAGGTCATGAGTACGAATACCAAGCAGAGAGACCCGGTGAGTGGCTGAAAGGGATTTTGAATTACGGGGTTCGCCCCACTTTTGAAAAATCGGATGCGGTAGCGATTCCGGAAGTGTTTCTCTTTGATTTCGAGGGGGAACTCTATGGTAAAACAGTTGAAGTTCGCTTTTACCCTAAGATTCGAGAGGAGAAAGCCTTTGAAACACAGGAAGAATTGGTTGAGGCGATCAAAAGTGACGTTGTCAGAGCGAAAAAATTCCTCCTTTCCGGAAAAGGGTCTTAAGTTTTTTGAGGGAGTCCTTTACAAACGGACGTAGGTTCGTTATACTGTTTCTAGGTTGAAATACTTAACTCATTCTAGCACAACAAGTTAGAGTAAGAAAGAAGAGGTTTAAAAAGGAAATGCCGCTGGTTAGTACAAAAAAAAGAGAAGTTATTTCAGACTTTCACAGACACAAAAAGGATACAGGTTCAACCGAAGTGCAGATTGCTCTTTTAACGGAGAAAATCAATGCTCTGACGGGCCACCTCAAGAGCAATGTCAAAGATGTTCATTCCCGCTACGGTCTTGTGAAGATGGTAGGAAAAAGAAAGCGTCTCCTCGACTACCTGCGTAATACTGACCCTGAAAAATATCAAAAGATCCTTTCTCGCCTTGAGCTTCGGAAGTAAATCGAAAACTTTATGACTATCCAAAGAGTTTCAGCAACAATCGGAAATCGCGAAGTGATTATCGAGACTGGCCGCATGGCCAAACAATCCAATGGGGCTGTCACGGTCCAATGCGGGGGAACGGTCATCTTAGCGACTGTCGTTCAAGCCCGCGAAGCGGATGAAGAACGAGATTTTTTCCCATTAACAGTCGATTACCGTGAAAGGACCTACGCGGCAGGAAAAATTCCTGGCGGGTTTTTCAAACGTGAGGGCCGCCCATCTGAGAAGGAAATTCTTACTTCCCGTCTGATCGATCGCCCCATTCGTCCGCTTTTCTCCAAGGATTATAGGAACGAAGTTCAAATCATGGTTACCGTTCTCTCAGCGGACGGAGAAAACAATCCCGACATTCTAGCGATGATCGGCGCTTCAGCCGCTCTCCTTATATCGGATATTCCATTCACAACACCTGTTGGTTCGGTAAGAGTGGGCTTGCAGGACGGGAAATTTATCGTCAACCCCAATTACGAAGAAACCGAAAAGGGGGATCTTGATCTTGTAGTCGCCGGCACGGAAGAAAAGGCGATTATGCTGGAAGCGGGAGCCAGGGAAATTTCCGAAGAGGAAATGATTAAAGCCATTCTTTTCGCTCAGAAGGAATTGCGGGCTGTTATCCAGCTTCAAAAAGAGCTTCAAGGTAAGGCTGGAAAAAAGAAGCTTGAGGTAAAGAAACGAGAAATCCCTGCTGAGGTTTCTCAAAAGGCGAGTCAGGCTGTACGAGGCAGCTTCGAAAAGATTTTTGATTTAGGATCTAAAGAAGAACGCGAAGATGCCCTCGCGGCGCTCTATGAAAAAGTTTTGGCACAGTTTGATGCCGCAAGTCCTGATTTCAAAGAGGCTGATGTGAAATACGTCTTCGACGAGCTTGAGAAAAAACGTGTTCGCGAAATCATCCTCAATGAAAAGAAACGTCCAGACGGACGGGGGTTTAAGGAAATCAGAGAGGTCAGCTGTGAAATCGCCCCCCTTCCAAGAACTCATGGCTCTGCAATTTTTACGCGAGGACAGACTCAAAGTTTAGCCGTTGCCACTCTGGGAACTAAGGCGGATGAGCAAACGATTGATGCGTTAGAGGGTGAGGGTTCGAAACGGTTCATGCTTCATTACAATTTTCCTCCTTTTAGCGTAGGCGAAGTGGGACCCAATAGAGGTCCGGGGAGACGAGAAATTGGTCACGGGGCTCTGGCCGAGCGGGCTCTGAAAAGTGTGATGCCAGACGAAGAGAAGTTTCCTTATACCGTACGGATTGTTTCTGACATTTTGGAATCAAATGGTTCGAGTTCGATGGCATCCGCTTGCAGCGCAACACTTGCCCTTATGGATGCAGGCGTTCCAATCAAAGGCCCTGTAGGAGGGATCGCCATCGGCCTGATAACGGAAGGAAACAAGTGGCAGGTCTTAACTGATATTGCAGGAATTGAAGATCATCTGGGAGATATGGATTTAAAAGGGGCGGGCACCGAGAAGGGTCTTACGGCTCTACAGATGGACCTTAAAATTCCGGGGATTACCGAAGAGATTCTCAGAGAGGCCATGTGCCAAGCCAAAGAGGCGAGGATGCACATTTTGAAAAAGATGGCCGAGGCCATTTCCACTCCAAGGAAGGAATTGTCTGCTTACGCTCCAAGAATCACAACTCTTCGGATCAATCCTAGCAAGATCGGTGAGGTAATCGGTCCAGGCGGAAAGGTGATTCGTAAAATCGTTGAGGAGACAGGAGCGAAGGTTGAAATTGAGGATGATGGCAGAGTTTTAATCGCTTCCTCTGATCCCAAAGCCTCTGAGGAAGCCATCGCTCGAGTGAAGGCAATTGTTGAAGACGCAGAAATAGGCAAGATCTATCAAGGCCGTGTGAGAAAGATTATGAATTTTGGGGCGTTTTGTGAAATCTTGCCAGGTACAGACGGCCTTGTTCATATTTCCGAAATAGCCGAAGGGTTCGTAAAGCAAGTAGAGGATCATCTTAAAGTCGGTGATGTTGTTCCTGTTAAAGTCATATCGATCGATAAAGAAGGAAAGATCAATCTCAGCATGATTCAAGCGAAAGATGGTGAGGGTCCTCCTGTGGTTCGCGAAGCGCGCACATCTTCAAGAGAAGGTGAGCATCGAGGGGATCGCGACAGGGGTCCTAGGAACCGCTCGCGCGAACGGCATGATTGATCGAACCACCCGTCTTCTGGGCTGTGAAGTCCAACTCCGTTGTCTTCCAAACTATAAAGGCCTACCCCTGCCGCAGTACATGACCGAGGGGGCAAGCGGTCTTGATTTACTCGCCGCGGTCACAGATTCCATCCAACTGCTTCCCGGCAAAAGAGTGCTTATTCCAACAGGTATTCAAATTGCCATTCCTGAGGGGCTTGAAGGACAGGTAAGGCCTCGCAGCGGGCTTGCTCTGAAAGAAGGAATAGGAATCCTTAATGCGCCTGGAACAATTGATTCGGACTACAGGGGAGAAGTCCAGGTTATTCTTTTTAACGCTGGAGACACAGCCTTTAGCGTTACTCGAGGCATGAGAATTGCCCAACTTGTTATTACGCCAGTTGTTAAGGCGCAGTTTGTATTGGTCGATAACCTTAGCACCACCCATCGTGGTGAAGGGGGTTTCGGCCATACAGGATGCGCAAAGAACGAGTAAACGAAATCTGGGGTGTTGTCTTTTTGCTTTTGGGGCTTTTTACGTTCGCAAGCCTCGCATTTTTCCACCAGACAGACCATCCTTTTTACACCTCTGACACGAACTCACCTGTTCTAAATCACACCGGTGTCATTGGCGCCAATTTAGCCCATGCGCTTTTTATCTCCTTTGGTCTAGGCGCTTACCTGATACCTCTTTTCTTTCTCCTCTGGTCTTGGTGCTTTTTTGGACAGAGAGTTCCTGAGAGGAAAATCTTTAAATTGTTAGGTCTTGGGATCGCGCTTGTAGCCGCATCTGTTTTTCTTGGCATCTCATTTTATCCCGAAAATAGATTCGTGAGGGCTGGGGCCATCGGCTGTGTTTTGGGCGAAAGGCTTCTTCGTTACTTCGGCGTGGTCGGAAGTTACATTGTAACCGCGTCATGTCTCCTCCTTGCCATTCTTTTGGCAACTGATTTTTTGATTTACCCCATCGTAAGAAACTTTTGGGAAAACCTAACAGAGTTCTCTGGAAAAAGCACAGGACCCCTCATCCGTTTTATTGAATGGATTCAAGAGCTACGGGTTCGGATACACAAGCCAAAGGTAAGGTCAGAGGCTGTCCGCGATCTGACCCGACAACGCCCTGGCTCCTCCGAAGAAAAGCGGGAGATTCATTCTCAAGAGCCTGTGAAAATTGTTGAATACGAAAGAAAAGATACGCCAAGGGAGCCGTCTCATAAAGAACCCAAACGAGAGCCCGTAGTAAACCGTACCAAGTCAGCCGCTACGAATGGAGATTACCAACTTCCCTCGTTAGACCTTCTGCGAAAACCAGAGGCAGCAGTCGTCCAAACGGATGACCTGAGGCAGAATTCAAGAATTGTTGAAGAAACCCTTTCTGAATTCGGGATCGAAGCGAGGATTGTGGCTGTTGAGCAAGGTCCAGTGATTACGCGATATGAACTATTACCAGCACCAGGCGTTAAGGTGACTCGAATTTTGAGCTTAGGCGACGATCTCTCACTCGCTCTGAAAGCTACGAGCCTGAGATTCATTGCCCCGATTCCTGGCAAATCTGCAATCGGAATTGAGGTTCCCAATTCGAAGACAACGGTTGTCTATTTACGCGAACTCTTGGAAGCTCGCGAGTTTAGAAAAGAAGATTTGGCACTGCCCTTAGTTATTGGAAAAGATACAAGCGGCAAACCCTTAATCACGGATCTTACGCAGATGCCGCATCTGATGATTGCGGGGACAACGGGGAGTGGAAAGACAGTGTGCGTCAACTCCATTATTGCAGGACTACTTTACCGGATGCCGCCCGATCGGTTGAAATTTGTGATGGTTGATCCAAAGATGGTGGAGTTAGCTGTCTATCAAGCCATTCCACATATGTTGGCTCCTGTAGTAA
The DNA here is from genome assembly GCA_016204125.1 of Candidatus Omnitrophota bacterium. Lineage (GTDB taxonomy): Bacteria > Omnitrophota > Omnitrophia > Omnitrophales > JACQLI01 > JACQLI01. Next base: position 13,674 of record JACQLI010000086.1, read on the forward strand.
CGGATCCTAAAAAGGCAGCAGTGACGCTCAATTGGGTTGTGAGTGAGATGGAGAACCGCTACCGACTCTTTGCAAGTCGGGGGGTGAGAAACATTCAGGGGTTCAATTCGCAGGCCGAAGAAACGCTTCCCTATATTGTGGTAGTTATTGATGAGTTGGCAGATCTCATGGTGGTAGCTCAAGATAAAGTAGAAAGTGCTATCACGCGTCTCGCTCAACTTTCGCGCGCAGTTGGAATTCACTTGATCCTGGCAACACAGCGACCCAGCGTTGATGTGATCACAGGGGTTATCAAGGCGAACTTTCCCGCCCGCATTTCCTTCAAAGTGGCCTCAAAGGTTGACTCGAGAACCGTGCTCGATGTCAACGGCGCGGATAAGTTGTTGGGTAAAGGGGATCTTTTATTCCTTCAGCCAGGAGAATCAAAATTGGTCCGAGGCCAGGGGACTTTTGTAATCGACGAAGAGATTTCTCGGGTCGCTGAATTTGTCTCGAAACAAAAAGCCCCTGAGTTTCATCCTGAAATCAGCTCCATGGAAGAAAAGGGTGGGTCTATGGTTCAGGAGAAGGATGAATTATTCGAGGACGCCGTCCGTGTCGTACTTGAAACAGGCGTCGCCAGTACATCCACTCTCCAGAGAAGACTCAGGCTTGGCTATGCAAGAGCGGCTCGCATCATTGATCAGATGGAGGCCGAAAGGATTGTGGGGCCTCATCGAGGGTCCAAGCCTAGGGAAATCCTCGTAGATCGGGCACAGAGGCTTCGAGAAGAAGTCTCCCAGCAGTAGGTCGTAAATACCTCTTATTTTGCCTCATAGAGTATAATGCTTCCCATGTCTGTTCAGACCCTTCAGAAAAGCAGCAAATGGCGTGTGGGCATGCTGAGCCTAGGATGCCCTAAAACCCTTGTGGATAGCGAAGTTGTGCTGGGCAAACTCGATCCCAGGAAGTATTCCGTTACCCCCACCGTCACCGATTGCGATATCGCGCTGATCAATACCTGCGCCTTTATTGAGGATGCCCAGAAGGAGTCGGTCGATCAAATCCTCAGACTGCTTGAGCTCAAAAGGGGAGGGGA
>JACQLI010000085.1 GCA_016204125.1 Candidatus Omnitrophota bacterium
ATCAAAAACTCCATAGCAGCTTGAGCTTTTTTATCGGCTTTCTTTAGGCTGATTTTCATATTATTTTCCCTCCCTGCAATTATTTTATTTAGTTCCAAAAGTTAAAAAGTCATAAAAGCTTACGGCTTTCTTCCTAACAGCTCTCCCGGCAAAGTATGCGTTATAGCTATGCTGTCGAGCCAGCTGTAGCTGAAGTTGATGTTATACCTGTTCTTGTCCCTGCCAGTATCAAAAAAATCACACTGGCCTGCAGTAGTTGGCAGGTTAAAAGTGCCAGAAGCTCCATTGCGCAAAGTAAAACCAAGGCCCGGTGCCGCGTATGAGCAAAGGTCTCCACTAGCAATCGCGTCCGAACTAGCATTAACGTGCCTAATTATCATATCCCTCCCAGCACCATTCTGCATGACAAGTGTGATTCCCGTTGGTGAAACGCTGTGGTCTGTGCAGCTCACGCTCACAGGGAACGTGCACTTCTCAGGAAGCAACGTAGCAGGGCTCAAAACGCCAAAGTAAGCCAGGGCTCCGATGACAACCAGAACTACAAGTATGGCCCAGCCATACGTCATCAAAAACTCCATAGCAGCCTGAGCCCTTTTAGATTTAGAACTTCCAAACATCACCATATCAGCATCCTCCTCTTTTTTCACTATGAAAACTTACGAAAAACCTTAATTGCCTTATTTCGGCTATAGTGATATTTAAACTTTTCGGTTTTCACTGGTGGCTGCTTTAGCGACAAAGAAAAAAGGAAAAAGACTGCCAGAGAAAGAAGGAAAAAAAACAGCCTTAGGCTGTTGCCCACTTTCTTGCGATGTCCGCAGCCATCTGCTCGTCCTGAACGTGGCTGTAAGCCATTATGCGCTGCTTCAGCTCTTCCAATAGCTTCATCTTGTCCATCTTTTACCACCCCACTTGTATGAAACGGACACAAAACTGGGAAAAGCGGTGCACTTTCCCTTTTATAAAGATTTCTGTAGCGGCAAATATAGGTCAAGTTAGGCGAACAAGGCGAACAGGCTCGCTTGCTTTGTTAAAGCACAACTATTTAAGCGCGGGTTTACAGGCTACGTAAATTATGCTAAGCAGTGCCAGGGCTTCGCTGTATTTGCTTGCGGCAGTTGCTATAGTTGCTGCTGCGGTCATCGCCGGCTGCGCAC
>JACQLI010000011.1 GCA_016204125.1 Candidatus Omnitrophota bacterium
GTATTTGTCGGGCGCTTAGAGCCTGATTTTTCCTCAGAAACTCTTCGACGGCTCCTTCAGAATAACCTCGGAGCTGTTTCGGCGCTTTGCCCGATTTTGCCAGGGCAATAGCCTCCACAAACTTTCCTTTGGTGAAGAAGGTGACCACTTCCACCTCTTCACCAGACGGGTCGTAGAGGCCGATCAAATCCATCTTGCGCCTGCCTTCTACTTGGGGTTTTTCTTTCTTTGTGAGGCCGATCCGTTTTTGTAAGGACTCCTCAATCTCAATACCCTTGATGACACGGACCTCGTCGATTCCGCCCTCGAAGAATTTCCGAATGCAGAGCTGAGTTTGACTGGCAGGGAGACGAGTGTTGATCCAGGAAACGGTGACCCCTTCCGAACGAGCAAGGGTTCGATAAGTCTCGATTCGAATCTGATCCAAGGTTCCAATCTTTCCATTTTCGCGCTCCACTTCCACCACGCAAAGATACGGGTTGTAGTAAATCTCGGTTGTCCGTTTGGTAGGAATGCCATAACCATCGGCATCGGACTGGCCATAGACATGGTTGCAGACGTTCTCCTTGGAGGTCATGATGGCCTCCATTTCATCAGGTGTTAGGTTTTTAAGAATGAGGCGGTCATCGAAATCCCTTTTGAGGAGAAAGAGATTGGTCAGCTTCATAGTCTCTATGAATTTATCTTCACCGACCATGATTCTTGGATCAATGAGGGAGCGTGCATCGTTATTCTCGATCATCTGCGCGATGATCTGCTGATATTGAGTAGGATTCACACGACTGTCGTGGATCCCCTTTCGGAAGTCATCGACCGAATCGAAAGACTCAATAAGGTTAACGATGTCGGGCGTAAAAGCAACGTTTTCCAGCGGTTCGTTGACAAGGAGCGGAATGAGGTGAGGATAAATTTCCGCAATGTTGGTTCGCATGTAGAACTGGTTTTCCGAAATGATTACTTCATGAGTTCCTGCATTCACAAAAACCCAGTCATCTGAATGGAGCTTGCACTGAGGATTTGCCTCTACAAGACCATAGCCTTGAGTGGATTTGCCTGTCCCCGTTGGCGCGATAAGAACGATGCCCTTTTTTTCACCTTTCCCATTGGCGTATTCCACTCCGCCCGCATGCATTGAAATCCAGACATCCTTGGGGTTGGTAATTTCTCCACGACCATTGAGTTTTGCTTTTCGGGTCAAAATCTCTTCGAGAGGTCCTAAGGATGACTTCGATTTGAGCTGACCATAATAATTGGTATTAAGACTCGCAAAAGAGGCCTCCGCAGCGCAATAAATCGTGGAAGGAGCAAAAAGAGCTATCTCGCGCTGTTCTTCACGCGAGAATTTCTCGATGTCTCGCAGCTTTTCATCTTTAAATGCATTGCGGTATTTCTTATTTTCGAGATCCTTTAAGAAATTGGCAAGTGATCGATCCAATTCCTCCTCGCTATGAATTCCTCTCAAAATCTTCATCGCTTCACGGTCTTTGATTCCACCGATAACGTAACTTCGTACGTGAACTTGGGCATCAGGACTTGCGTGCTTCCAGTTCCGCACGAAAAACTCATGCATATGCTCGTCGTTACCGAGATATTCGACCACCCATTTGCCAATGAGCGCTTTATGCCTCTTGATGCGAGGGTCTTGCAAAAAATTTTGAAGGAGGGGCTCAATGGATTGTTTCCACTCGTTTCGGGAAATAATCCTTTCGTTGCGTGTCCTTCCGACAAGGTTTGTTTTTACGTTGTGGACGTGCATTTTGGGACGGGTGACAGTAAGGTTAGAAACCTTGTTTGTGAAGACCTTTTTCTCTAAGGAAGGTAGATTGTCCATTCTTTAAGAAACGCTCAACTAACTTTGCGAAGAAATCGACTTCAAGATTGACTGAATCGCCTGACCGCTTCCATTGGAGGGTAGTAACCCGATAGGTATGAGGGGTCACGCCAACCACGAAATGACGATTTTGCACTTCCTGAATGGTAAAACTAATGCCATCGATTGCGATAGAACCCTTGCTAACGAGGGGACGAATTATATCGGTCGGAGCCCCGATTTGCAAGCGGAAATTCTCGTCCCGACGCTCTATCTTCTTGATGAAACCGACCCCGTCCACATGGCCTGTCACCCAATGCCCTCCCAGCCTATCCCCCAATCTAAGAGACCTCTCCATATTGACTCTTTGTCCAACTCTAAGCTTTCCCAAGGTAGTCGAACGAAGGGTTTCGGGAATAACATCCGCAGAAAATTGTTTTCCTCTAAATGCACGTACGGTAAGACAAACCCCATCTAGAGCTACACTTTCTCCGAGGCGAAAGGGAGAGCTTTTGCCAATTATCTCAAACATTAAACGAATCTGACGAGGCAGTTTTTGTCTTTTCTTCAGTACCGCCTGATTCCCGATAATCCCTGTAAACATATGAATCACGTTCTCCTTGGCCTAGCTTCAAAAACCCAATCTTCTCCCAACAAGTAGGACTTTTCCCACGTTAAGGGCAAGGCCTTCTGAACTCGATCCACTCCTTTTCCTTCAACAGAAGTCTTAGCATCTCGTCCACCCATAATCTTGGGAGCTACAATCCATATGAAGCGATCAACCAGCCCCGTCTCGATCAAACTCCACGCCAGTTCTCCCCCTCCCTCAACAAGAAGATGATTCACTCCCAGTATTGCAAGCTTCTTCAAGAGAGAATCGATCTCAAGCCTTCCTCCTTTTTCTGCTACAGGTAGTAGAATGCGGTTCTTTTGCTGAAGCTTGCCGAGATTTCTTCTTAATTTCTTTTCGGAAGTTGCTACAAACGTAAGCTGGGATCCGCGAAAGATACGCGCCTTGGCTGACAGTTCAAGATGGGGATCGATAACAACCCTCCAGGGTTTCTGGTTACGTGAAAGACCTTGCAATCTCGGATTATCCTGTAAAGCTGTGTTTTTTCCTACCAGGATCGCGTCAACCTCTTCTCGTAAACGATGAACAAATAACCGAGACTCCTTCGATGAAATCCATCTCGACTGACCTCTCGATGTTGCAATCTTTCCGTCAAGCGACTGAGCCATCTTAAGAGTTATGTAAGGATAACCTGTCTGCATCCTTTTAAAAAATGTTCTGTTCTGCTCTGTCACTTCTTTGGCAAGGATTCCTGTTCGAATGCGGATTCCTGCTCGTCTTAATTTCTGGATCCCTTTTTTATGATTTAAAGGATTGGGGTCCAAAGAGCCGATGACAACAGATGTTACGTGACTTGAAATCACCTGATCAACACAAGGAGGGGTTTTTCCCCAACTCGAGCACGGCTCAAGAGTTACGTAAAGGGTCGCCCCTTTAGATTGACCGTTTGCTTTGTCAAGAGCAACCACCTCCGCATGAGGTCCTCCGTAAAAAGGATGGTAACCTTCAGAGACAATTTTTCCTTTTTTTACAACGAGTGCCCCTACTAGCGGATTGGGACTTGTTAAATTCTTCCCTTTCCAGGCAAGCTCAATCGCTTTTTTCATCCACCCTTCATCTTGGATCATGTTTCTTTCCGACGCGGTTCGGTATGGTTGATCTTGTCGAGAATACCATTCACAAATTTGCCTGATTCTTCTTGAGAAAATTTCTTGGCAATGTTTACGGCCTCGTTAATAACAACCTTGGGAGGTATATCCTCGAGATAAAGAAGCTCATAAGTGGAGAAACGCAGGATATTCCGATCGATAACGGCCATGCGGTGAAGTTCCCAATGTTCTGCATATTTGGATAAAAGATGATCGATTTCTTCTAGATGACGGAGGGTGCCGCGGACAATTTTTTCAGTGTATTCAAGAACTTCGGGAGGGGCGGGGTTCGTCTCCCAAAAGGAACTCAGAAACGTATCGTCCGATTCGGGATTAAGTTCCCGTTTGTATAGAATCTGTAGGGCAAATTCTCGAGCTAAAGTACGCTTACGCATATGTAAAAGAACGAGGTGATGCTGATCGTTTAAGAAAGAATCGCGTTTAAATTGGCTATTTCGATAGCTGCCAGCGCTGTTTGTGCTCCTTTATTACCCAATTTGAGACCCGCTCTATCAATTGCTTGCTCCAAGTTCTCTGCCGTAATGATTCCGCTTGCCACAGGAATGCCCGTTTCAAGTGCAGCCTGCGAAATCCCACGAATCGACTCGTTGGCCACACATTCAAAGTGTAGGGTGTCGCCACGAAGAATACAACCTAATGCAATGACTCCGTCAAAACGTTTTTTCTTCGCCAATTTCTTCACAAAAAAAGGAATCTCGAGCGCTCCAGGAACCCATACGACTTCAATGTTTTTTTCAGATACCCCATGTTCCAAGAGTGTTTCCCGTGCACTATCAAGAAGCCGTCTCGTGATGAAATGATTAAACTTCGAGATAACGATTCCGAATTTTTTTCGACGGGCATCCATCAGAGCCCGTCGCCTGCGATTCATGGGATTAAAACTTAAGGAAATGGCCAAGTTTCTCTTTCTTGGTCTTGAGATACTTGGCGTTGTGTGTATGAGCGGGGGTGGAAAGTGAAATTCTTTCAACAACCCGAAGACCATGTCCCTCAAGACCGATGATCTTTCTTGGATTATTCGTGATCAGTCGAAGCTCTGTAAGACCTAAATCCCTTAAAATCTGAGCGCCTGTGCCATATTCACGCAGGTCAGGCTTAAATCCTAACTTCTCATTAGCCTCTACGGTATCGAGACCTTTATCTTGGAGCTCATAGGCCTTGAGTTTATTGGCTAAGCCTATTCCCCTACCTTCTTGACGCATATAGACAATCACTCCACGACCTTCCTTCTCAATTGCTTCCATGGCCGCAAAAAGCTGATCCTGGCAGTCACAGCGAAGCGACCCTAGCACATCTCCTGTGAAACATTCTGAGTGGACACGAACGAGCGTAGGTCGACCGTCAATTTCACCTTTGATCAAGACCGCATGCTCCCTTCCATCCACTAGCGAACGGTAGAGTTTAAGCTTCCATTCACCAAAAGCCGTTGGGATGGTAGCTTCTGTTATCTTCTCAATCACACGATCAAATTGTCTACGATATTCAATAAGACTCTTAATTGTCCCAATCTTGAGATTATGTTTTTTTGCAAACTTGAGGAGGTCACTCGTACGGGCCATGGTTCCATCATCATTCACTATTTCGCAGATCACACCTGCGGGCTCAAGACCTGCCAGCCTGCAAAGATCAACTGCGGCCTCCGTATGACCCGCTCGGATCAACACTCCCCCCTTTTTTGCCTTGAGAGGAAAGACGTGGCCGGGAGTGACCAAGTCAGATGGTCCTCTCATGGAATCAGCTAATACCTCAATTGTCCTTGCGCGATCTACAGCAGAAATTCCTGTGGTGACTCCCAAACGGGCGTCAACCGAAAGAGTAAAGGCGGTACGCATAGGATCGGATGATGAATCAGTCATCTCCTTCAAACCCAAGGCTTCGATTCTTTCTTCGGCAAGAGGCACACAGATCAAGCCGCGACCCTCCTTCATCATGAAGTTCACTTTTTCAGAAGTGACAAATTGTGCCGCAAAAATAAGGTCACCCTCGTTTTCGCGGGACTCGTCATCCGTCATGATGACAATTCGCCCCTCACGAATCTCTTCGACAATCTCTTTAATGGAGTGGAATGACATAGTTCAATTTAA
>JACQLI010000012.1 GCA_016204125.1 Candidatus Omnitrophota bacterium
ATTCGGCCTTTCAGTTTTTCATAATATTCTTCAGGAAAATTCTTGGTCCGTTTCTCAATTCCAGTCAGTTTCCCTTCAATTTTTCCAAGCCGGCTGACTATGTCCTTTGAAAGAACCTTTCCTTCTCGTGTTCGTGATTCAAGTAATTGAGACAAGGCTATCTCTAAAGGAACTTTGACAACATGCCACAAACTTTCTGGTGCCAAAGCTTTTTTCTGGACTGAAAAAATCCTCGGAAGCGTTAAGACGTCACTCATTGAAAGAGGACCTTTCAGCCCAAGTCGACGCTGGATTTTTCGGATAGCCGAAAGGTAAAACCGTAGGACTTTTTCGTCGAGTACGATTTCGTCAGAATCAGTACTTTCCCCTTCATTGATACTGACTGTTACCTTTCCCCTTTTTATTCGAGTCTGACACAGCTCACGTATTCGATCTTCCAAACCATAAAGAGAAGGAGGGGTTTTGAGGGAAAATTCAAAATATCGATGATTCAAAGAACGAATCTCAACTGACCAATGACCTTTTTTAAGGCCGCCTGTAGAACGAGCGAACCCTGTCATGCTTTTAATCATGAATGCTGTTTATTCACCAAGATAGCTGTAGGAGGGAAGTTTTCCTATCCTAAGAGGGCGTCATTATATAGGGTTACGCCAGGGATTGCAAGATTTCTTGGGTGGCAAGCCTCGGATTGGAAGCCTGCGCAATTGGACGTCCGATAACTAAATAGTGGGCCCCTAACCGAATAGCCTCTTTTGGAGTCAGACTTCTCTGTTGATCATGGGCATCACTTCCAACGGGTCGCACACCAGGGGTAACAAGCACAAACTCTTTCCCCAATTCTTTGCGTAGGATTTGAAGTTCTTCGGGTGAAGAGATGACACCATCAAGGCCAGCTCTCTTTGCCAGGCGCGCCAAATCAAGCACCTCTTCTTTAAGAGGGCGTCCAATACCCAATTCGTTAGAGAGTTCTTTTTCACTCAAGCTTGTTAGAATAGTGACTCCTAAGAGGAGTGGTTTACGTATTCCCTTGCACTCTTCATCCACTGCAATTCTGGCCTCACTCATCATCTTGAACCCGCCTAACGTGTGGACATTGAACATAAAGATTTCTTTTTTACAAATGATGCGCGCTGTCTTGGCAACTGTAATAGGAATATCATGAAGTTTGAGATCGAGAAAAACCTCGCTTCCCGTTCGATGAATGATATCCACGGCCTCCCACCCATAGGCTGTAAAAAGTTCGCTTCCAACCTTGTAAAATTTAACAAGACCACGCAGCTCTTCGATCAGTTTTTGACATGACTCGAGCTTTGGGAAATCAAGAGCGACGATGAGTGACAAGAGACCCCCTTATTTCGCCAATCCTTTTGATATGGTGTTTAAGACAGTACTCTTTAAGACCTTCCAGGATGTCCAATGTTGCACGAGGATTCACAAAATTTGCTGTCCCAATGGCCAGAAGATCAGCACCCGCAATGAGAAACTCAACGGCATCCTGCCAAGTGGTGATCCCTCCCGATGCAATAACAGAAACCCTCGGGAGCGCTTGCTTGATCTCGTACACATACCGAAGCGCTATGGGTCGAATTGCAGGTCCACTCAAACCCCCCGTGCCAACAGCCAACCGAGGTTTTCTTGATTCAATATGAATCGCCATTCCTCGAATGGTATTGATAAGACTGAGTCCATCCGCTCCTGCTCGTATGGCTTCCTTTGCCGTTTCAAGGACATCTCCCAATTCGGGAGAAAGCTTGGCAAAGATAAACAGTTGAGTCTCTTTTCGGACTGCCTCGATCGTCTTCGTGATCAAACGCCCCTCTCGAATTGCCCGCACCCCTCCCGCCTCAATGTTGGGGCAGGATAGATTGAGTTCAAGCGCCGCGATACTTTTTTTATAGCGGTCTAATTCTTTCGCAAGAATGCCGAATTCCTTTGTCGACTCGCCTGCGATATTGACAATGAGAGGAATTTTTCGCTTTCGGAAGTAGGGAATCTTATCTTCAACAAAGTCACGCAGCCCCTTATTCTGAAGCCCGATTGCATTCAGCATCCCCGCGGGCGTCTCGCAGATTCTCGGCATGGGGTTTCCTTTGCGCGGGTGAAGTGTGATTGTTTTTGCAATAACCGCTCCCAGCTTGCGGTAATCTACATAGTCGGCATACTCATCTTTCACACCAAAAGTTCCTGAAGCGACGGTAATGGGATTCTTAAACCGAAGCGGTCCTATTCTTGTTGTGAGATCAACCATCAATGCCCTTTCTCCATTTCGTCAAATCGAAACACAGGACCTTCCTTGCAGGAAGCTGTCCAGCCTTTGCGGGTAAGAACCATACAGCCCAAACAGACACCCACCCCGCAAGCCATGGTTTCATCCCACGAGGCCTCACCCTCTATTCCGTGATGATCAGCTATCTCCATGACTCGCTCCATCATTCGGTTAGGACCACAGGTTTGGATAAAGTAATCTTGAGGGTTTCCCTTTTCTTTCTTCAAAAGATCTTCGAGCAAATTCGTCACAAGACCTTTTTTTCCGAATGAACCGTCTTCAGTTGTATAGCGAACAGTCTTGGCAAATTTTTTTATCTCACTTGAAGGAAGAATCTCCTTACGACTTTTTGTTCCGATGAGAAATTGATAACAATCGTAACGTTCGGCCAGAAAAACAAGAGGAGGAACGCCTACGCCTCCTCCCACAAGAATCCTTTTCTTTCGTTCGACATGACGAGAAAACCCACGTCCAAGCGGACCTAACACCTTGAGCGTTCCACCCTTACCTTTTTCAGTTAACAACTTTGTCCCCATCCCCAAAATTTCGTAAAGAATTTCAACCCGATCACCCACAGTTCGATAGTAGCTAAAGGGGCGGCGAAGAAAGGGGTCATATCCCTCTTCGATTTTCATCTGGAGAAACTGTCCAGGGAGGACATTTTTGGCTAAGCGTTTCGAACGAAAGGAAAGTTTGTAGTACTCGGCGTTGACTTTTCGATTATCCAGGATCGTTACAGTTTCGTCGTACATAGACCTCGGTGATAGTCCTGAATGGTCTTCACCTCGAGATTTCCCTTTGTAGCTGATTCGATCCCTGAAGCAGCGACGCGCGCAGCATTGATCGTTGTGATACAAGGCACATTAAATGACACAGCCAGTGAACGAATCTTTGCCTCGTCAAGCATGGGACCTTTGCCAGACGGGGTATTGATGACAAGCTGAATCTTGTTATTACGGATAAGGTCACTGATATTGGGCCTTCCTTCTGCAAGCTTTAAAACGATCTCTGTCTTTACGCCTGACCTTCTCAGAAATTCCGCCGTACCTTTTGTGGCAACAAGTAAAAACCCAAGCTCGGAAAGTTTCTGTGCAATGGGTATCACTTTAGGCTTATCCTCCTCCTTAACGCTTATGAAAACTTTTCCTCCCAGAGGAAGCTTGGACCAGGCTGCTTCTTGGGCTTTGTAAAATGCCCGTCCCAATTCTTCATCAATCCCCATCACCTCCCCAGTGGACCTCATCTCAGGAGAAAGGATAATGTCCACGCCTGGAAATTTGATGAATGGGAAAACTGATTCTTTGATCGAAACATGACGAGGCCATCGCTCTTGTATGAAGCCGAGCTCTTTGAGAGACTTGCCCGCCATTGCCTTTGCGGCGAGGCGAGCCAATGGAATGCCAATGGCCTTGCTAACAAAGGGAATCGTTCTCGATGCGCGCGGGTTCACTTCCAAGCAGTAGATAACTCCCTTTTGAATGGCATACTGAACGTTCATAAGACCGACCACTTCCAACTCCTGTGCAAGCTGTTTGGTTTTTAGAATCAATTCGTCCACGAGTTCCTTTTTCAAAGAAAAGGGAGGAAGAACCATTGCGCTATCGCCCGAGTGAATCCCTGCTTCTTCGATGTGTTCGAGCACACCTCCCACGACAAAGGTTTTGCCGTCTCCGATCAAATCAACGTCAATCTCCATAGCGTCCTCAAGAAACTGATCAATCAGTACGGGGTGTTCTTCGCTCGCTTCTACAGCTTGCGAAATATACTTTCGAAGGAAGCTTTCGTCATAGACGATTTCCATGGCGCGCCCTCCTAAGACATAGGAGGGGCGCGTCACGACAGGATAGCCAATGGTCCTGGCAACTCCTGTTGCTTCGTCAAGATTGAAAGCAATTCCATTTTTGGGCTGGTTGAGCCCAATTTTTTGGAGCAGCAGCTTGAACTTCTCCCTGTCTTCGGCAACATCAATCGATTCGGCTGAAGTTCCAAGAATAGGGATTCCTTCGCGCTCAAGCCGTTTGGCCAAGTTAAGAGGAGTCTGCCCCCCTAGTTGGATAATCACCCCGATCGGTTTTTCGCGTTCGTAGATATTGAGAACGTCTTCTAAGGTAAGCGGTTCAAAGAAGAGCTTGTCTGCCGTATCGTAATCCGTGCTGACCGTTTCTGGATTTGAATTGACCATGATCGTTTCGTATCCAAGTTCTTTCAGGGCAAAGACAGCCTGTACACAACAATAGTCGAACTCAATTCCTTGACCGATTCGGTTAGGCCCTCCCCCTAGAATCATGACTTTCTTTTTCTGAGAGGGAATCGTTTCATCCTCATCTTCATACGTCGAGTAGAAATAGGGTGTGTAGGCTCGAAATTCGGCCGCGCAGGTATCAACAAGCTTGAAGACAGCCTCAATGCCCCGTTTCTTCCTCAAAGCACGTACTTGGTTTTCCTTGATCTCCCAGTAGAAGGCAAGCTGACGATCGGAGAAACCGTATTGCTTGGCTTTCTTAAGGAGTTCTCGTCCTCCCTCTGCACCTTTCTTCAGGAGCTCCTTTTCCAAATCAACAATCTGTTTGATTTGTTCCAAGAACCAGGGATCGATCTTTGTGGCTCGATAGATCTCTTCGGTCAAAAGACCAGCGTAGTAGGCATATTTGATATAGAAAAGGCGGTCTTGCTTTGGGACTGTGATGTAATGAATGATTTTTTCCCTAAGGCCAACTCGGCTCGGTGATGAACGGATCCACTCCACAAGTTTCTCTTTTGTCTCAAGCGTTTCTTCAAAAACCTTATCCTTTCCATCTCCACCCAAACCAAAGCGTTTGATTTCAAGAGAACGAAGGCCTTTTTGGATCGCTTCCTTAAATGTCCTCCCTATGGACATCACCTCACCCACAGATTTCATTTGCGTAGTCAGCGTATCATCGACTCCTTCAAATTTCTCAAAAGCGAAACGAGGAATTTTCACTACACAATAGTCAATCGTAGGCTCAAAGGATGCAGGCGTGTATTTCGTGATGTCGTTTGGAATTTCATCAAGGGTGTAACCCACGGCGAGCTTTGCGGCAAACTTTGCGATGGGAAATCCTGTCGCTTTGGAAGCAAGAGCCGAAGAGCGCGAAACGCGCGGGTTCATTTCGATAACCACCATACGCCCAGTTTCAGGATGAATCGCAAACTGTATGTTGGATCCGCCTGTCTCTACCCCGATTTCGCTGATCACCTTTCGACCCGCGTCACGCATCCTCTGGTATTCTTTGTCTGTAAGTGTCTGAGCGGGAGCAACAGTAATGGAATCTCCTGTATGGATCCCCATAGGATCAAAATTCTCAATCGAACAAATGACGATGTAGTTGTCCTTGATATCCCGCATTACCTCAAGTTCAAATTCCTTCCACCCAAGTACCGATTCTTCAATAAGGATTTCGTGGATGGTACTATATTCAAGCCCGAGTCGTGCTCGATACTCCAATTCATCACGATTGAAACAAATGCCGCTTCCAGAACCACCCAAAGTGAAACTGGGGCGAACAACAATGGGATAACCGATCTCACCAGCGAGTTTGAAGGCCTCCTCGACGGTATGAGCGAAACCAGAGCGTGGAAGATCAAGCCCGATTTTCTCCATCGCCTTCTTAAAGAGCTGTCTGTTCTCAGCCTTTTTAATTGCCTCGTAACGGGCTCCGATCAATTCCACGCCATGCTTGGTGAAAACTCCTTTTTCGTAAGCTTCGACTGCCACGTTAAGACCAGTCTGTCCACCCATGGTTGGAAGACAGGCGTCGGGTTTTTCCTTTTCGATAATCTTCTCGAGAAAATCCACGCTGATCGGCTCGATGTACGTTCGATCGGCCATCTCGGGATCAGTCATGATTGTGGCTGGATTGGAGTTAATCAAAATAACTTCGTAACCCTCTTCCTTTAGCGCCTTGCATGCTTGCGTTCCCGAATAATCGAACTCGCACGCCTGCCCAATAATAATAGGGCCCGATCCGATGATCAGGATTTTCTTAATATCCTCACGCTTAGGCATGATGACTCACCATGGCATAAAACCGTTCAAAGAGGTAATCGCTGTCATGAGGCCCGGGCGAATTTTCAGGGTGATACTGGACAGAAAAAACGGGGTGGTTCTTGTGGCGCATCCCTTCAAGGGTCTTATCGTTCAAATTAATGTGTGTAAGCTCTATCTCATTTTTCGGTAACGATTCAATATCGACTGCGAATCCGTGATTTTGACTCGTCACCTCGATTTTCTTCGTGAAAAGATCCATGACGGGATGATTTCCGCCTCGATGACCAAATTTGAGTTTGTACGTCTTGCCGCCCAAAGCTAAGCCAAGAATTTGATGACCGAGACAAATTCCAAAAATGGGAACCTTTCCGATCAACTTTCTAGTCGTGTCGATCAAATAAGTCACTGCGGCTGGGTCCCCTGGACCGTTTGACAGAAAGACGCCGTCGGGTTTGTAGCTCAATATTTCTTCGGCCTTTGTGTGGGCAGGGACGACTTTCACACGGAATCCATGCTGGTTCAATTTCCTCAAGATCATCTTTTTAATTCCACCGTCAATACAGACTGCAAAATATTGCTTGGGCTTGGGTCCCAATTTCTCAGGCCATTCATAACCATGCAATAGCGTTTCATCGAAATCGTAAGGCTCTTTGCAAGTCACGGCCTTGACCCAATCTGCTCCCGCCATCTCAGGGGAATCCTTAACTTTTTTCACGAGTCTCTTTGAATCAAGTTCAACAGTCGAAATTGCAGCTCGCTTTGCGCCGTGATCACGAAGATGTTTGGTCAACTTTCTTGTATCCACTCCCTGAATTCCAACAATCTTGTGTTTCTTGAGGTATTGATCCAGGCTCATGTCGGATCGGAAGTTACTGACAACGGGACTGAGCTCTCTTACAACAAATCCCTCAACCCAAGGATGTTGGGCCTCTTCGTCATCGGCATTCACGCCGTAATTACCAATGTGGGGATTGGTCATGATGACGATCTGACCTTTGTAGGAAGGGTCGGTCAGAATTTCTTGATAACCTGAAAGAGAGGTATTGAAAACAAGCTCGCCATAAGTCTCTCCTTCTGAACCAAAACCTTCTCCTTCAAGAACCGACCCATCTTCGAGTGCGAGAAGCGCTTTCACTGGTGCGAGCCCTTTTGAAAATCCCATAATTTACCCATACAAAGGGTTGCTGCTACCCTCCCCTTTAATTTTTTTCCGATGAAGCATGAATTCTTCGACTTCGAAAGAAAATCTTCAGCTCGAACAATCCAATCCTGATTCAGATCAACTAAAGTCACGTTGGCTTCCGCGCTTTTCTTGATTTCACCATATCCGTTCGGCAGTTTGAGTATTTCCGCGGGTCGCATACTCATTCTTTCAACGAGCTTTGCCAGTGTCATTTTCTTTGCATGAACAAGTTCCGTAAGACAAACTCCAAGAGAAGTCTCTAGTCCAATAACTCCGAAGGGAGCTTCATCGAATTCGTACATCTTTTCTTCTTCAGTATGGGGCGCGTGATCGGTGGCAACGCAATCAATGGTTCCATCCTCAAGTCCTTTTTGAACGGCGTCAACATCCTCTGGGGTTCGAAGTGGCGGGTTCATTTTAAAGTTAGTGTTGTAACCTTCCGTGCTGGCATCGGTCAGCGAAAGATGATGCGGCGTTACTTCGGCAGTCACCCGAATTCCTTCGGCCTTCGCTTCACGAATCAGTTTGACTGTTCTCGCAGTTGATAAATGAGCGACGTGGAGACGCGCACCCGTCAAACGCGCAAGTTGGATATCGCGCATCACAGCGACTTCCTCGCTTTCATGAGGAATTCCTTTGAGACCTAACCGAGTTGACATGAGTCCTTCATTCATGACTCCGTTGGCAGACAGACGTCTGTCTTCACAATGACTGATCACAAGAAGACCAAGCATCGAAGCATATTCCATGGCGCGGCGCATGAGAAGAGAATCGGTCACCCAATCTCCGTCATCAGTAACAGCCCAGATGCCCGCACGTTTAAGGTCTGCCATTTCAGAAAGTTCAGCGCCTTGTCTCCCTTTACTAATTGTCCCTGCAGGAAAGAGGTGAAGGGGGACTTCGCGCGCCTTTCGAATGATATTATCAATCACGCTTTGATGATCGCATGGCGGATTCGTATTCGGCATCGAAACACATCCCACAAATCCTCCCCTCAAAGCCGCTAACGCCCCCGTCTCGATGGTCTCTTTTTGTTCAAACCCTGGCTCACGGAAATGCACATGAAGATCAATAAGACCTGGAAGAAGATAAAGACCCTTTGCCTCAAAAATTTCTCCTCCCGTAGCAGGCTCAAGAGATTTTCCTATAGCTGCGATATGATTCCTTTCAATCCTTAGATCCAAAACCTCATCTACTTTGTTCTTGGGATCCACCACATGTGCTCCGCGAATCAAAAGATTCATTCTTCTTCCTCCTTAACCCCTCCGCTCAAGAGGTAAAGAACGGCCATGCGCACGGCAAGCCCATGGGTTACCTGTTCCAAGATCACAGAATAGGGGCCGTCCACTACCTCGCTTGTGATTTCAACCCCCCTGTTTACAGGTCCTGGGTGCATGATGAGAACGTCGGGTTTAGCCTCTTTGAGAATCTCCTGATTGATTTGGTAAAAATTCGCGTACTCACGAATACTTGGGAAGAAAGATTCGGTTTGTCTTTCAAGTTGAATCCTAAGAAGATTGAGAACGTCCGCATTACGTACCGCTTCATGAATGTCGGTCGTTGGAGTCACTCCGAGCTTTTCGATTTCGGGAGGAAGAAGTGTCTTGGGACTGCAGACGGTTACCTTCGCTCCCATTTTCGTGAGCCCCCAAATATTGGATCTCGCAACTCGGGAATGAAGGATGTCTCCGACAAAACTCACCTTTAGTCCTTCCAAGCTTCCTTTCTTCTCAAGAATGGTGAACATATCAAGAAGTGCTTGGGTGGGATGTTCGTTGATTCCATCTCCAGCGTTAATCACGCTCGCCTTAAGAATAGGTGCCAACCTGTGAGGAGCCCCTGAGGAAGAATGACGCATGACCACGATATCAACCTTCAGTGATTCGATATTCCGCGCTGTGTCCTTAAGGCTTTCTCCCTTTACCATACTCGAAGTCGAACCGACCATATTGATGGTGTCAGCGCTTAGCCTTTTCTCGGCCAATTCAAAGGAGATTCGGGTACGTGTACTTGGTTCAAAGAAAAGATTGGCTACGGTCTTCCCTCTTAGGGCTGGGACCTTCTTTACGGGACGAAGAGAAATCTCTTGAAAGGATTTAGTTGTCTGAAGGAGTATTTCGATTTCTTCACGCGATAGATCCCGCATACCCAGCAAGTCTTTTCTCGTCCAAGTCGCCGTCATAACGTTCCTTCTCCTTGAGATAGGATCACGAGCTCGTCTTTAGGCTTCCCATCCTCGACTAATCGCACCTCAACAGTTTCTGTCTGAGAAGTAGGGATATTTTTTCCTACATAATCAGGCTTGATCGGTAGTTCACGATGACCGCGATCTGCAAGAACAGCAAGCTGTATAGATTGGGGCCTGCCGAAATCGATGAGAGCATCCAGGGCAGCACGAATGGTTCGGCCTGTGTAAAGGACATCGTCGACCAAGATGACTTTTTTATCCGTAATATCAAAGGGGATCTTGGTCTCGCGGACCTTGGCTTGAGGACCCAACTCGCTCAAATCGTCTCGGTAGAGTGTGATATCAACTACGCCTAGAAGAACTTGAACTTTCTCGATTGTCTCAATCTCGCTCGCGAGTCTCTTGGCGAGATGAGCACCCCCCGTACGTACACCGATCAGGACAAGATCCCCTGTACCCTTGTTTCTTTCAAGGATTTCATGGGCAATGCGGATAAGCACCCGCCTGATTCCCTCACTATCCAGGACTTGCTTCTGCTGCTTCATGGAAGGAATCTCTGGGCAAAAAAATACCTACCCCCATCTTGGGTAGGTGTATCTTTCTCTAATTGTGGACTATCCATGTTTCCCCTTTGTCGGTCTCTCTGGACCGCCTTAAAAGGATCCCTGCTTGGGTCCTGATTTGCTTGAAACCTTACCTTAGAAACGTCTTCTTGTCAAGAAAAATGCCCTTTTTTCGGAATAAGCTGAGTTCTGTTCCCGCCGTGAATCTTGGCAGGTGGAATCATCTCTCTGGGGTCCTGCTCACGCAAGACCGCTTGCGGCCGTACCCGGGGAATTTACGGCAGGGCTTCCTACCCCTGTTTGGCCTTTCTCCACGTAGAGATTGCCGCGTTTCACCCGTCCAAAGCGAATTTACGCTCTGGACGACTCGTCTCTGTGGCTCTAATCCGTCCGCCACCAAAACATCGGCGGACAAGTCCGCTGACGCTTTAATAGCGGAGATGGGTGCTACCCACTACGTTGCCCTGTGGAGCTCAGACTTTCCTCCCTCCATTGAAGTAGTGGAGGGCGATCCCGTTCCGAAAAAAGGGCTGGAGATATTATACCGCAAGAATCCTCTTAATGAGAAATATTCCACACCCTGCCATGAAAAGATTGGGAAGCCAAAGCGCCACAAAAGGAGGGAGGTATCCTTCAAGAGTAATAGCCCTGCTCCAGACAAAGAAAACATAATAAAAAGCTACGATACCGATAGCTAAACTGAAACTAATCACGGCCTCCCCCCTTCGCGTGATAACTGCCAAGGGAAGTCCGACTAAGGCAAATACGAATGGGGCGAATGAGAATGAGATCTTTTTGTGAAATTCCGCTTTAAGTTCTCTTCGAAGTCCTTTATTTTTTATGACTTCTGGGTCCCGCTTAAGACGATAAAGAATTTCATCAAGGCTCATATCTTTAGCCTTTTTTGAAATCTTGGAGGGATCCTCTTTTCCCAGGTGAATAGGCGGAAGTTCGAATGTCTTAAAATTCAATTTGTAAAAAACGCTTGGATCGTCGGGATTGGGTTCATCACTCGTCCCGTTATAGAGTTTAAGCGTCAATGTCTTATCATCAGACGAAGAAATAATTTCTCCCCATTCAGCAATGATAGTCCGCGTAGCCTTCCCCTCCTCCTGCGGTTGATAGATGGTTATATCGTAGAGACGATTTCCTTCCAAACGCTGAGTAAGAATGATGTAGTCCTGAAAATCCTTAATGAACTTGCCGGCCTCTAGATAAGCCATAGGCCGCTTGAGGAGAAGGTCTTTCACTGCTTGACGATAGGCAAATTGAGCTCGCGATTGGATCTGATCATTGAAAAATAGGGAAACGAGACTCAGAAAAAATGAGGCAAGGAGGACAGGCACCATAACCGAAAGGAGATTGACGCCGTTCGCCTTCATAGCCGTAATTTCGTTATTCTGGGCAAAGCCCCCGAAGGTGAGAAGAATAGCTGTAAGCGCACTGGTCGGAAGGGTAAAACTTAAAAGTTTGGGGATGAGTAGCACCAAAATCTTAAGGATGTCCAAAAGGCTCACACCCTTATTGATCAGGAGATCCGCAAGCTTTACCAGATTTCCTACCAGGAAAATGAAGGTAAAGAAGAGAAGAGAGATCAGAAAAGGTGTGAGAAGTTCGCGCAGTGCGTAGCGGCGTAAAATTTTCATGAAGGAAGGCTCAGGAGGACACCGATTCTAGCTCTTTAAGCTGATTTTTCGAATAATCGGCCCATATCAGGGAAGGGTGGTCTCTGATAATCTTTTCGTAAAGCTCACGGGCCTTCTGGGTTTCACCAAGGCTTTCATAGCTTTTGGCCATATAATAAGAAGCGATTACCGCCATGTTCCCTTCTGGATTTTCTCGGGCATATTCCTCATATTTCTCGATCGCCTTTCGATATTCTCTTTTTTTGTAAAGCTTCTCGGCCTCTGAATACGTCCCAAATCTAAATGAAGGAGTAGAGTGACACCCTGAAAGAGACGCGAAAAGAATCAAAAATACGAAATAGATAAGGAGATTACTGATTCTCATTGAAAAGACTGACGGATCATTTTATCTGAATGGCGGGGAGTTGCAAGAAAAAGAAGGAAGGAGGTTAAAAAGGTCCTCCCCGGCCGCTTTGGGAAACCATTATCCAAAATAGGACCTGGTTCGCCCAACCAAGGGAGGCGGAAGCGGCCGAGGAGTTAGTAACTGTCTAAAACAAACTACGCAAAGTTGTAGATAAGCTGCGCGCTCAGCGTTTGCTGAGAGCTCTCGCCGTTGAAGATTGTGCCGTCACTCCAGTCGTAACGATACTCTAGGCGTGAGATCAGATTATCGTAAAGCTTGTATTCTGTGGTGTAGGTCCACTCCCAGTAACGTTGTTCCCGAGCAGGAAAAGCGGTAACTGCCGCGCCTGCGATAAAATCAACTGTGGGGGCAACGCCGCCTGCGCCAATTCGGAAAGCTTCCTGATCTACAAAGAGCTCACCTCGTGTAGCAAAGGCAAGTTTATCTGTAGCTTGATATTTCGCGTAAAGAGCAAAACCATACCAATGAGCAGTCTCAAAATTGGCATCTGCAGTAGGAACTCTACTCTCATTGCCCAAGTCAAAGTTGGCCATAAGAGAGAGCTTGTCGGTCACGTTCCACAGGGCAACGAAATCAAGGAGATAGCGCTTATGACCGTCTTGATTGGCATTCTCAGGCCCTATGTAAGTGGTTGCTGTGAAAAGCCAGTCATCATTAGGGGTATAAGCAATTTGACCTTCATATGTTGAGTAATTGTTGTTGTCTTCAATAATATCCCAACCATTGTTCAGCCCGTTCGAGACGGTCACTTTGTCGCCAAAAAGCTTGTAGACAGAACGGACACCTGTGTGCGTAAAGGGAATCGCCCATCCGAACAGGAGCGAACGGGTGGTGTTCCAGTTATCCTTAGCCTCTATCACTTCTGCTCCCGAAAGCGTGACATACTTACCCGCCCGGAGATAAAGGTTGTCGCCCAAAACCTCATTCCCTTCGAGGGCCTTAATAGGCAAGTTGGCTTCAACATAAGCCTGTTGAAGATCAAACTCGTCAATCACGTTACCCGTTGGAGTGATAACTTCTGCATCCTCCCCATAAAAAAGGTCGGTCCGAAAACCAACCCCTCCGGTCTCAGGTGCTGGCTTTTGAAGAGAGAGCTCCACCGCATGAATAGTAAAACTTCCCTCATCCTGATCGAACACTCGGACGGACTGCTCACGAGTACCAGTAGTTGCCGAAGGTTGATTTGTGGGATTATTGAAATTCCAGTGCCAAGCCGTATCGACAAAACCAGTCAATTGGACGCCTGAGAGAGTACCCTCAATAACATTCGCTGTAGGCGCCTCTCCTCCAGGCGGCGCTATATATGTTGGTGCTGGTTTCTCCTGTGCCCTTTCCAACGTTTCAAGACGTTTGTTAAGCTTTTCGATGGTTTCTTTCAGAGCCGATATTTCATTCTCATCAGCTAGAACGGGCATCGAAAAGATTGAGATTAAAAAGCAAATTCCAACGATTTGACATACAAACTTCTTCATTACCCACCTCCCTTTTACTGTGTTAAAGATTAAAGTTAGCTAAACTAATAAAAAGTAGAACTAGGCAGATTATTAGGCTCAAGAACTGTGCCAATCTCGATTCAGCACGGATAGGTTCAAAATTCTACGTCAAAGGGATTTCTTTCAGACAGGTTTGTAGAATATCTGACAAAAATGTGGGCCCGCCTGGATTTGAACCAGGGACCGACGGATTATGAGTCCGCTGCTCTGACCGCTGAGCTACGAGCCCACAGTTCAAAGATAAAGGGGGCATGGTGGGGAGATAATTCTTTAAATTTTAAACAGGGTTATTAACCTAGAGTCTTTTCGATTATTTTTTTTAACGCAGAAGAATCGACCGGTTTCGTTACATAAGCGGTGATCTGCTCCTGCTCAAAAAGGGACTTCATACCTTCGCCTGTTCCTGTAATCACAATAACAGGGAGTTTTCGAATCCGTTCCTCCTGACTTGCATCATCGGGTTCGCTAAACGAACGTAGCTTCTTAAGGAATGTGTAACCATCTTCGTCAGGCAAACGAATATCCAGAAGGATAACGTCTGGTGGCTCTGCTAAAACCTCTTGCCAGGCTTGACGTGAGTCAGGAACTGCTGTTACCGAATAGCCAAAACCTTCTAGACGGGCTTTCAAAACCTCGCAGAAGACGGCTTCATCATCAATCAGGAGGATTCGCCTCTGAGACAAGTTATTACTCGCTAAGTTTGAGATCCAGAAAGTTTTTCAATTTTCTAGCCCGCGTGGGGTGCCTGAGCTTACGAAGTGCTTTGGCTTCGATTTGCCGAACCCTTTCGCGGGTAACATTGAAGATCTGACCCACTTCTTCGAGGGTCCGCGGGTAACCATCGCCGATTCCAAAGCGAAGTCTCAATACCCTCTCTTCCCTCTCGGTGAGAGAGGAGAGAACACCATCCATCTGCTCCTTCAACATGCTGTAGGCTGTTGCATTGGCCGGAGAGACGGCTGATTTGTCTTCAATAAAATCACCGAAAGTGGTATCGCCCTCATCTCCGATAGGGGTCTGGAGACTGATCGGTTCCTGTGCGATTTTGAGAATCCCTTTTACCTTTTCCACGGGCATCCTCATCACCCGAGCAACCTCTTCCGCAGTAGGTTCACGACCTGTCTCCTGTACCAAGTGACGGGAGGCACGGAAGAACTTATTGATCGTTTCAATCATATGCACGGGTATGCGAATAGTCCTCGCCTGATCAGCAATGGAGCGGGTAATTGCCTGCCTGATCCACCAGGTGGCGTAAGTCGAAAACTTATATCCCCTTTTGTATTCAAATTTATCCACAGCTTTCATAAGACCAATGTTTCCTTCTTGAATAAGATCCAAGAATGAAAGCCCACGGTTGGTGTACTTCTTGGCGATGCTAACGACCAAACGAAGGTTGGCAGCAACAAGGGCCTTCTTTGCCTTTGAAAGTTCCTTTTCTCTTTTCTGAATTCCGCGAAGGTATTCGTAAACCTTTTTCTCAGGCTCTCCAAGTTCCTCGAGAATCTGCTGATTCCGATTCATGACAAGTCCAATCGCTCCTCGCACGTGACGACGACGGAGTTTCTGGATCTGCTGTCTGTTATGCTCTAATTCATTCAGCTTCGCTTTGAGGTTCAGAATAATCTGTTGAACAATTCCTACATTGAGATTGAATTGCATCAAAAGTTGCACACAATTAGAACTTTTATGAGCCGCACGGAGTCGACGCGTGAGAACCTTGAGTTTCCTTTTCGTCAAAGCAAGTTTAACCTCATGTTCTTCATCGATAATCGATTCGAGATTAACCTCACCGCTCTGGAGTTGATTAACAAGTTTCAAGACCTCTACACGAGAAGCCTTGGTTTGATAGACTGCTTCCTTAACGCGGTCTTCGGCCTCTTCAATCCGCTTTGCGAGGTCAATTTCCTGTTCCCGCGTCAGGAGAGGGATCTGACCCATTTGACGAAGGTACATCCGAACAGGATCATCCATGCGAACCCGCTCGTAATCTTCAGCAGCTTCCTGGTCCTCGTCAATATCCTTATCCCTCTTCAGATCTAAGGCCTTTGCCTCAGCCCCAATTTGAGCGAGAGGAGTCTTTTCTATTGCGCCACTTGTGATTTCGATATTTTTCTCGTTTAACATACCAATTAATTCATCTATCTTTTCCGACGAATTCACATTCGGCGGGAGTGATTCATTGATTTGCTCATAAGTAACGAAGCCTTGTTTTTTACCCAGGGCAATAAGTTTTTCGACCGCCTTTTCAAAAGTAATTTTGGAGTCCTTGTGGTTGGAAGGAATAGGCTTTTTAGCGGACCGACTCTTAGTATCTGTTGGATGATTTTTAGCTTTCACATTGGCTCCTTGCAAATTGTAGCAAATTATAACCTATGATTTAAAATTAAGCTATAGGGGCCCAAAATAATATTATTGTCTCCTATTTCTTTGTAACTCATTTAACTACAAAGGGTTATATAAGAAAGGGGGCGTTTCTTTCACGTTACCCCTTTTGAGTCAAAAGTAGGCGGTATTCCTGGAGTAATTCCGTCACCTTTCCTTTCTCACCACCCTCTTCAGCATCTACAATGGCTTGCCTCAACTTCTCAAGTCTCTCTTCGACTCTTCTCTGCTTCAGTTTTCTAAGGCAGTCGGAAAAGGCCTTCTCCTTATCTTTCTGTGTCAATTCGGTTAAGGAGTAGGCTGCAATGAACGATTTAACCGATTCCTCCTCCAATCGATTAAAAACCTGGCTATAACCTATCTCTTTTCCTGATGCCGTGAGTCGCTCCAAAATCTGAAATACTTCACGTGCCCGGGGATGCTTAAAATCTTCGGAAGATAGAGAAGTCCCTTCCTTTTCCCAAAAGGATGGTTCTTCCAACAAAAGGGAAATAAGTGTCCATTCCTCGGGATATTCATTACCTAGAGGCTTGGACGTAACTTGGGAAACTATCGATCTTTCTCGAGAACGAATCTTTTGTTGAAAGATAACGAGTTCATTTCGAAGAGATGCTTCTCCGACACCCAAAAGCTTAGCTAATTTTTTCATGTATCGATCAAGAAGAAGGGAGCTTTTAATTTTTGAAAGTGTTTCGATAAACTCTGTTGAGATTTTAAGAAGACCTGCCGAGTCTGACGGATCATAGCGGTGGCGTAAATAATTCCATTTGAAATCAAAAAAATCTTGGGCAGTATCAAGCAGTTTTCTGAATTCCTCAGGACCTTTGTCTAAGATAAAACTATCAGGATCCTTGGCTTGGGGAAGCACGACAATCTTGATGCTCATTTCCCCTTCCAAGAAAACTTCGAGCCCTCTCAAAGAAGCCGCTTGACCCGCCTGATCTCCATCATAAATAAAAACTGCCTCGTGAGTAAACCGCTTCAATACACGAACATGATCCTCAGTAAGGGCTGTTCCTAACGTCGCAGCGACGTTTGGAAAACCGCTTCGGTAGACCCGCAAAAAGTCAAAGTATCCCTCTACAATGAGAATCTTAGAATCTTCCCGAGAGAGGAAACGTTTAGCAAGATGAAGACCGAACAACTCCTTCCTTTTTCTAAAGATCGCTGACTCTGATGAATTCAAATACTTGGGCATCTCATCCCCAATCCCTCTTCCTCCAAAAGCAATGACTTTCCCTTGCAGATTGTGAATGGGGAAAAGAATGCGGCCCCGAAAGAGATCATAGGGATTTCCTTCTCGCGATCTCAATGCCAAGCCCGATCGATAGATCACTGTATCCTTAACCCCCCGACGAGTAAGGAATTCAAAAAGCCCCCTCCATTCAGGGGTTGCCCACCCAAGAGGAAATTCCTGTAAAATATCTTCCTCAAAACCCCGTTTCTTCAGATAGGTTCGAGCGGCCTGACCCTTTTCAGGATGTTTCAGGTTGTTTGAGTAATATTCCTGGGCCAGTCGGTAGGCTTCATAAAGACCTTCGGACTCGGAGACCTCTTCCGTGGAGCGCTGCGTTGGTTCGGGTAGGGCAAAATTGACACGACCTGCTAAATTGCGAAGCGCTTCAGGAAAAGTAAGATTTTCGTACTTCATGAGAAAACTAAAGACATTACCTCCCACTCCACATCCGAAACAGTGATAGATCTGTTTTTCGGGATGGACGTTAAAAGAAGGGGTCTTTTCTTGATGAAAGGGGCAAAGCGCTTTGAAGGTACGCCCACTTCGCTTAAGCGGAATGTAGCTTGAGATAACCTCAACGATATCGTTGAGAGACTGAACCTCGTCGATCATTCTTTCTTCGTAACGCATAAATCTCTCAGGCCGTCGCCTTCCGAATCGCTGTCCCTTTAATCCAGTCGTGTATTTTGGGCACAACCTGGACCAACAGCTGGCCGCTCCAAGAAGAAACTTGGTAGGAACGGTGAATCCAGTCTAACGGAAAAAGGACTAAAAAGTAAGAGATGAAACTGAAAAAAAGAAAATAACGAACCATTCCAAGCAAAACCCCGCCCACCATCTGAATCGGCTTTGCTGCCTCAATATGCATCAATCTCCCAACAATTTCAAAGATAAGCCTCAGAGAAAACCAGCTGGAAGCCCAGATAATTCCAAAAGTAAAAACTCTGGTATACGATTCAGGCCAAGGAGTTTCTCGGGCAAGCCATGCGGCAAGAATCATGTAAAATTCAAAGGTGACATAAAGAGAAATAAGCATTCCCAAGAGACGAGGCAATTCTTGGCTCACCCCATGTTTGAGGCCGAGCAGGATTCCCACTAAAAGAAAGGCACAAAGTGTCCAATCGACCCACCCAAAGTGAGAGAAGAAGTAACGCCAGAACCAACTTTCTGTCACCATTTCCATGATATTATTCACGGCCTCTCATTTCTTTTCGGCCCAAAATTCCATCATCTGTCACTTCTAAAAGTTTTACCTGTACGGCCTTACCCAGAAATTCAGGAGACGCCTGAAAGTAAACCTTCAGGTAGTGAGCAGTATGGCCTTGATAAAGTTCTCCCTGTGATACTTTGCTTTCAACCAAAACATGAAAAGTTCGGCCCAGAAACCTTCCCTTTGCCTTATGCACCACCTCTTCTGAAAAAACCTTGAAGCGCTGCATTCTTTCTCGTATGACTCGCTTGGGAAGGTTCTCTAAACGAGCTGCGCGCGTTCCAGGTCGTGAACTGTAAGGGAAGGCGTGAATCCGTATGGGGCTTGTTGCCTTAATAAGAGAAAGGGTATTCTCAAAATGCGACTCTTCTTCACCTGGAAAACCGATCATTACATCCATTGAAAGACAAAAATCGGGTATCTCCTGACGAAGCTCACCAATCAGATCGAGGTAGAAATTTCGTCCGTAACGTCGATTCATCTTCTTTAATATCTCGTCATCTCCTGATTGGAGAGGTATGTGAAGCTGCGGACAAACCTTGGGTAAACCCTTTATGCTCTGGATTAAATCCCCCTTCACATCCATGGGCTCAATCGAACTCAGTCGAATCCGCTCAATATCAGGAATAGCTGACAAGGCCTCTAGGACAGAAACTAAATTCGACTTTGGTTCAAGGTCAAGACCGTATGCTCCAAGCTGTATTCCAGTCAATACCACTTCACGGAAGCCCGAACCACTGAGTCTTTTCGCTTCTTCCACAATCTCACGAAGAGAGCGGCTCCGAGAAAGACCTCTAACCAAAACTACCTTGCAGAAAGTACAGGCATGATTGCAGCCGTCTTGAATTTTAAGAAAAGCGCGGCCATGTCCTCGGAAAGTAGAAATTTCGAGCGAATCGTATTCCCACCTCTTCTGCACCTCAGGAGTTCCACAACCATGTGCAAGTCGATCCGCCAGGCCTTCTTTCTCCCTGTTCGAAAGGATGAGGTCGACTCCAGAAAGCGCTTCAATCTCTTTTCTATTCCTTTTAACCCAGCAGCCCGTTACCACAATTCTGGCGTTGGGATTCTCACGCCTGAACCGTCTGATCCAATACTGATTTTCACGATCAGCCTCTTGGGTAACAGTGCAGGTATTGATAACAATAAAGTCACTTTCGCCATTCTTGGTCTCTTCAAAGCCTCGCCTAAGTAAGGATTCTCGCATCGCCTGCGTTTCGTACTGATTGACCTTGCAACCAAGTGTGAGAAAGTGAACTTTTTTCATAGGTTTTCAAAACATCAAAAATCGAATAGCGCTAACGACACCAATAAAAGCGGTTTCAAGACGCAGAGTAGAGCCTTCTAAGAAAACCCGTTTCGCGCCTCGAGACTCGGCTAACCTAACCTCTTTTTCAGTAAACCCACCTTCGGGGCCAAAAAAGAGAAAAATCGAAGGCGTCTCTTTAGCCGCTTGTAAATTCCTGCATTCCTCAATCATGTTCGAAAAAGTAATACCTCTAGGGTCGGTATGAAAAATAAACACGGGCTCTGCTGGGTTCAGTTCCTCCTCAATGACTTTATTAAAGGATGCAGGACCTTTGACTTCTGTGAGGATAGGGTTTCCTGACTGTTTGGCTGCTTCAATCACAATCCGTTCCCAACGTTGCCTGACTTTCAGTTTTGCATCAACGCTCATTTTGACAACACTTCTCTCACTCTCAAGCGCCCACAGTTCCTGAATTCCCAATTCCTCGCTTTTTTCAACCAAATCATCCATCTTTCTTTTTTGAGGAAGGACTTGTCCCACTTTGAGAAAAAGAGATTTTTGTTCTAAGGAGAAGATTTTTGCGAGTTTCAACTTCGCTCCTTCAGTCTCAGAAATGGAATCGATAGTGGCTTCGGCACCCCGTCCTTGTCGATTAAAGATTCGACACTTATCTCCTCGTTTCAAACGCAAGACCCGGTGAAGGTGAAAGGTTTCGCGAGGCGAGAGGTTAAGAATGGCACCCTCAGCAGAGAAAGCACGATCTACATAAAAACGCCGAAGGCCACGAGGCAAGTTAGATTATTTCGACTCTTTTTTAGGTCCTTCTTTGGAAGGTGCCTTTTCTTCTTTTTTGGCAGCGGGCGGCGCCTCAGCGGAAGGAGCTTCTTTCTTTTCTGCTTTCCCGGTACGGACCACGTTTGCTGCCTGAGGGCCTTTTTCTCCCTGAACGACTTCGAAGGTTACGCTTTCCCCCTCTTCCAGAGTTTTGTAACCCTCCCCCTGGATTGCAGAGTAGTGAACGAAGACGTCTTGTCCGCCACCTTCTTTTTCAATGAAACCAAAACCTTTGACGTTCGAAAACCATTTTACTTTCCCTTTTTCCGCCATACTGCCCCTCCCCTTCTCAACCCGTTTCCTTGATTCAGCTTACTTAACCTTCGCCTTCAAAATCAAACCCGGCTTAAAGACCACAACCTTTTTCTCCGGAACTTGTACCTCTTCACCGGTACGAGGATTCCTTCCAATGCGTCCCCGTCGGTTCTTCACCTTGAAAACACCGAAATTGCGAAGTTCAACCGTCTCTCCTCGCTCGAGACTTTCTACAACCACATCAAGAGTTTTCTGAACAACCTTTTTCACATCGATCTGCGCTACATTGGTATCATTGGAAACTTTGATAACGATGTCTTTCTTGGTCATTCATCTCACCTCCCCCCGCTATCTCAAACCCAGTTTTGACGGCCTGTCGAGTCACAACTGATTGTCAAAATTGAAGATGCGCAAAGGTTAACAGGGAAATAATGACATGTCAAGATTTTTTCTCGCATAACTTGAATAATGGTATGAAGTTACCGCAGAACGTGCTCAGAATGATAGGAAAACTTACGGATAAGTGTCCAAGCCCTATAAATCTGCTCGGATGCCACAACCGCTGCTATTTCATGGGGTAGCGTCAAAGGACCAAAGCTCCACACCTCAAATCTGACTCAAGCGAGCGCAACTCCCCATCAGGACCCCCGATAACAATCTGGAGGCACTTCGTTCCAGACTGAAGAAGTTTCTCTAAAAAAGTTGCAACTTCTTCTGATGACAAAACTTGAGCTCCTGGAGTACGGTCACAAACCCAATTTTTTCTCCCCTCTTAGAAGACCTTTCTTGCAGAGTTCCTAAAAACTCACAAGGAACGAAAATGGCAAATCCTCTTGACGTATTCAGTTAGGAGAGAGTAGCAGGCTGGTAATTTGAAGCCTCTTGGAGAAACCTTTTGAGATAAAACCCAATTCAGACGAAATTCAATTCGCACCAGATTCGTGCTAAGGCCGAAGCATTTCTAAGAAACGTTGATAGAGAGGCGGACCTAGAACTGTGATTCCAATCAACACAGAGCCCATTGCAGCAATCAAAACAGCACCTGCAGCAATATCCTTGGCCCGCTTTGCCCCGAGTGAGTAACGAGGAGAAACAATATCGGCTACAACTTCCGAAACGGTATTGAAAGCTTCTGCTACCCAAACACCCACAATGGCAAGAACAATAAGTCCGAATTTAACAGGATCCAGACCTAACCACCAAGCAACCAAAAGCACAAGAACTGTCATCGCCCCGTGGATCCAGGCATTATGCTGAGTTTTGAGCATATCCTTAAGACCCGCGAAACTGAAGACAAAGCTTCTTATTCTTCCCAGGATCCAGTTCTTATACTTATTTTCCATAGATACTTGTTTTTCCTACAAAGCTCGTTTGACCGTACAACCAAAAGTTTGAGTGCTTGGGTTAGAAATTGGATTGCCTGCGATAAGGGCTTCGATCGCATCCTTCGCGTAGTGCTTCGTTACAGGGTTGTCCTCACCCCAACCTTGATCATCTACCGAACCTTCGTAGATAAGTTTTCCCTCACGATCAATTAAGAAAACGTGGGGAGTTGTTAGAGCGCCGAATTGATCGGCGATGGAATTGCCCTTGTCGATCAAAATGGGATAGTTCACATTCCGCTCACTAGCTACTTTTTGAATCTGGTCTTGCGTTTCATTGACATTCGAATCAATCCCTAGCACTATAACTCCTTTATCTACATAGTCTTTGGTGATTTGCTGAATGCGTTCTTCATACCTCGCCACAAAAGGGCAAGTCGCAGACCAGAAGTGGATCATGACAATTTTACCCTTAAGATCAGAGAGCTTTGTTACTTTGCCCGTGGTGTCGGAAAGTTGAAAGTCAGGAACCGTTTCACCAAGTTTAACAACCTTTTTACTCAAGAAATCTTGACTCCATACGGGAAGACTGACAAGAAAAACAAGAAGGAAGAATAAGAATTTTTTCAACATGAG
>JACQLI010000005.1 GCA_016204125.1 Candidatus Omnitrophota bacterium
GTATTTCGATATTCGGATTTCGAAATTGAAATATGCAATACCGCAAGGCACTTCGTTATCTAAACTCCTTCCTTAATCTCGAACAGGTTCCAAAACCGCATTCGCGAATCTGGAATCTCAAACGGATGCGAAACCTACTTGAGATTTTCCATCACCCTGAGAAAGGACTCTTTGCCGTTGTGATCGCGGGGACTAAAGGGAAGGGTTCTACAGGGTATTTCCTTTCCGAGATCCTAAGATCCTCTGGTCTGCGAGTCGGTTTTTACCATTCTCCCCATATCGAAAGTCCGAATGAGCGAATTTGGATTGGCGCTCACCCCGTCTCAAAAGGCGATTTTGCAAAAGGGCTTTGGAAAATTCGAAGAAGACTTCGCGAAGTGGAGACAAAAGCCTTTACCTATTTTGAGATCATGACTCTTCTTGCCGCACTTCTCTTTAAAGAAAAGAAAGTCGACGTTGCCATCTTTGAGGCAGGAATGGGAGGAAGGCTTGATGCCACACACGTATTCCCAGCGAAGCTCGCAATTCTCACACCGATTCATTTTGATCACGAAGCTTTTCTCGGCAACACACTAGCCGAGATTGCGCATGAAAAAGCAGCGATTCTCCAACCTTATCGTGACGTTGTTGTAGCGCCTGAACCGCGAGAAGCTCTTCAAGAGATTAAGAAGACAGCGAAGAAAAGACATTGTCCGATTTGGCGGCCGCTTTATCTAAGGGGTATTCACACAGGGCTTTTAGGTGACTTTCAAAAGATCAATGCGGGAGCTGCGATAAGGGCGGCCGTTATTTTGAGGGATCGCTATCAACTTCCTGTGACTCGTGAGGCGATCTTTAAAGGAACCGAGTCAAACCGCTGGCCTGGACGCATGGAAATCTTTAAGGGGAGACCCACTATTCTCTTAGATGTAGCCCATAATCCCCAGTCCATCAGGGCGCTTTCACGTAATCTAAAAAGGCTTTTCCCAAAAAAGCGGAAGATCATTATCTTTGGGACTTCTGGCGATAAGCGCTCAGACCGAATGATTCCCTACTTAGCGAGCCTCTCAAATATTTGTATCCTTACACACAGCGATAGCTTACGTTCCAAGGAGGTAGCCACACTCTTAGCTGAAGCTAAGGGGAAATTCCCCGTCCTTATTCCAATGAACTCTTCCAAAGAGGCGCTCGCTTATGCTAAAAAGTTGGCTAGGCCAGAAGATATGATTGTGATTACAGGTTCTTTTTACTTGGTGGGAGAATTAAGACCTTTATGCCAAAGCTAGATCTGGAAGATACTATTGCAGCACTTTCTACGCCGCCTGGAGAAGGCGGAATCGCCATCATCCGCGTCAGCGGCAAGAAGGCCATCTCTCTTGCCCAGCGATTTTTCATCCCCTCTCGAAATAGAAAACTAAGCAGGGAACCAACGCACACAATTCATCATGGTCACTGGGTGGATGAAAAAGAAAATCTGATAGATGAAGTACTCGTTCATCTTTTCAAAACTCCTCATTCTTATACGGGCGAAGATGTTGTCGAAATCTGCTGCCACGGCGGAACACGTCTTACCGCACGAATTCTCGAGCTCCTTATCCGAAACGGAGCCCGCCACGCTGAGCCTGGCGAATTCACAAAACGGGCCTTTCTTCATGGGAAGCTTGATTTGACACAGGCTGAAGCGGTCCTCGATTTGATTCGAGCAAAAAGCGAAACTTCTCTTGAGGCCGCTGTCTTACAACTACGCGGAAGACTTTCTGAGAAGATCAACCATTTCAAGACAGATCTCATGAAAATCTATGCGCACCTCGAAGCAAGTCTTGATTTTCCAGATGAACACTTAGACACCTATTCCGAGGAAGAACTTCTGGACCAAATGACTAACGTCAGAAGAGAAATTGAAAGTCTTATTGCGAGTTTCAAGAGAGGACTCATTATGCGGGAGGGAATCCTTACGGTGATTGTGGGTCGCACCAATGTCGGGAAATCCTCACTTTTAAACGCACTCCTTGACAGGGAAAGGGCCTTAGTATCGCAACTACCTGGAACAACTAGAGATGCGTTAGAGGAAACGATTGAAATAGGCGGGGTAGCGGTAAGGCTTGTTGATACAGCAGGGCTTGGTCTTCTCCCCAAAGATGAGCTTGATCAAATGGGAATGAAAAGGACTCGGAGTTATGCCAAAGACGCAGGCCTCCTTCTTTTCTTAGTCGATGGATCACAAGAATGGAGCAGGGAGGACGAAGCTATTTTGAGCGAGATTTCCCCAAAGAATTTCTTGTTCGTTATTAACAAAACCGATCTTCCTCAAAAACTTGATTATGAAAAGGTGATCCGTCTTATCCCAAACGAGAAACCATGTTTGATTTCTTGTTTAAACGGAACAGGTCTTTTGGAGTTAGAAGAAAGGATCAAGGAAAAAATCAATCAAGCTGGGGTCATGCAGCAGAGTTTGACTTTAACAAGGCTTCGTCATAAACAGGCGCTTGAAGAAGCCGAGAAAGCACTTAAGCGTTCACAAGACACACTTCAGAGAAAAGAGTCTGCGGAGCTTGTTCTGGTAGATCTAAAAGCAGCCCTCGACGCACTTCGGGAACTTGTGGGAGAAATCCACTCCGAGAATCTTCTCGACGTGATTTTTCAGGAATTCTGTATTGGGAAATAAGAAATCAAAATTTTTATTTGACTTTACCTTTTTCTTCACTAGAATGCGACACAGGTCTTGAGGAACGTTCTTTGAGCGAAGAGAAGGTTAAGGGAGTGAGAAAATTTTAAAGGAAAGAAGAGAAACGATTTTCTCAACAATGTTTTCATCTAACACAACAAGGGTGGGTTAAAAAGGATAATTTCATTCCTCGAAATTATCCTATTTTTTTCTCTTCGATTTTTCAACAGGCCTTCTCAGAAAAGAACTAAAGGTGAAATCAAACAGGGCCGATCTATTCCATGGAGATACAAGATATGGTATTCGTATTGATACCGAACCCAATATGTGGTAAGTTTGTGGTGGCAAGCTGTATAGTCCGCCCGCAAGCCCAAAGGAGAAGCCAATGAGCGTTAAAACGTACAAGGCCGCACCCTCTTCGAGGAAACGCGGAATTTCTTTTAAGCGTTTCTTTACACATTCAGGTGTGGATCCGCTTGATGAGATCGAATATGAAAAGCGAACCTCAGTCATTGCCAATCCCGACGGAAGCACAGTTTTCAAAATGGAAAACGTCGAAGTTCCTAAGGATTGGACCCAATTGGCAACTGATATCATAGTTTCAAAATACTTTAGAAAGGCTGGAGTTCCTGGGACAGGACACGAGATAAGCGCAAGACAAGTTGTTCATCGGGTTGCTCGTACATTGAGGGTAGCTGGCGAAACGCTAAGGGGCTACTTCCATACCAAAGAGGATGCAGATACTTTCGAAGCTGAACTAGCTCACATGCTGATTACCCAGAAATCGGCTTTCAATTCTCCTGTCTGGTTTAATTGCGGTCTTTATCATGAGTATGGCATCAAGGGATCGGGCGGCAGCTGGTATTGGGATCCTGAGTCGGAAGAAATCCGCGAGACAACCGACTCCTATTCTCACCCTCAATGTTCTGCATGTTTTATCCAGCCTGTTGGCGATGACCTCATGTCGATCTTCGATCTTGTGAAAAACGAAGCTCGGCTTTTCAAATTTGGTTCAGGGACAGGAACCAATTTCTCCAAGGTTCGTAGCAAATACGAAAAACTGTCTGGCGGAGGAACCTCTTCGGGTCTGATGTCCTTTCTTGAGGTCCTGGACAAGGGCGCAGGAGCCACCAAATCAGGAGGAACTACAAGGCGGGCTGCCAAGATGGTTTGTCTGGATATGGATCACCCTGAAATTGTTGATTTTATCGACTGGAAGATGAAGGAAGAAAAGAAAGCAAGAGCCCTGATTGCCGCAGGCTACCCTGTAGATTTTAATGGGGAGGCTTACAAGACCGTTTCTGGCCAGAATTCCAATAACTCGGTTCGAATTACAGATGAGTTTATGAAGGCTGTTCTCGAGGATAAAGAATGGGCTACGAGATACAGGACAACGGGCGAGATTCACCAGGTTTACAAAGCTCGGGATCTTATGCAAAAGATCGCTCACGCAGCCTGGGCCTGTGCGGATCCAGGGGTCCAGTTTGACACGACGATTAATGATTGGCACACATCAGCTAATACAGACCGTATCTACGCTTCCAATCCTTGCAGCGAATACATGTTCCTCGACAACTCAGCCTGCAACCTCGCTTCCATCAATGTGATGAAATTTGTAGATGAGGAGGGAAAGTTTAATATCGAGGCCTTCAGGCACACCGTACGGGTTTTCATTACCGCCATGGAGATCATTGTTGATAACTCCTCTTATCCAACCAAGGTTATCGCCGAGAATAGCCACGACTATCGACCGCTTGGATTGGGTTATGCTAATCTTGGAACTTTCTTCATGGTGAATAGCATTCCCTACGACAGCCCCGAGGCCCTTGCTATGTGTGGCGCCATCACAGCAATTCTCACAGGACATGCCTACTTCACTTCAGCAGAGATCGCTAAGGCGAAAGGTCCTTTCCCAGGTTATGCCAGAAACAGAGAGTCCATGCTTCACGTGATTCAAAAGCACCGCGACGCCGCCCATAAGATCGATCCTAACCACTGCCCTTCCGATCTCCTTGAAGCGGCTCATGAGGACTGGGATCAGGCGCTCGAAGTGGGAGAGGAATTTGGCTACAGGAATGCCCAGGCCTCAGTCATAGCGCCCACTGGAACAATCGGGCTCCTTATGGATTGTGATACCACAGGGATTGAGCCTGATTTTGCACTCGTCAAGTTTAAGAAGCTTGCAGGTGGAGGCTATTTCAAAATTGTGAACCAATCCGTACCCCGCGCTTTAGGAAAACTCGGATATTCAGAGGGTGAAATTCAGAATATCGTTGAATATATCCAGGGGACAGGTTCGCTGAAGGGTGCCCCTTGGATTAATGAAATCACGCTTCGGGAAAAGGGATTAAAGGAAGAAGATTTTCGTAAGATCGAAACCATTCTTCCAGGCGTTTTTGATCTCCCCTTTGCCTTTACCAAATGGACGTTGGGCGAAGAAACGCTTCGCCGCATTGGGATCAAACCCGAGCAGTATGACGACATCAACTTCAATCTTCTCGAAGCGCTCGGTTTCTCTGGGGCTGAGATCGAAGAGGCGGGCAATGTGATCTGCGGGATGATGACGATTGAAGGGGCGCCTCACCTCAAACCTGAGCATCTTCCTGTCTTTGACTGTGCGAATCGCTGCGGCAAAACTGGAAAGAGATTCCTCGAGCCCATGTCTCACCTTAAAATGATGGCAGCCGCTCAGCCCTTCATCTCGGGGGCGATCTCTAAAACCGTCAATCTTCCAAATGAAATCACAGTCGAAGAGATTGAAAAGCTCTATATCGAGGCATGGCGGCTTGGTCTGAAGGCAGCAGCTCTTTACAGGGATGGCTCCAAGGCCTCGCAGCCTCTTAACGCCACTTCAGGCGGCACTTCCGAGAAAAAAGAGGAAGCCTCTCAGCAGCCCGTCCTCCACAGACGGAGACTTCCCAAGAAACGCTACGGGTTTACCCAGGAGGCTCGTGTAGGGGGACAGAAGGTTTACGTGAGGACGGGTGAATATGAAGATGGAACACTCGGCGAGATATTTGTCGATCTTCACAAAGAGGGGGCGGCTTATCGTTCGATGATGAACTGTTTCGCAATCGCAGTTTCGCTGGGTCTTCAATACGGTGTTCCCCTTGATGAGTATGTCAACGTCTTCACCTTCACCCGCTTCGAACCACAGGGGAGCGTCGATCATCCCAATGTGAAATATGCCACCTCCATCGTCGATTTCATCTTTCGAGTATTGGGAATGGAGTATTTGGGCCGCGTTGATTTCGTACAAGTCCCCCCTGCTCCAGGGACAATCGAAGCAAAGCCCGTGAAGCAGAAACCAGAGTCCGTTCCTCCCAAAAATGGCGAGGGTATCCACAGTGATGGAAAAGCTGTGACGGGTAACGGGGCAGGGAACGGAAAAGAGGCTGTCACGGCCCCGCGTCTTGCCCAAGCAAATGTCGACGGCACGGTCTCTCTTGTTCCATTGGACGAGCATCTTTCCCACATGATGGGTGATGCACCCTTTTGTGATCACTGTGGCCACGTCACGGTTCGCTCAGGCTCTTGTTACAAGTGCCTCAACTGCGGTAACTCCATGGGGTGTTCCTGAGCGTGCCGCTTGGGACTCGAATTCTTCTAGCATTCCTGATCCTTGTTGTTGACCTTGCATTCTTTGCAATTCCGCTTGGCGCCCTTTTTATCTCCTACGTGATGATCTGGCGCCCCCCTTGGTTCAAGGAATGGATCAGCCGTTTGTATGGTTAAGATTGTAGCCACTGTCACTGATTCCGACCCTCCCAAGCTAGTCCGAAGAGCCCGCCATCTTGGAGCCAACCTTCTTGAAGCGCGAATTGACCGTTTCCGCTCACTTGATAAGGACAAGGTTTTTGAGAAGATTCGTTCATTAAAAAAGTCCCGCCTCCCGATTATCGCCACGATTCGAAGTAAGAAAGAAGGGGGTGGACGAACCCTTTCTGATTCGAAGAGGCTGGAACTTTTTCAAAAAATCCTTCCCCAAGTTTCGGCCATTGATATTGAACTAAGTTCACCCCGCCTGATAAAAACACTCGTTCCTCTTGCTCATCGGAGAGGTAAGAAGACAATCCTTTCCTATCACAACTTCAAATCAACTCCTTCCGAAAGGGCTCTTGAAGGGATACTGAGAAGAGGAAAAAAGATGGGTGGTGACATGGTGAAAATTGCAACGTGGGCAAAGAATCCTGGTGATACAGCCCGCCTCTTACTTTTCACTCATCGGAACCGTAATCAAAATCTCATTTCCATTGCCATGGGGCCTCGCGGCATTCTCTCCCGTACCCTCGGTCCTTTATTCGGCTCTCT
This sequence comes from Candidatus Omnitrophota bacterium, assembly GCA_016204125.1. GTDB lineage: Bacteria > Omnitrophota > Omnitrophia > Omnitrophales > JACQLI01 > JACQLI01. Next base: position 6,956 of record JACQLI010000005.1, read on the forward strand.
CCTAACCTACGGTTACCTTACCCGACCACAGGCACCAGGCCAGATTTCTGTGGCGAGCCTATCTGGTGAAATGAAGAATCTTTTTCCCAAAGGCTTTTCCTCCCTCGGTTCATCGGCTAGAATAATAGGTAGCCATGGACCAAGAGGAATTTGAGCATCTCAGCCTAGAAGAACAAGAGCAGATCTTTCATAAGACTTCTTTCAGGGAAAAGGGGGATCTCATTCTCCATTCCCGTGATCCCATTCGTCTTGCCCAATCCCTCTCTCAAGAAGAACTTTATCTGGTTACTCGGGAAATGGATCTTGAAGAACGGAGCGAGATCCTCCGCTACGCTAGCCTTCCTCAACTTTTCTTCATCTCGGACATTGATTGCTGGAAGAAAGACCGTATCAGCGCAAAGGGCTTTGTCCGCTGGCTTGAAGTGCTTGAAGAAGCGGATGAGCAAAGACTTCTTGCGTGGCTTGTTGAGATGGACTATGAAACCGTGGTCTCAGGTTTCAGGAACCTGATTCAAGTCATCAAACCTGAAACCGAATACCCCACAGACGAGGTCCTGGGAGACAGCCCTTACTTTACACTTGATGAGCGCTATTTCATCTTGGTCACAGAGGAGAACATCGAAATAGTGAGACGCGCGATCGAAGTTCTCTACGAGAATCATAGGGGTCGTTATGCCGCCATCCTTGAAGGCCTGCTCGGCGAACTGGATTATGAGCTTGAGGAAGAAGCCTACCAAAAACGAGGAATCCGTCTTGCTGAAAGGGGATTTCCCGATCCCGAAACAGCCCATCACATTTTTCGCCCTCTGTCGAAAAGTGAATTTGAAAAATTTCCAAGAAAAAACGGCAAACATTTTTATGCAGAAGTCAAAGATGACCCAAACGTGAGAGCCCCTCATTACCTTACGTTTTGGTCTGAGGAAAGACTCTTTCTAGATGAAGTCCTTCTTTTTATGCGGGAAGGTCCTCGGGAAGTCCTTGAAGGGATCGAGGAAGAACTGGCATGGCTTTCCAACAAATTGGTCTCCTGTGAGGGAATTGATTTTGCCTCTGAGGAGAAGGTGCGTCGAGGAGTCAATCGGGCGCGCAGCCTTTTGAGTCTGGGGCTTGAAATCTTATCAGAGAAAGACTTGTCTCGAGCCAGAGAAGTGATGAGCGAAAGATGGCTTGAAATCATTTTCCGTTGGGGGGTAACTTCTCTCATTGACCTCAGGGAGAAAGCGTCGAAGATTGTAGAAACCCATTGGAAGGGGTCTTACAAACCGTTCTTGGCCTTTCTCAACCCGCCTTATGAGCAGCTTTTTCGAGGCCTCTTCCAAATCGTTCCTGAGTATTTTGATATCTCTATTCAAGGCGAGCCCGAACCGTTGCGCGATTTTAGGAATCTTCAGGATCTCTCGAGGACCCAACAGGCAATTTTGCAAATTGAAAGAATCCATGAATTTCTTTCAAAGGAATTCCCCTATCTTTTTCACAGACTCAATCTCGCGGCAAGACAAGGGGAACATAAAGTCTCTCTGTTTTCTCTTCTTGGGACGATCTTCGCCCATTTTGTCATACAGGGAAAGGTTTCAATTGAACCTCTTTCCGAGAAGGAGGTGCTGTCATTCTTGAAGGAAGGATTTACCGAGAAAGCTTCCCAAAAGACTCTTTCGAAAGAGTTGAAGGAAAAGTTTTTGAGTTACCTTTCCCCTCATCAAGAGAGGGATTCGATGAGGCCATTCTTAGCGCTGGCCTTAGAAAACATGGAGCAGGAACTTGCGAGACTCGACCCCAGTTATGGGGTTGACAGCCGTTTCATCGAATGTCTCCACATTTCTGAAAAGAAAGTCCATGAAAAGAGTCGAAAACCCGCCCAATCCTTTTGAGTCTCACTTTGTTGAATATTTCGAAGGAAACACCCCGCCCACGCAGGTCGATGTTTTTGAAGACACGACACGGTCGATCCTGAGCCGTAACGACTCACCTGATTTAGGGTTTCGCTGGAGCCTTAATCCTTATCGCGGATGCTTCCACGGCTGTGCCTACTGCTACGCCAGACCTTCGCATGAATACCTCGGCTTTGGAGCTGGCACCGACTTTGAAACCAAGATTGTAGTTAAAAAGAAAGCGCCCGAGCTTTTAAGGGAAACTTTCCTCAAACCTCCCTGGAAAGGAGAGTTGATCGTCTTCTCAGGAGACACCGATTGTTACCAGCCTCTTGAGGCGTGTTATGGGTTAACGCGTCGATGCCTCGAAGTCTGTCTGGAGTTTGGGAATCCCTTAGGGATTATCACCAAATCATTTCTCATCACGAGAGATGTCGGACTTCTCAAGAAGCTTCATGAGAGGACGCATCTCAACATTTCAATAAGCATTCCTTTCTTTGACGAGAAAATAGCCCGCCTCATCGAACCCAATACGGCATCGGTCAGCAAACGTTTTGAGGCGGTTCAAATTTTAGCCGAGGCAGGACTTGACGCAGGCGTTCTCGTTGCACCGATTATCCCTGGGCTTAACGATTCGGATATTCCAAAGATTCTTAAGAAAGCCAAGGAATGCGGAGCTAAGCACGCAGCCCCTTCTCTTCTTCGCCTTTCAGGGAGTGTTAAGGAAGTTTTTCTTTCACGGATCAGAAAACATCTTCCTCTTAGGGCTGAAAAGATAGTGAATCGGATCAGGGAAGTGAGAGAGGGGAAACTTACGAATTCCAATTTTGGCGAGCGCCATCACGGAAAAGGTCCTTATTGGGAAAATATCGAGAAGCTTTTTGACGTATGGAGTAAAAATTTAGGAATGAATCAGAAGGAATCTAGGGCAAAACGCGCTCCCTTTAGGCGTCCCACCCCTCAAAGGGAGCTCGAGTTCGAACTTTCCTAAAAAAGGGACCTCTTTTTTCCTTTTTGCCAGCCGTAGATCAGGACATCGGTAGTCGTTGCCCGCGCTACCTTACCCCTCCTGTCGACCCCAATCGCTCCGATCTGTCTTCCGCGCGAAGCAACTTCTTTGAAGGTTTTCTGAAAAGCTTTATCGATTGCCAGCCCGTCACGGACACGCGTTACGATTTTAATAGCAAGACCTTCATCGATAATCTGTTCTCCCGTTCCTGTGGCAGAGACAGCGCACTTCTCATCCGCGTAATTCGCCACAGGCATTCCGCTGTCACTGACTCGGCCAGGCCATTCGAATCCACGTCCCCCTGTTGATGTTGCACTCGCCAAGTTTCCAAATCGATCCAAAGCACAGGCCCCGACCGTCTCATAGGACTCACCCTTTCTTTCCCCCCACCTTAGTCCTCCCCCCGCTCTGCGGGGGGAGGAGATGGAGGGGGGTCGGTACTTTTTCCATCGTCTGATCGATTCCTCGGTCCGAGTATCTACAATCTTGAAGCCAAGCTTTCTTGCGAAAGCCAGCGCACCCTCCGTTGCTAAGATACGATCGTTTTCATCCAAAAGGGCCTTTGCGACAAGAATTGGATTTTTGATTTGTTCCAAATTGATAACGCCCGCAAAGCGTTCGCTCGGTCCATCCATAATCGAAGCAGAGAGCCTCGCCTTGCCGTCTGACTGAAGCTGCGATCCTGTGCCTGCATTGAATTCAGGATCGTCCTCAAGGAGGCAAACCGCATATGTGACCGCTTCAAGAGCATTCGTTCGAATAAGCTTTTCGTAGGCGAGAGTAAGGATGCGCGATATTTTTTTTCGAATCCGAGCAGGACGCTTCGAATCGCTTCCGCCAGAGGCGGATCCGCCTTCGGCGGAGAATGCCCGTCCCGCTCCTCCTTGGATTATCAAAACTGGCTGCATTGTTAAGTCACTCCGTATTAATCGTAAAAGGATGATAGCAGAGTATGTTAGTGGCCAAGGAGTGTTGCAGACACCAATGGCGATTATCATAACAGCCACAGGTGGATGCTGAAACTGGTTGCATCATTTGGGTTCGCGCGTAATATACGGCATATGAAAAAAGAAGTCGAGCGGTTACCCGAACTTTTCCTCGAGAGACTCAGGCGTATCATCCCCTCCCAGAAATGGAATGGGATTGCAAATACCTTTACTGAGGCAAGGCCGACGACTTTTCGTGTCAACACCCTCAAAGCATCTCCTGAGGTTCTTCAGGAAAGACTTGAACATCAAAGCTTTCGGCTTGAGAAAGTTTCATGGTGTCCAGGAGCTTTCATTCTACGTAGCGGCCGCTTGAGGGAATTACAAGAGACGGAAACCTACAAAAAAGGGGAGATTTATGTTCAAAGTCTGTCGAGCATGATCCCCGCGATTGTTCTCGATCCTCAGCCTGGTGAGAAAATTCTTGATCTTACTGCTGCTCCTGGAAGTAAGACGACTCAGATAGCCCATCTCATGAAAGGGGAGGGGCAGATTGTTGCGAATGATAACAATAAAATTCGATTCTTCAAGTTAAAGGCAAACATCGAGTTACAGGGAATAACGAATGTGGAATTGACTCTTCGACACGGCGAATCATTTGGTAGGGAACACCCAGAAAGTTTTGACCGCATTCTTTTAGACGCGCCCTGCAGCGCGGAAGGGCGTTTCCTTGTTCATGAACCTTCAAGTTTTCACTACTGGAAGCCTGCAAAGGTGAAGGAGATGATGAGGAAACAGAAGGGTCTCCTTTTTTCAGCCGTCTCAGCTCTCAAACCAGGCGGTGTTCTTGTCTACTCAACCTGTACCTTTGCACCTGAAGAAAACGAAGGTATTGTAAGCTGGGCCTTTGACAAATTTCCTGGGGTTATTGAAATCGAATCAATCAAACTCCCTTTAACCAATCAAGGCTCAGGCCTAACCGCTTGGGAGGGGGTCAGTTTTAACCCTTCTGTTAAGAGAACTGTGCGCATTCTCCCAACCCCTGATATGGAGGGCTTTTTCGTAGCTCGACTCAGGAAGCTTTAGGAGGCCTGCTTGACATACCCTGGGGGGGTATGCTATCCTTTGGCCAGGTGAAAAGATGCCAGACCATCCTTCTCATAAAGAAGAACTTGAGAGACTGCGGAAAATCGAGGGGCAAATCCGCGGCGTCCAGAAGATGATTGAAGAGGGACGTTATTGCGTGGACCTCCTTCAGGTGTTAGGCTCTATTCAAGGCGCCATTGAGAAAGTCGAAAATCAAATACTTAAACGGCATCTCGAAGGCTGTGTGAGTGAAGCGGTGAAATCGGGTTCTCCTCGCGCAAGGAATGAAAAGTTTAATGAAATTGTAGAGCTCATTGCAAAATTTAGAAAATAAAGAGATGAAAAAGATTCTTGCTCTTACGTTGCTCTTGGTTCTGGCGGCACCCGTCGTCGGGTGGGCCTGTAGCTGTTGCATTCATGAAGAAGCTTCTTCCTCTTCTCTTTCAACAATCGGCACTGAAGATTGCTGCTGTCCAGGGACGGATTTAAAAAGCGATCATCGTGACGTAGCAAGATTAGAAACAGCCAATCTTCTTCCTTCGAATATTTTCACATCCCATCTTTTCTTATTAATTGAAGAGGCTCTTTCAAAGGTTGATTCCTCAGAGACCCCTTTTGATTTTAAAGGTCTTGCTCCGCCAGGGTTTTCTCAAGAAACACCTCTCTATCTCGTCCATCGAATTCTCCTGATCTAAGATTTCTCCTTTCTGTTTTCCCCCTAAGGACTCTGTGTGTCCTTTGGGTTTTTCTCTATTTTTCTAAGAAAGGAGGAATTGAGATTGAATCTAAAAGCTTTACCCCTAGTTGTAATAGCAGTGATGATGGCCTTTGTTCTCACAACGAGAGACGCCTGGGCTATGGCCAAACGCCCGCCCGTTGCGGCAAAAGAGCCAAAGGTTGAAGTGAAGGAGGCCTCTTCTGAAGTTCCAGTTTTGGAGTTGAGAGATCTTATCGAGGAGGCGCTTCAGAAAAATCCTGAACTCTACGCCTATCAGGAGCGCTGGAAGGCAGCCAAGGCAAGAATTTGGAAAGCCGCTTCTTGGGATGACACGATGATCGGAGCGGATTTTGAAGGAATTCCTCGTGGACGAATCGATGCGGATCGGAAAGAAAATATCGAGTGGATGATTTCACAAAAAATCCCTTTTCCTGGTAAGCGTTTTCTTAGGGCTCGCGTGGCCCGCAAAGAAGCCAAAATGGCAGAGGAGGATTACCATGGCAAGGAAAGGGAAATCATTAGCGAAGTCAAAAAGGCTTATTTCGAATATTTCTTAAAAGAGCACGAGATCCTTCTTCATGAAGAGACTAAAAGAATTCTTGAAAGGCTGTCCAAGTCGGCAGAATCTCGCTACGCAACGGCAAAGATTCCTTACCATGAGGTTTTACGTGCCCATACGGAACTGGCGACGATGACCAACGAGGTTGCGAAACATTATCAAGAGCGAGATACAGCACTTGCTCGTCTCAATTCGCTCCTTGGGCGTGAGGCACAAAAACCCCTTCGCGTAGCGGTTGTGATCGATAAAGAAAGTCCAACATTTGATCGCGACTTACTCGCAAAGCTTGCTTTGGAAAATCGACCCGAACTTCGTGCCGTCCGCTATGGGCTTGAGGCGGCGAGAACCGATGCGAAGAGAGCCTGGGTCGATCTTCTTCCTGATGGTCAGGTTCGTCTTGAGGCGAGGCAATTTCCTGGTGAAGGCCGCATTCGAGAATACGATCAATTTTTTGGATTCGAAGTGCCCGTGTTTTCCCTCCTTGGACGAGTGGGCGAAATCAAAGAAAAGAGGGCGGAAAGCCGAGCCGCGAAAGGCGCCTATGAGAATATGAGGAACATGGTTCTCTATGAGGTCCAGAAGGTATGGGCTGAATATGAATCGAACGAGCGGACAGTAAGGCTTTATGCATCCAATGTCGTTCCACAGGCGGAATCGATTGTTGATTCTTTATTAGCTGATTACGAAACAGGGCGATCCGACTTTATGAAAGTGATGGAGGCCCAGAAGGCACTTACCGAATTTCGTCATCACTACTTCGAAGCGCTTGCGATGCGCGAAGCAAGCCTTGCCGATCTTGAAAGAATAGTCGGCGTTGATTTAAGTAAAGGAGGAGTTTCCCAATGAAAAAGATTACAAGACGAGATCTGATTATCCTGGCCGTTATTTTGTCCACGTTCACCTTTTTTGTCGTGCCCCGTCTCATTTTTAGTTCAAAGAAAGGAGGCTTCAGTTTGACCCAAAAGGGAGGGCAGATCTATTACTGTCCCATGCATCCGACGTATACTTCGGATCGTCCAGGAGACTGCCCCATTTGCAACATGAAGCTTGTCCCGAAGCAAAAAGTAGAGGGGAAGGCTCCGATGGGAGCAGAAGGGGATGTCAGTAAAATTCCAGGCCACGCCATGGTCCATATTCCAACCGATCGGCAACAAATCATTGGCGTAAAACTTGGCGTTGTTGAGAAAAGAAAGGTTGCCAAAGAGATTCGAACCTCGGGGAAAGTTGCTTTTGACCCTGATCTTTTCACAGCTCAGCAAGAGTTTATCTCTGCTCTTCAAGGGGTTCAGAAGGCACACAGCGGTCCCTATCATGAACCCAAGGAACGGGCGCAGGCGTTGGTTGAGGCGACCAGAGTTCGCTTGAGACTTCTCGGGATGTCTGATCTAGAAATTGCAGAGCTTGAAAAAGGGGGAACTCAAGATCGAAACTTAATCCTTCCGCCAGCCATTCAAGCCTCCCTTTCTTCAAAGCAGGGATTTGTTTGGGTTTACGCAGCAATCTATGAGTATGAACTTTCCTTTGTAAAGGTGGGAATGTCTGTCAAGGCCCGAGTCCCGACCTTTCCTGATCAAGAATTTAGCGGCGCCATCAACGCTCTCGACCCTGTTCTTGATCCGACTACCCGATCGATTCGGATCCGTGCTCGTGTGGAAAACCCA
>JACQLI010000014.1 GCA_016204125.1 Candidatus Omnitrophota bacterium
ATGTGACACTAATTCTGCCCGGCGAGGACTCGAACCTCGAACCTTGCCTCCAAAGGGCAGTGTGATACCATTTCACCACCGGGCAATAAATCATAAAGTTACTAATTTTTCTTTCAACTCTTTGCGTCCAACTCCTGTCTTCAAAAATCTTTCTCGTCTTACCGCTTCAGATCGTGAGGCAAATTCTTCTCGGTAAATAACAACCCAAGGCCGATGACCTTTTGTATATCGATAATCACCACGATTGTGCCGATGAAGCCGTTCGTCAACATCTGCACCGCTACCGACATAATGACGACCGTCCTTTTCGCTTTTCAAGACATAAACCCAGAAACTCATAGATTAAAGCCTCGCCTCCTTCGCCAAAGGCGAATCCGCCTCGGGCGGAAAAGGGCGGTGTGATACCGTTTCACCATCGGGCAACAATTAATAAAAAAGCGGGTTTTTCACCCGCTTACCTCCCGCGTTGACGAGAATCAACGCGACTTTTATTGTCCTTGCGCTTGCCCTTGGAAGTGAGAGGTCTGTAACTTATCCTTCTCCCTCTGATAAGCCTCAAGAACTAATCGCTGGATATAATCACGACATTCCGCTGTAATCGGATGTGCTACATCTTTATGTTCTGCCTGACTGAGAGTGGATGGATCCATCATCTGTTCTGCGGTATTGACCAACTGAGGCTGGCTTGAACCACATTGATTACAGAAACGCGATCGGATCACATTTCTGTGTCCACATTTCAGACACGGCTCCTTGACCCGTCTGGAAGGCATGGCCACGAAATAGCCTTTGTTCCCCTCAATGACTTTAATATCCCTGACAACAAAACAATCATCGAAGGTAATGGTGGCAAAAGCGCGTAGCTTTTTATCCGCCCCTTCCTTGGGGAAAATTCGAACCTCAGTGATTTTCACAAATCACCCCTACTTATCAAAATGAGTGACACAGAGCAAGTGATGACGACTTCGACAATAAATGATTCCGTACTTTACTGAGTGCCTGCTGGGTTTTCCTTTTAGATAGGAATATAAAGAATAAGGTGGGACCACTTCCTGACATCTGACAGCGTCCAAGTTGTAGGGCACTTAGACTTTCTCGCGCCTTCATAAGACTCGGTCTGATTCGTTCAGCGCTTGCTTGTAGATCGTTCTTGAGAAATTGCGTCGCTTGCCGAAACTTTCCCCTTTGAAGGAAAGCGGAAGTTATCTTAACATCGTGCCTTACCCTTGTCAAGGAAGTCCATCTTCTCTCAAGGCGTAACCCTTGATAGACCTTCCGTGTCGAAAGACCTTTAGGGCTACAAATAAGAAGAAACCAGAGTTTTCTTCTCAAAGAAAGTCCCTGTAACTTCTCCCCCCTGCCCGTTCCAACGGCGTACCGATGATCTGAGAGAAAAAAAGGAACGTCCGACCCGAGCTTTGCCCCAAGGGTGAGAAGTTTTTTCTGGGAAAGCCCTAAGCGGTAAAGTCTGTTCATACCCAGAAGAAAATGGGCAGCATTGCTTGAGCCTCCTCCAAGACCTCCGCCTACTGGAATCCGCTTGGTGAGACGAACTGTGACTCCTCCCTGAAAGGGAAACTGTCTTTTGAGGAGGCGGAATGCCTCAACAATGAGGTTGCCCCTCTTGGGCACTTTAGGATGCGAACAATAGAGTCGGATTCCCTCTTTTCTTTTTGAAAGTTGAAGGGTATCTCTCAGGGAAATCCGATGAAAAAGCGTGTAAAGCTCGTGATAGCCGTCCTTGCGCTTTCTTAAAACGCGAAGAGAAAGATTTAACTTAGCCGGCGATTCGACGGAGAGAGAACGCATCCCCCCTTAGGACCACGGCTTCTTCTTATGACGGTGTTTGCGGAGCTTCTTTTTCCGCTTGTGCTTATTCATCTTGCGCTTACGCTGCTTTTTCGGCCAGGGCACAAATTCCTCCTTTTAGGGAATGACTTTGTTTAAGGGGTATTCAATAATTCCAGTTGCTCCCGCCTTCTTTAGCTCGGGAATCAACTCTCTGACAATCGCCTCATCGATAATGGTTTCCACATCATACCAACCTTTATTGGACAAGTTAGATAGGGTGGGAGTTTTTAATGCGGGAAGGATCTTAAGAACCTTTTTCAAATCCTTTTCCGCCACATTCATCTTAAGACCTACTTTATCTTGAGCGAGGATGGCGCCTTTTAGAAGAAGCACAATGTTATCAATCTTTCTTTTCTTCCAGGGATCAGTGTAACTTTTCTTATTGGCGATAAATCGAGTGGTTGAGACAAGAACGGTATCAATGATGCGGAGGTGATTCGCGCGAAGGCTTGAGCCTGTCTCCGTAGCTTCGACAATGGCATCGGCAAGTTTGGGGGGTTTTACCTCGGTGGCACCCCATGAAAACTCCACCTCTGCTTTCACTTTGTTCTTCTCAAGATATTCACGTGTTACGTTAACAAGCTCTGTGGCAATTTTCTTACCTCGAAGATCACGAACGCTTTTAAAAGGCGAATCTTCATAAACAGCTAAGACCCACTTCACAGGGTTTTTGGTCCGCTTCGAATAAGTAAGTTCACAGATTTCCAAGACATCTGAATTATTCTCTACAACCCAGTCATGACCCGTAAGCCCCGAGTCCACAACCCCATCCTCTACATAGCGCGACATCTCTTGGGGGCGGTAGAGGACCACCTCAAGCTCTGGATCATCCACTGAGGGAAAGTAGGATCGGCTGTTCACGCTCGTGTTAAAGCCCGCCTTGCGCATCAGCGCATAGGTGGCTTCTTCGAGGCTTCCTTTGGGAAGTGCGAGTTTAAGCTTCTGAGTCATAGTGCAGCAATTGTAGTTTCTGGCGTCTAAGGTGTCAATCTGGAAGGAAACTCGTAAGACCGATGAGTCCTGCCCCAATCAGAAAGAAAAAAATGATGTATCGCGAAGGATGTTCCTTACTCTCGTTGAGTACGGCATGAAACGCCAAGTAAATAAACCCTCCTCCCACATGAACCAGCATCAGATAGAACCATCCACCTTCTTGGAATCCTTTAAGCCAAAAAAGACCCAAGATCCAACCCAAGAAAGTCGAACTTTCAAAGGCCATCGTTACGAGTAACGCCTTCACCTTGCCCATTGCTGCCTTCAGAAGGAGCGCACACAGTGCGAGACCCTCTGGAAATTTATGAATGGTAATGGTGAGAAAGATCGACCGATCAACTTTCTCTTCCAACTCCCCTCCTAGGGCGATCGCAATCCCGTCCATGACACAATGAATTCCAAGGGCAATGCCGAGAAGGAGCGCGATACTTTTAAAAGCAGAGGCGGTTTGTTCATCAAAATGGGATGCCGCACAAGCCGGACAAACGTGAAAAAGATAGCGGCTTATCAAATAGAAAAGCAAATAACCTGAAACAAGCGCCAGGACAATTGCGAAAATAGGAAGCGCATGAAAAGCCTCAGGGATAATATGAAAGAAGGTGGTAGCAAACAAAGTTCCTGCCGCAAAACTAATAAGGGCACAAAGTTGTTTGTGGGATACGCCGATCGCAAAAGCAACTACAGCCCCCACGGTTGCGCTTAGAAAGGCAATGAGATTCTGAAGAAGTGAGAGAGACATATAAAAAGGGGGCCACTCAACGTGGCCCCCTTTATTTAAAATCTTGCGTGTGAACTAAAATCAGCTGAGATCGACGCCGTTTTCTGGCAGCGGGATGTCAACAGGAATTGGGAAGGTGACTAAATGAAACGCGCCACCCACTGTGTTCACCACAGTGTCAATCAAACCTTTCCCAAGACCACCCCACACGTTTTTACCTTCATTGGCAGCTTTGTTAGGCTCAGCAAACAGATCCACCCAGCCTAGCAAAGTATTGGTCAAGCCAAATTCCAACTTGCCTGCCAATCTTTCAGTGTAGGTTGACTTTTCCGTCCATGGACTTGCCGCAAAAGCAAGCGTCGGAGTAATCAACACAGCAAGCAAAGTCAGACAAATTACCAGGTTCTTCTTTGTCATTTTTTCCTCCCTTGGTTAAGGTCTCACCCTTCTCTGCCTACAATTACATTCTTGTTACATTCTTGCATCAAAATCTAGGATTGATCATAGACTAACATCTACGATAAGTATAGTCATTCCCGTAATTTTTGCAAGCTTTTATAGGCTGTTTTTAGAACGGCAACATACCCGATTTACTTTAGTGCTTTAAAGTAACCCTTTTCTTAGCCCAATCTGAGAGACATTCTCGATAAACTTGTTGAAACGGGAGGTCTTTCTTTTCGGATATCTTCTTGAGATCCTCATATTCGGGGCTTGCGACAGTATGTTTCGAATTAAGGAAGCCGATCTTCATTCGAATAGGCCCGAATCGCGTCATGATTCGGATGCTCTTGCGGGGAAGAGCAAAACGATCGATTTCAAGGAAACGAACACCCAGGCTTGGAGTCTCTTTAAAAACCACCTCAGCAATCCTCTCCTGATCCTTATGATTCAGAAGGACTGATAATTTGAAGGCGGGCCGCATTTTCTTCATTAAAATCGACTGGACCCACACATCGAGCGCCCCCGCCTTGAAGAGCCTCTGATAAAGGAGCTCAAAGCCCTGGGGGCTCATATCGTCGATATTGGTTTCAAGAAGAAGGATTCTCTCCTTTCGATAGGGGGCTGCGGTTTCACCGATACTGACTCTTATCTCGTTTCCTCCGTGGCCTACCCTTTCGAGTGTCATAGAGGGAATGGAAGTCTCCTTTTCACACAGGGTTGCTAAGATAACAGCACCTGCTGGGGTTACGATTTCCTGATTCACAGGAATCCGTTCGACCGTAAACCCGAGCAAAAGTTTTAAGGTCTCGGGCCTCCCCCTCCTTCCAATGGCCAAGTTTCTGACAAAACATTTCTGGATTCCGAAATTTTCGATTGACGAGACTATCTTTGTCACTTGATCGGTCGCTGTCTTTGTCTCTGATTTTGAAAGTGGAACGGTCTTGAGCAACTTGAGGGCGCGATCGATTTTCTCTCTGATGCGGGGCTTGAATTTTCTCTTAGAAGAAAGTCCTGCATCAAGAATTGCTTTGATGATGCCCTCACCCGTTACTCCTCGGGGGCAATTAAAGACGAGAATCTTCATCTGTTGGAAGTGATGGAAACTGCAAAACAGGCTGCGCCAAAACCGTTATCGATATTCACAACGGCAACTCCTTGGGCGCAGGAATTGAGCATGGTAAGAAGAGGCGCGACACCTTTAAAACTTGCGCCGTAACCGACACTCGTCGGTACAGCGATCACGGGTTTATCGCTGAGACCTGCGACAACACTTGGCAGGGCGCCTTCCATTCCTGCTACGCAAATAATCGCCTTAACCTGTCTCAGCTTGGGGAGTTGGTCCAAGAGCCGATGAAGCCCTGCAACTCCACAGTCATACAAACGTACCGCCCTTCGGCCAGTGAGCTCAAGAGTGAGCGCCGCTTCCTCCGCCACGGGCAAATCGCTTGTCCCTCCTGTGATAACGGCTATGGAAGGTATCTCTCCATTTTTTTGTGAAGCGAGAATTTGAAATTGCCTCAGATTCTGGCTGAGGTATGCAATCTTCGCTTCTTTGGAATACCTCAGATCTTTGAATTTTTTTCTAAGAGACCGGTAGGTCTTTTCATCAAGTCTTGTCACAATGAGGTTTTGGCCAGATTTCCTAATCGAATGGATGATTTTCTCAAGGTGAGGAATCGTTTTGCCAGGTGCGTAGACCGCTTCGGGAAAACCCTTTCGAAGCGCGCGGTGATGATCAATACGGGCGAAGGGAAAGGTCTCGTACGGGAGGTTTTTGAGCCTGTCGAATGCCCTCTTGCTCGAAAGCCTCCTAGACTCAACACCCCTTAGAATTTTCTCAATAGCTTTTGCGGTAAGATTCATAGTTCAGACGTCTGTCAGACCGAAACGCCTACCAATCACCCCAAAAACCCACAAGACAAATAAGGTAATAACGGTGGTAACAAGTGCGGGTTTGATAAAGCCTACTCCGCAAGCAAGACCGATCCCTGCGGCGACCCAAAGGCTAGCCGCTGTGGTGAGACCCTTCACGCCAGTCGGGAATCGAATGATTGCACCAGCGCCTAGAAATCCGATTCCGCTTACTACTTGAGCGGCGATCCGTGATGGATCCACTTGCGCTTCACCTTTGTAGACATCATAGATGTTGACCGAGACAAGCATGATAAGCGCTGCTCCGATAGAAACAAGGGCGTGCGTTCTAAAACCTGCCATCTTTCCATGAATTTCCCTCTCTAAGCCAATAAACCCTCCAAAGAGTGTAGCGAGGATAAGTCTTGCGATCATTTCTGTATCCTGAGGAGTAAGCCAGTTCATGGTCATGATTCTCCTATAGCAAGGTTGGGATCCGCTGAAATTTCCCAGTCTGAGTGTCGTCCCTGTTTGTAAAGTTCGTAGCCTCTTCTTGCAATCATCGCGGCATTGTCCAAAGTAAGGGCGAAGGAAGGAAAGCGAACCCGAATGCCGTAAGGTTCTGCTTCTTGTTTAAGCAGCTCGCGCAGTCTCGAATTGGCACTCACTCCTCCTCCTACAACAATCTCCTTCACCTTTTTATAACGGCAGGCGTTAATTGTCTTCTCAACAAGCCACCTGGTAACGGTTTCTTGAAAACTGGCACAGAGGTCCGTCAGTTTCTTCTGGTCGTCAACTTTAAA
>JACQLI010000021.1 GCA_016204125.1 Candidatus Omnitrophota bacterium
ACTTATAACTTATAACTTTTTCCCTCCTTTCATCCCTTCATAGGGAAGTCCCCAGATTTTCATGAATCCTTCCGCCGCCGTTCGGTCAAACTGATCTTCCGCAGTGTAAGTGGCAAGCTTCTCCGAATAAAGGGAGTAAGGAGAAGACTTCCCCACGCAGATTGCTTTTCCAGGAGTCAGCTTGATCCTAACCTTTCCTGTGACGCGCTTTTGATTCGACTTAAAGAAACTATCAAGAGCCTCTTTTAAGGGAGAAAACCAAAGACCGTAATAAACGAGCTCCGCATATTTTTCAGAAAGAACCCTCTTATAGTGAATGAACTCGCGGTCCATCACAAGCCCTTCAAGTTCAGCATGAGCAAGAAGAAGGACTTCAGCAGCAGGGGCCTCATAAAGTTCTCGACTCTTAATCCCGACCAGTCGATTCTCCATCTGATCCATGCGTCCAATCCCATATTGACCCGCAAGGCTCGTGATTTTCTCAATGAGCTCCACAAGCGACATCTTCACGCCATTCAGACGAACAGGCACTCCATTTTGAAAATCCAAGTTAAGGTATTTAGACGTTCTGGGAGCTCGACTGGGTGAACGCGTGATTCGGTAAGCCTCCTCAGGCGGTTCATTCCAAGGATTCTCCAGGATTCCAGCCTCAATTGAAACTCCCCAAATGTTCTGGTCAATCGAGTAGGGACTTTTCTTCGTTGCCTCGACTGGAATCTTATTAACCTTCGCATAATCCATCTCTTCTTCGCGTGACTGGAACTCCCACTCACGAAGCGGGGCAACAATTTTTAAACTCGGGTCGAGTGTGCGTACACCTACTTCAATCCTCACCTGATCGTTTCCCTTGCCGCTACAGCCGTGTGAAACCGCATCTGCCTTTTCCTTCTGGGCAATACGAACCAAATGTTTGGCGATCAAAGGCCGGCCAAGAGCAGTGGCCAAGGGGTACTTCCCCTCGTAACGTGCGTGAGCCCAAAGTGCGGGTAGAATAAAATCATGCGCAAATTCATCTTTGAGGTCCTCAATATAAATGCGTGAGGCACCTCCAGCAAAAGCTCGTTTGCGAAGTACGGAGGGACTGCGTGCCTCCCCAAGAAAAGCAGAAAAACAGACCACTTCCACACCGTAACGTTCCCCGAGCCAACGCACAGCGCAAGATGTATCCAGTCCACCTGAATAAGCAAGCACCACTTTCTTCATAGTCATAAGTTGTAAGTGATAAGTTTTAAGTAGAGCCGTCCAGTTTCTTCAAAAAAGCGTAAAGCATACGACTCAACTCAATCCCCTCCTTTTCCAATTCGTTTATTTCACCGTTTCCTTTGTGCAGGTCTAACCGCATAGCCAACTCTAAACATGTTAAAACCTCGTTGCATGAACGGTACGCGTAACTGACAAACTGCGAAAACTCTTTGTTTGAACCACAACCAGCTCCTTCAGAGACATTAAGCGGTATCGAAGAAACGGCTCTTCTAATTTGAGAAACCAAACCATACTTCTCGTCCTTTGGAAATCTTGTCGACAGGTCGTAGATGTTCACACAATACTTAATCGCTCTTCTGTAGATGTCAAGTTTCCTAAAATCCTGCATTGCTTTTCCTTTCGTTTCCTACTTAGAACTTACCACTTATTACTTATAACTTTCTTCAGGTGCAAAGATGAATCAAAATTGCTTTCTGAACGTGCAGACGATTCTCCGCTTGGCCAAACACAATCGATTGCTTGCCTTCCAAAACTTCATCCGTGATCTCTTCACCACGGTGAGCGGGCAGACAGTGCATGATCTTAACCCCTTTCGAAGCTCCGCGCAAAAGTTCTCGATTGACCTGAAACCCCTTGAAGCTTTGCATCTTGCTCTGTCCCTTAGCCTCTTCGCCCATGCTGACCCAGATATCGGTATAAACAAAATCGGCGCACTCGACAGCCTTCTTCGGATCGGTGAAAGCCTCTATCGCTGCCCCCGTTCGACGGGAATATTCACGCACTTTCTTGAGCACCCCCTCACTGGGTGGAAAGTTGGCGGGTGTTGCGTACCGAACGTGCGAGCCAAGCTTCGCAGCAAGGAGAATAAGTGAGTTCAGCACATTATTCCCGTCGCCAATGTAGGCAAGAATGGGCTTGTGCCGAGCGCTTGACTTCTCCCGTATCGTCAAAAAATCAGCCAGGGCCTGACAAGGATGTTCAAAATCACTCAACCCATTGATCACAGGCTTATGAAAATAATGCTCAAAGGTTATGATCGTTTCATGTGCGAAGGTTCGCAAGATCACTCCATCAAGGTAACGATCGAGAACGCGAGCCACATCTTTTACCGCCTCACGCACACCGAGGTGGATATCTTCGGGTCCGAGATAAATCGTTCCTCCCCCCATTGATTGAATCCCTACCTCAAATGAAATCCATGTCCGCGTGGAAGGTTTTTCAAAGATCAACCCAAACATTCTCCCTTGAAGGGCATTTCGATAAGACTGCGGCGATTTCTTAATCTTCTGCGCGAGACCAAAGACAGTCTGAATTTCTTGAGAAGAAAGGTCGTCGATCGAAATCAGATGTTTCGCCTTATGGGAACTCTTCATTTCTTGCTGAGCTCCTCGAATACCTCTTCAAGAATGGCGAGCCCTTTATCAAGCCACTTCTTTGTAATGGTGATCGCGGGCATGATGCGAAGCACGTTTTCCTGAGTACAGTTAATGAGAAGCCCTTTCTCGCGAGCTAAGTCCACAAAGGGATCTCCTGGCCTGTCGAGTTCAACACCCATCATGACACCTTTCCCGCGAACCTCTTTGATCATCCCGTACTTCGACTGAAGCTTGACGAGTCCCTCCCGCAAGACATCTCCCAATCTTTCCACATTTTGAAGAAGTTTTTCCTTCCGAATCGCTTTAAAAACAGCAAGTGCCGCTACACACACGAGCGGATTCCCACCATAAGTGGAGGCATGGGTCCCAGGCGTCAAAACTTCCTTCTTGATCTTTGAATTCACGACGAGTGCCCCAATCGGAACCCCATTCCCCAGTGACTTTGCCAGAGTCATCAGATCAGGCTCGATTCCATAATACTGATAAGCGAAGATCTTGCCCGTTCTGCCCATTCCTGTTTGAACCTCGTCCAGAATAAGAAGCATATCCTTTTCATCACACAAGGAACGAAGTCCTCGCATAAACTCAGGCGTTGCGACATGGATCCCGCCTTCACCTTGGATTGGCTCAACGATCACTGCAATCGTCTTTTGAGTGACAAGCCGTTTGACCGAATCCAGGTCGTTGAATTCCGCATAGCTAAAACCAGGCAAGAGCGGATCAAACCCTTTGTGGATTTTCTCCTGAGCCGTTGCCGTCATCGCACCTGAGGTACGACCATGAAAGGAACGCTTCAGGGTAATGATTTCATAGCGGCCTGTATCGTGTCCGTATCGACGGGCAAATTTGATGGCGGCCTCAATCGCTTCAGCGCCGCTATTCGAGAAAAAACTTCGGCTTGGAAATGACCACTTCGCAATCTCCCTTGCCAGCTCGGCCTGTTTCAGATTCAGATAGTTATTGGATATGTGAACGATTTTTCGGATCTGGTTCTTGATCGCATATCCCACTGCAGGATGACAGTGGCCAAGCCCTGACACTCCCCAGCCTGGGAAAAAATCAACGTATTCTCGGTTATGCAAATCCCAAACCCGCGACCCCTTTCCCTTCACGAGACAAAAGGGAACCCTTTTAACAGTTGGAAGCACAAACTTGGAATAGAGTTCCTCAACTTCGCGCGTATTCATAAAACGATTTCTGTGCCAATACCCTCGTCCGTAAAAATTTCGAGGAGAAGGGCGTGCTTGATCCTCCCATCAATAATATGAGCCTTCTGCACACCTCCCTTAAGGGCGGTTGTGCATGCATTCACTTTCGGAATCATTCCATCAGTAACGATCTTTTTGGCAATGAGATCCTCCACCTCATCCACATCAAGAGAAGGGATGAGCGTCTTTTCATTCTTGGGATCTCGCAAAATTCCTTGCACGTTGGTCAAAACCATTAGCTTCTGCACCTGCATGGCCGAAGCGATCGTGGCCGCTGCTTCATCCGCGTTAACATTGTAGGTCTCTCCAGCCTTATCAATCCCGAGCGGTGAAATCACAGGAATCACGTTGAATTCAGTCAACTCTTTGATGGGGAGAAAATTGACGGACTTCACTTCTCCCACAAAGCCCACATCGCCATTCGCCTTGTGCTTGACGACGCTCAAAATTTCAGCATCGTGTCCTGAGAGACCCATAGCTTGTGCCCCATAATGGGTGATGTCGTGAACAATCCCTCGATTGATTTCGCCAAGAGTCTCAGCCACAACTTTTACGGTCTCACGATCCGTAACGCGTAACCCATTAACAAAACGTGATTGAATCCCTTTCTTCTTAAGATTCTCCGTGATCGCTGATCCGCCGCCATGGATCAGAATGGGACGAATTCCAACGTAATTCATGAATACAAGGTCATGAAGGACGTTGTCGCGGACATCGGGATAGTTCATCGCCGCGCCGCCAAATTTGATGAGGATCTCTTTCCCCCTAAATTTCCGAATATAAGGAAGCGCCTCAATTAAAATACTTGCCTTCTCTACTATTTTTTCCATGGGATTATGAGATCAGGATGAGTATGAGGAATTGATCAGAACGTATTTGGGCGTCAGGTCAGAGGTGATAAACTCGGCCCGAGCATGTCCTTTCCCAAGGCCAATGTTCAGATCGAATTCCCGTTTCTGAAGCACACGTCTTGCCTTGGGGAGATTCGATACCCGAAGTTTTCCATGTGAAAGAACAAAGACTCCGTCGAAGGAAATATCCAGTCGTTTGGAATCAAAATCGACGCCGCTTGCTCCGATCGCGGCTACAAGTCGGCCCCAGTTTGGGTCAGCACCTGCCAACATGGTCTTAAAAAGCATCGAGGTGCCGATTTGACGCGCTACCTTTTCTGCATCGGTAGGACGCTTCGCGCCTGAAATGTGAAGAGTGCAAACCTTTGTGACTCCCTCTCCACCTCGGACAAGCTCCCTTGCGACATAACGGCAGACCTCCTCGAGCGCATCTCGAAAAAGTCGGTATCGCCTGTCCACCCGAGCGATGGTGTGATTTCCAGCTTGACCATTCGCGAGGATGAGTACGGTGTCGTTCGTGCTTTGATCGTTATCAATCGCAAGGCGATTAAAGGTCTCGTCGACGGCCCGCCTCAGCGCACGCCTGAGAAGTCTCTTTGTGATCTTGACATCCGTCGTGATAAAACAAAGCATCGTTGCCATATTGGGGTGAACCATTCCCGCCCCTTTGGCGACGGCCCCGATTGTAACACGTTTCTTTCCCAAATGAAACGAGAGGGCCACCTCCTTTGTTCGAAGATCGGTCGTCAAAATCCCCTTGGCGGCCTTCTTTCCGCCGTCAGGAGAAAGCCTCTCCACAAGCTTCGGCAAACCCCTTTTGAATCGATTGATCGGAAAGGGAACACCGATAAGGCCTGTCTGGGCGATCAAGATTTCTTCAGGGCTCACCTTCAGAAGATGGGCAACTGAGGCAACAGCATCTGCTACAGCGGCTTTCCCCTGTGCCCCATTGAAACAGTTAGCGTTTCCGCTCGAAGCCAAAATCCCACGGTGCCTAGCGCCATGGATAGCCTTCATCGAATAGATGACAGGCCAAGCCTTCGCGCGATTCAAGGTGAAAGTCCCTGCGGCGATGGCGGGATTCTCTGAGACGATCAGTGCGGAGTCGTACTTTTTCTTTTGCTTGATTCCCGAACGGATTCCTGAAGCAAGAAACCCCAGGGGCGTGGTAACCGTGCCGCCGCGCCTTTTCTCGAAAGGAACTTTCGTCATCCTAAAAGACCTTCTTCTTCTGGAAGACCGCAGCGGATATTCATGTTCTGAACAGCCTGTCCGCTTGCGCCTTTCACGAGATTATCAATCGCGGTAATAACAATCACCTCGTCTTCATCAGGTTCTGAGGTGAATCCGATATCACAAAAATTGGTTCCCTGGACATTGCGGAGGGCGGGAAACTCCCCATCTTTACGGAGCCTCACAAAAGGCTCTTCTCCGTAAGCTTTCTCAAAACTCTTTCGAATATCACTCACTCGAACACTGCCCCTTTTCTTCATGTAGATTGAAGTCAGAATCCCTCGATTGAGTGGGAGAAGGTGAGGCACAAAAGTAACGTGAATGTTGTCACCCGCAGTTTCTGAGAGAACCTGTTCGATCTCAGGCGTATGTTGATGCCTGTTCACTTTATAAGCATAAAAATTCTCATCCACTTCACAGAATTGAGTGGCGGGGTTCAATTTCTTTCCAGCTCCTGTGACACCTGATTTTGCATCGATGATGATGGAATCAAGTTCAACAAGCCCGTCACGAACAAGCGGTGCGATCCCGAGACAGGCGGCGGTTGGATAACAGCCAGGATTCGCGATCAGATCTGCCTTTTGAATGGAGTCCCGATAAATTTCGGGTAACCCGTAAACGGCGTGACGAAGGAACTTTTTTGCGCGATGCTTCACGCCGTACCACTTTTCATAGACCGAGGCACTTTTGATTCGAAAGTCGGCTGAAAGATCAATGACGATCTTTCCAGCCCGCAAAAACTCCTGGGCTGTCCCCATGGCTTCGGTGTGAGGCAAGGCCAGAAAAACAACGTCAGCCTTTCGTTTGATTTCTGGTAATGAAAATTTGCGGATTTCGAGCGGACTCTTCTTGGAAACCCCTGGAACGAGATCCTTAAGAGGAATGGCGGTCTCCTGCCTGGTTGTGAGGGCCTCCAGCTGTACACGAGGGTGACGAAGTAAAATCTTGACCAGCTCCGCGCCTGTATAGCCTGTAGCCCCGATCACTGCACACCTAAGCATCTTTAACCCCTTTTCTGAAAAAGTCGCGTGATATAGGAAACGGATTATAGGAAACGTTTGTATCCTTTGTCAATTTATGAAGTTACGTAACATTCCAGTTGACAGACAACATAAAAACCGTTATTAGCAAGGTCTGTGAAAGGCTATCCTCGATTTCTGGGCTTCCGTTTCCGAGATAAAACTCTTCTGGAGGCCGCTTTAACCCATCCCTCCTACCGAAACGAGAACCCCCTGATACAACTCGCCGACTTTGACCGCCTCGAATTCTTTGGCGACGCCATTCTTAACTATGTGATCTGCTGCAAACTCTTTGACTCTTTCCCTGAAGCCAACGAGGGCGTCTTGAGCCGTTTCCGCTCGACCCTTGTGTCTCGAAAGATCCTGGCCCGAGTGGCTCAAGAGATTGGACTCGGACGCTATATCAAACTGGGCCAAAGTCTTGTCCACGAAAAGGGATCTTTTAAGAGCAAAATCCTGGCTGACACCCTCGAAGCTGTAATCGCAGCCATCTTCGAGGATCAAGGTCTTAAGAAAACAGAAACTTTTATCTTGAAGCATATGGGTCCTTACCTTAACGCGAGGCGTCTGATTCGTCTCGACCCCAATCCTAAAAGTACGCTCCAAGAATTAAGCCAGAAGCATTGGAAAAAAGTCCCCGAATACTCTTGGAAACGGGCACGTAAAGGCATTCGGGTGGAGGTCCGCATCGCGAGAAAATACCGAACGGCTGTCATTGGTGAAAACAGACGTGCCCTCGAAGAAAAGGGGGCACGTGAACTTCTCAAGAAACTCCGCCAAGAGTTAAAACTCGTCTAATCAGTCTCTGAGATCAATCTCCCTTGAAGGGATCGTGAAGAATTTTACGAAATCTCTGAGATTGGATGGCTTCGAGCAGTCTTGAGATCTGATCCTCGTCTATCCTCGCATCAGGCTTTCTTAGAGTCCCAACAAGAACAAAGGGAATCGGCCCCAATCGTTTGGTTCCTGGCTCGTAGCGAGCTTCCCAGACATCAAACATTTTTTGAGTGAGAGATCTCGAAAGATAGAGTTCAAGCCCTGAATTTAAAACACCTTCAAGTGAAACATTCCCCTTTCCTTCCACCCACAACTCTTCTGAGCTAAAAAGGAAGTCCACGGTATCAAACTTTTTGCCTTTATAGGTCCAACTTGCTTTCAGATCATCAAAAAGGGTTGAGGAGATTGTGCTCGAAGCGAGACTTCGAAAAGGAGCAAGGCCTTTGAGAGGGCTTATGAAATCAAGGGAATGCCACTCCCCATTCGTAATCGATACGCTCCCCTGCCCTGAAATCTCATCAGGTTTTCCCTGGAGGCCTTGGAACTTCCCTTTGAAGAATAGGTTTCCTTCGAGAATCTTTTCGCTGGGAGACACCGACTCGAAATAGCGGGAGAGACTGACTCGATCTGTTCCAACCTGCACCCAAAAAAGAGGATTCTCCTCTGGAGGCAGCAGATCCATTTCTCCTTGAAAGTTGAAGCTCCCTTCAAATGCTCCAAATGTTAAATTATCCAAGATAAGCTTTTTCTCCTGAATCTTGACGTTAAGAGAGAAATCTTCAAAACGCGTCGACTTCGGAAAGAATCTCAAAAAAGATCCGTTCGAAAAAGGGGGGCTGAATTTTTTGAGAGTATCCCATAATGCAAAGGGATCAAGGTTGGGTGACACTATCTTAATTGTCCCCTGGGGATTTTCAGCCAAGTCATAAATCTCCATCCCCACCTGAATCATCGAATCATTCACAACAAAGGAAGTCTCCTTAAGACGAAGATTTAAAGGGCTGAGGTCGAGAAGAACGTTAGCCTTTTGAATTCCCTGACCATCCGAAGAGAGAAAACCGACATTTTCTAAAGTGAGATTCACTTGACGTTTTGCCTTATCAAGTTGCATTAAGTTACCTTTGAAGCTCAACAAAATTTTTGCCGCGCCAGAGACTTTATGTTCTGCAAAGGGAGGAACGAGTGATTCCCACCCCTCCAGTTCAAACTTATTGGTGATCAGCGTGAGTTCTCCTTCCCCTGTTTTCAAATCAACGCCAGAGAGCGCTCCCTTGACCGTCAATTGTTGAATCCTGATTGAAAAATCCCCTGAAAGAGCGGAGGCCTCTTTCAACAAAAGATCTGAATTAATCACCAACGGGAGATCCTTAGGCTTTGAGAAAAATTTTCCATAGTTAAGGGACGCTGGGGCTAAATTGCAATTGGAGTGAATGGAAAGATAGTCCCAAGTGCCTTGAAGGGTTAGATCAAACTCGCCTTCGCCCGAGAAACCGCTCGCGGGTGGTAAAAAGGATTGAAGATTGGGAAAACGTTTGACCAGTTCCTCAAGAACGACCTTTCGGCCCGTGATACGGGTCTCCTGAATCTCTCCCGTATCGGCATTAAAAATCCCCTTCCCATCCAGTTCAAAGAAAGGCGCTTTAACCAAGAACCGCTTCCATTCAATAGCATCACTTTTTAAATTCCAAACAAATTCGGTCTCACCAGAAACAGAAATGGGCTCAGCCGTGCCGAGTTTGAAATTTCCCAAATCAAACTGGCTGACTCCTTTCACTTCTTCCTCCCCCTTTTCCTTTTTCACTTTAACGAATCCATTCAAATTGCCTGATGGAATGGACTTTGAAAATTGTTTCAAGAAATTCTTCCCTGCACCTTCTGTGAGAGAAAAATCTTTCGCTGTGATATTTGCGTTGAGCATAAGGTTTAACCAAAAGGGATCACCCGAATTCTCAAAGACGAGATCTCCCTTGATATGGATGACTTCTTTTTCAGATTCTCCTTTGATACTTACATCAAAAGGGGTTGACCTTTTAGGCTTCATACCCCTGACATGGAAATCAATGTGTTCAAGCGGGACACCCCGAAAAATTCCCTTTCCTTCCCCTACTTCAATGCTGGCCAAAGAAATTTGTCCCCACAGGAGGGGAAGAAAACGAAAGGAAAACTGAGCTTCCTTTGCCTCAAGAGTAGGAAATTTTTCGTCAGTTGATTCAAGACGGAGCTCTCGAGCACGAACAAAGGGAAACGGCTTGAAGGCAACCTTCATCTCTTTAAAGGAAAGACGCGCGCCTAAGCTGTTTTCTAATTGTGAAACAATACGCGTCTTGAGCGTTTCGGGATCTCGAAGAAGACGCCAAAGGGAAAAAGAGCCTGCAGCCAAGAGGAGTCCAACAAGAAAAAGCGTAATCCCTATTACGACCCAGCGAATTTTCATTAACTTGATTCAGTTAATAGGAAGTCTGAGAAGAAGAGATGGGTTGATACTGATAATCTTCGAAAAACGACGAACATCCCGTTAAGCTCATAACGAGCAGCAGCAAAAAAACAATTTGCTTCTTCGTCATTAACGCTTCGTATATTGAAAGCTTCGCCGCGCCCCTTTGCGGCCGTACTTCTTCCTCTCCTTGGCGCGCGGGTCTCTTGTGAGAAAACCGCTCTTGCGAAGGACGGGTCTTAGATTTTCATCTACTTTAACTAAAGCGCGGGCGATGCCAAGCCTTATCGCTGCTGCTTGTCCAGTCGTCCCGCCGCCCTGGACGCTGATTTTCACACCAAAGCGTTCGAGAAAATTGGTTGTTTTGAGAGGTTCTTGAACCCGAGTGCGGTGGGCCTCGCGCGGAAAATAATTTTCAAGATTTCGCTCATTGATTTGGAGACCTTTTTCTCCTTCCATAAGCCAAACGCGAGCCACGGACTCTTTTCTCCTCCCTGTTGCATAGTAAGTATTCACCGGTTATTTCACCTCAAAGGCAATCGGCTTCTGAGCGCTCTGTCTGTGTTCAGGACCCGCATAAACCCGCAAATGTGTCAACATCCGATCAGCCAAGTTGGTATGAGGAAGCATCTTCCTCACCGCCCCACGAACAACCTCTTCAGGTTTTTCTTCCATCAAAGTCTCGAGGGTTTTAAACCTAATCCCCCCAGGGTATCCCGTGTAGCGAGTGTAGGTTTTCTGCTTCAACTTTTTCCCTGTAAATCGGACCTCTTTGGCATTGATGACAACCACTTGATCCCCGCAGTCCAGAAAAGGAGTATATTCAGGTTTGTGTTTACCCATAAGAACAGTAGCTATCCTGGTAGCCAAACGGCCTAAAATCTGACCCTTCGCATCAACCAGGAACGTTTTGCGGGTTATTTCCTTCTCTTTGAGCACAAAGGTTTTAGTATTCATAAAAAGGGCCCCAAGCATACCAGAAGAGGGCTGGAATTGCAACTTTTCCTCAATATTTGACAGAGACGAGGGTAAGGCCCTGAGGAGGTGCGGTAGGTCCAGCCAAGGAGCGCTTTTCTCCCCTAAAAACCTTTGAAAAATCCGCTACCGAGAGCTTCCCCCTCCCTACGTCAAGAAGGGTTCCAACCATATTCCTGACCATGTGGTAAAGAAAGCCGTCGGCTTCCACCAAAAAGCTGATGATCTCCCCTTCTTCCTTGATGAT
>JACQLI010000006.1 GCA_016204125.1 Candidatus Omnitrophota bacterium
CCTTAATCCTCTCCCCCTAAAGGGGGAGAGGGAAGGGTGAGGGGGTAATGTTATTTTGTCAAAAGTTTTTTTTGCCTTTCTTCTCTCTTCTCTTCGCGCTTCTTCAAATTCTCTTGCCCCAAGAGAGTCAGCTCGTGTGAAATATTCATGGAACAAAAACGTGGCCCGCACATGGAGCAAAAAGGCGCTTCCTTGAAATAATCGTCAGAAAGTGTCTCGTCATGCATCTTTTTTGCTGTTTCGGGATCGAGCGCAAGCTCAAACTGACGTTTCCAATTAAAAAGAAATCTCGCCTTGGAGATTTCATCGTCGCGATCACGAGCTCCTGGCCTATGGCGTGCAACATCCGCAGCGTGTGCTGCAATTTTATAAGCAATGACCCCCTGCTTCACATCTTCTGCATTCGGTAGACCGAGATGTTCCTTAGGTGTCACATAACAAAGCATCGCCGCCCCTGCCCAACCCGCTAGGGCTGCTCCAATAGCGGAAGTAATGTGGTCATAGCCTGGCGCAATGTCGGTCGTCAGCGGACCCAAGACATAGAAAGGGGCCTCGTGACACCATTCGATTTCCTTTTCAATATTCATTTTGATCTGGTCCATCGGAACGTGACCGGGGCCTTCTATCATAACCTGAACGTCATACTCCCACGCCTTCTTAGTCAATTCTCCGAGTACCCGAAGCTCAGCAAACTGGGCTTCATCGCTTGCGTCAGCAAGGCATCCTGGCCTCAAGCCGTCACCGAGACTGAAAGAGACATCGTATTTCTGGAAAATCTGGCAAATCTTATCAAAATGCGTATAGAGAAAATTCTGTTGATGATGCTTGGAACACCATTGGGCCAAAATGGATCCACCGCGACTTACGATCCCTGTAATTCGGTTTTTGACAAGCGGTACAAATTCACGCAGAACTCCTGCGTGAATCGTCATGTAATCCACACCCTGCTTCGCCTGCTGTTCAATCACGTCAAGCATAAGTTCAGGGGTAAGGTCTTCGATTCTTCCCTTCACCTCTTCTAAGGCCTGATAAATGGGGACGGTTCCAATGGGGACAGGACTCGCATCAATGATCGCCTGCCTGATCTCATTCAGGTTTCCTCCTGTTGAAAGGTCCATCACTGTATCTGAACCGTAATGGACTGAATGATGGAGTTTTTCAAGCTCCTGCTCAATATTTGAAGTGACCGCTGAATTTCCGATATTGGCGTTGATTTTGCATCTGGAATTGATTCCGATGCACATCGGCTCAAGACTCGAGTGATTGATATTGGCGGGGATAATCATGCGGCCTCGCGCCACTTCCTGGCGGACAAACTCAGGTTCTAAATTTTCCCGTTTCGCGACATAAACCATTTCCTCTGTAATCATCCCTTGGCGAGCGTAATGCATTTGAGATACGTTAGAATGTCCCTTTCGTTTTGCAATCCATTCTGAACGTACCTCTTTCATTGTTTTCTTTCCATTTCCCGAATTTCCGCTAGTTGACATGAGTTACCGCCTTCTCATTAGTCCTGCCCCACCATTCATCCAGTTCTTTTGTAAAATATTTCAGGCGAATTTTTTTGTACTCCTTTGTGCTGTATAAATTGAGATGAGGCCATTTGCCTATTTTTTCTTCCATCCGTTCAACAATCGCTTCACAATCCTGCATCTTCGCTCCATGCACCATCGTATAAACCGAGTAAGGCCAATCGGGGAAAGTGGGTCTTTCATAACAATGACTCACCTCGCGAAACTTTGCGAAGTCAGGACCGATCGTATCAAGTTTTTCCTTCGGGATATTCCAGACCACCATGGCATTGGCAGCAAATCCTGCCCGACGGTGATGAAGAATTGCGGCAATGCGTCTCATATATCCACGCGACTGAAAGGAATTCAAAATATCAAAGAGCTCGCCTTCGCTCACCCCGATCTGTGCCGCAAGAGCTCGGTAAGGCTCTTCCGCTAAAGGCATGTCTTCCTGCAAGATGCGGATCACCTCAATTTCTGTTTCCGAGAGATCAGGGGCTGATTTTCTCCGTCTTGACTCATCATAAATGTCATCAGCCGACTCCTCTTTTGACTCCTTCCCCGTTAAGTCCAGTTTGACTCCTATCTTAAATAGCCGAAGGGTCGGCAAAATCAGCGTCTGCTTGGCTCCTGAGAGTTCATGAAGCCGATTGATATGCGACTCGAGAGAATCTTTAGGAGGCACGGCAATGGTGAACCAGAGGTTGAAGTCGGCATTTCTTTTATAGTTATGGCTCACACCTGGATGTTGATTGATCACCTCAGCCCCCTGATCCAAATCCTCAGGGGCAAACCTCATCGCCACCAAAGTGCTTTTGTAACCCAGGCTTTTGGTATCAAAAATCGCGCTGATTTGTCGGATGACTTTTTCTTCATCCTTCAAACGGTGAACGCGGCGGAGAACTTTTTCTTCCTCGATCCCAAGGAGTTCCGCAACTTTCGTAAACGGGCGCGTTATTCTCGGAATTTCTTTTTGTAAAAGGGTGAGGAGTTTACGATCGAGCTCGTCTGCAATCATAAAGTTTCTACCGAAGCCTTCTCCTCCACAATATAGAAATTGTGCTCGTAGAGGTCATTCACACGATCGATTTCTGCGGCGCTAAGATCGTCAACTTCTGAAGTCTTAGCAAATTCCTGGAGTTGAGCTTCATTATAAATATTAGGGAAAATGGAGGCTACGGAAGGCTCTGCCAAGATATATTTGAGCGCTACTTGTCCAATGGTTCGATTTTTTCCATCAATGAGAAACTCCAATTTTTCCAGTTTCTTGAGACCGTTCACGAGCCACTCCTTTTTCCTGTGACTCCTGTGATCCGTTGCATCAAATTTGGTATCTTTCGTGTATTTTCCTTCGAGCATCCCTGAAGAGTGAGGAACTCTTATCAGAAACTTTGTTCCGATTTCTCTGCCTACCTCAAAAAAATCACGCCCAGGATCTTGTTCAAGCAGGTTATAGATCATCTGAATAACGGGAGCTTTTCTCTCTCTTAAAATTTTTGTTCCTTCTTCCAGCCACCCGATCGCAGGTCCCATCGAAGCGCCCCAAGTCCGAATCTTCCCATTTTTCACAAGCTTCTCAAGTTCAGCATAAAGATCATCCTTCAATACTGCATCCATCTTCGGGTTATGAATTTGATAAAGATCGATCTGTTCTCTTTTAAGTCTTTGAAGACTTCCCTCGCAGGCTCTGCGAATATAGGCGGGTGAAAAATCCTGGGGAATTTCTTGTTGGCCTGTCCTCTTATCGCCGTAGTCATAGAAGTTATAGCCAACCTTTGTCGAGACTACGATTTTACCGATTTCATCTTGAAAAGCATCGGCTAAGAGGGTTTCTCCGTACCCATTGCCATAGGTGTCTGCTGTGTCAAAGAAGGTAATCCCAAAATCCCTGGCTTTTCTCAGGAGGGAAACGGCCTCTTCCTGAGTCACCTTCCCCCACCAGCCTGTGGTCAAGGTCCAAAGCCCAAAACCTATTTCTGAGACACGGGTTCCAATTTTATCTAACGTTCGGTATTTCATTGACTTATCGCTATTTGGAAGGAGCCTATTTTACTCTCAATGCTCGAACTTTTCAAGCATCTGGCTCAAGCTGACGCTTCCTCACGGCGTTCGCGGATGTGGTGCCTTACATCAATGCCTCGGGTGAGGTAAATGACGTCCTCAGCAATGTTTGTGGCAAGATCGGCTAGGCGTTCTAAGTTATGAGAGACCATAATGAGTGCTACGCCCTGGGGAATCGTATCGGGTTTCTCTCGCATGAGCTTTTGGACGTCTTCGTAAACACGGTCATTGATTTCATCGATGACATCGTCTTTCTCGAGAATCTCTTTTGCCTTTGCCGCGTCTTGCTTCATAAAGGCATCAAGAGCATCTCTGACCATACCACGGGCAGTCTCCGCAATCTTGGGAAGGTCGATATATGGCTTTGCGGGAGGTTCTTGATTGATCTTTATGGCCTTTTCAGCAATATTCACTGCCTGATCCCCCATTCTCTCAAGGTCACTATTGATCTTGAGAACCATGGTGATAAACCTCAGATCAACCGCGGTCGGCTGATGGAGGGCGATAAGTTCATGGCCTAATTCGTCGATTTCGATTTCGGCAAGGTTGATCTCCTGATCACCCTTGATCACAGCTTCGGCTAATTTTGAATCCCTTTCAAAAAGGGCCTTGGAAGCCTTAACGATCGCTTCCTCCGCCTGCAGTCCCATTCGAAAAAGCTTGTCTTTAAGCCGTTTGAGTTCATCGTCCAAATGTCGCTTCATGTTTCACCTCTCCCTTATCCAAATCTGCCCGTGATGTAATCTTCTGTTTCTTTTTTGCTGGGGGTTGTAAAAATTTTCTCGGTCGGTCCAAATTCAACGAGTTCCCCCAAATAAAAATAGGCCGTCTCATCTGAAACCCGAGCGGCCTGCTGCATGTTATGAGTGACGATGACAATAGTATAATCCTGTTTCATTTCATGAATCAATTCCTCGATTCGAAGCGTGGCTACGGGGTCCAGGGCTGAGCAGGGTTCATCCATGAGAAGAACTTCTGGCTCGACCGCTAAAAGTCGAGCGATACAAAGCCTTTGCTGCTGCTCCAATGAAAGTGTTAATGCCGATTGGTTGAGGGAGTCCTTCAGCTCATCCCACAGGCCCACTGCCTTTAGACTCTTTTCAACCAAATCGTTTAGCTCTCTTGATTTCGTGTTTGAATGAACCTTCGGGCCAAAAACAATATTTTCAAAGATTGAAAGCGGAAAGGGATTGGGTCTTTGAAAAACCATGCCGACTTTTTTTCTCAGTCGAATTAAATCGGCACCAGAATGCAAAATATCCTCCCCGTCGATCAGAATTTTTCCTTCAATTTTCACACCTTCTATAAGATCATTCATTCTATTCAAGCACCGAAGAAAGGTTGATTTCCCGCAACCCGAAGGGCCGATGATCGCCGTTACCTGAAACGGCTTGATCTCTAAGTTAACACTCTTCAAAGCCTGAAAAGCGCCATAATAGAGATTAAGGTTTTCGACTTTAAGCTTCTCGCTCATCCAAATCTCCCTGAGATGTAATCTTCCGTTCGCTGATCCTTCGGAACTGTAAACATCCTCTGCGTTCGGTCAATTTCTACAAGGTCTCCCATCAGAAAAAATGCTGTGCGGTCGCTCACACGAGCAGCTTGTTTGGTGTTGTTGGTAACCAAAATCAACGTGTATCTTTTTTTCAATTCCTGCATCGCCTCTTCCACTCTTGCGGTAGAAATGGGATCGAGACCTGAACACGGTTCGTCAAAAAGAATGACTTCAGGCTCTACGGCGAGGCTTCTTGCGATACAAAGCCTCTGCTGCTGTCCCCCCGATAGTTTCATGGCGGGAGTATCTAAGCGGTCTTTCACTTCATCCCAAAGAAATGCGGCGCCAAGGCTTTTTTCTACAATCGTCTCCAATTCGCTTCTCTTTTGAATGCCTTGAACCCGAGGCCCATAAGCCACATTATCGAAGATCGATAGTGGAAGTGGGGTCGGAAGGGCAAATATCATCCCGATCCTTTTTCGAACGGTCGGCAAATCGATTTGGTAGATGTCTTCTTTGTCTAAAAGAACCTTGCCTTCCATGCGGAACAACGGATTTTCATCGTTCAACCGATTGAAGGTTCTCAGAAGAGAAGTTTTTCCACTGTTGGCAGGCCCGATGATCGCCAAAATCTCAAATTCCTTAACGTCAAAAGAGACGCCCTTGAGCGAATGGATGTCTTCGTAAAAAACGGAAAGTTTTTCGATAATTATTCTGGAATGAGGTTCGCCCACAGCTTACCAAAGCTTTCATTTTCGGAAATGTGCCCGAATCACAACCGCCACAATATTCATAGAAAGGACCAAAAGAATAAGGACAAGCGC
>JACQLI010000019.1 GCA_016204125.1 Candidatus Omnitrophota bacterium
CAAACGCCCCAATTCGAATGGCGGTAGGAATCACATCATTGGTCGACTGACTCATATTCACGTGATCGTGAGAACTCAAGTATTCGTAACTGCCTCTTTTTTTGCCGAGAATCTCAAGAGCGCGATTTGCAATCACTTCATTCGCATTCATGTGACAAGAAACGCCCGCTCCTGATTGGAGAACATCTGTTACAAAATGATCGTTAAGTTTCCCTGCGATCACCTCTTCCGAGGCTCGAATGATCGCCTGCGCTTTTTTTGAATCGAGACGCCCCAATTCAAGATTGGCCAATGCACTGGCTTTCTTGATGACACCGAGCGCCCAGATAAATTTCGAATGGAATTTAAGTCCTGAAATCGGGAAGTTTTCCACGGCCCGAAGGGTTTCGATGCCGTAATAGGCATCCGCGGGGACATTTTTTGTGCCGAGGGAGTCGCGTTCGATTCGGGAACGCATCTTATTGAAATTGTTCGAGGAGTTCGTCGACCGTCGCCTTGCCGCGTTTCGCAAGCGAATCCACTTGGATCTTTCGCGCGCGATCATGGAAGGGGCTTCTTTCATGTTTATAAATCACACCTAAAGGAATGGTTTCTCTTTCCAAAGCAAGCTGAAAGGCCTTGAGTCGATCTGTGGGGTCATGCTCCGTACCGATGAAACGAACCCGTTGAGAAATCGGCTTGTAGATGTCGTGAAAAGTCGTGCAAGGGCTTAGAACTTCAACGAGAGCGAACCCTTTATGTTCCACACCTTGAACGATGAGATCTGTAAGTTCTTTTGGCTTGGCTGAAAATCCGCGCGCCACAAAACCGATATCATAGGCAATGGCCATGGCAATGGGATTGAGCGGCTCATCGAGTTGTCCATAAGGAGTTGTTCCTGTGGTGAAATCGGAAGCTGCGGTTGCGGAACCTTGTCCTTTTGTTAGGCCGTAAACTTCGTTATCCATGACGATATAGCAGACATCGATATTGCGGCGTGCTGCATGAGGGATATGTCCTGCACCAATGGAATAAGCATCGCCATCTCCTCCTACTGCGACAACTTCAAGATTCGGATTGGCGGTTTTCACACCTGTTGCGACAGGAAGAACTCTTCCGTGAACGGTGTGAAACCCATACGAATTCACATAGGCAGAGAGACGACCTGAGCAACCGATTCCTGCTACCACCACTAGATTTTCCGGCGGGATCTGTTTGGTGGCCAGCATTCGATAGATGCAAGTCAAGACTCCAAAATCCCCGCAGCCTGGACACCAAACGGGATGAACGTCTGTCTTGTATTCCTTCGCTGTTAGACCTTGTGGTGCGTTTGTTTCAGACATGTCTCTGCAACCTCCTCAATCTTTTTCAAAATCTCATTGGGCGTAAAAGGAAGCCCTGCGACTTTATTGAGTTGAATCACATCCGTAAGATAGCGGGCGCGGATTTCTTTTGCGAACTGACCCGTAAAATTAAGTTCGGGAACAATCACGGCCTTCACTGATTTGATAAAATCACCCAACTCATTGGGCATCGGATGGAGAACCTTGGGGTGAAACGCCGCTACGCGATAACCTTTGGCATTGGCCATGGCAATCGCCTCGCGGATCACTCCTTCGCTCGAACCCCAACCCACAATTCCGATATCCGCCTCAAGAGGACCATGACGCCTAAAAAGATCGGGTCCTTGCAAAATTTGGTTGAGCTTCCGCCACCTCTTCTCACTCATGCGGCGATGATTGTCAGGTTCGTAACTCAACTCGCAATCCTCTGTATGTTCAATTCCTGTTGCGGAGAAAGCACCGCCTTTTGTGCCAGGAACTGTCATTGGCGAAACTCCTGAGTCGGTCATCTGGAACCGCTTGTAGTGCTCAAGTTCGGATGACGTTGGCTTCTTCGCTTCCTCAACAGCAACTTTAGTCACCTCAGGCTTTCTCACCGTTGCTGTTCTCTGGGCAAGATACTGATCCGAAAGAACAATCACGGGAACCTGACAGCGTACTGCATAATTAAAGGCGCGGATCATTCCATAGAAAGCATCCTCCACACTCGTAAGCGCCATCACAATGCGCGGGGCATCACCATGCCCAGCTGAAATAGCATGCCTCAGGTCACTTTGTTCGGTCTTGGTCGGCATACCTGTGCTCGGTCCCGCGCGTTGGCAATCAATAATCACGCAGGGAACTTCAGCCATACTGGCGAGGCCAAGAAATTCCGTCATCAAATCAATTCCAGGACCTGATGATGCGGTCATAGCCTTGACTCCTGAAAAGGCTGCACCTAAAACCATTCCAATCGCAGCGATCTCATCCTCGGCCTGAACCACCGTTCCATCAAAACGAGGAAGTTCGCGCGCCAAAAATTCCATGATGTCCGTGGCTGGCGTAATCGGATAGCCCGCGTAAAATCTCATCCCCGCCTGAATGGCTCCTAAGGCAACGGCTTGATTGCCTGATAAGACAAGACGGTTTTCACTCTTCTGCGCTTCGATAAGGTAGTCGTCTTTCTTGGTGATGTTTTTCTCAACATATTGATAGCCCGCTCGAAGCGCCTGAAAGTTAAGGTTGAGAATCGCTTCACCTTTTTTTCCGAATTTCTGACGGATGATCGTTTCAAGAATCAAGAAATCGATACTAAAAAGTTTGGCGAGGATTCCTAAGAAAATAATGTTCTTTGTCAGGTAATTTCGGAGTTCAAGCTTCGCCATTTCGGAGACAGGGATCTCATAAAGAATGGCGTGAATCCCATTTTGTGGCTTCGTGGAGCTGGAGTCGTAGACGATTACACCTTGACCATCTTTACGAAGGTCTTTGGCATGACGGTCATACGCTTCTTGATTGAAGCAGACGAGGACATCGATCTCGCTGCCTTGCGAAAGTAAAAACTCCTTGGAAGTACGGACCTGAAACATCGCAGGCCCACCTTTGATTTCAGCGGGGTAGCTGCGGAAGGTATAAATCTCAAGACCCATCCTCGCGCAAGCGAGGGTCAGGATCTCACCGCAACTGATGACACCCTCTCCTCCTTCTCCTCCGATTCGAAAAACGACATCGTGTTTCATCCAGACGACTCCCTTTCATCTTCCCGAATGATCGGCTGCCTGTAGGCATAACCCCGACCCACCTCATGCCAGTAACCGACTTCTTCTTCGCCAAGCTTCCAGCAAAGATAGACCACGCGGCCCTGGTGGAGGGAGTAAAAATCAACGAGACCTGTCTCGATATCTTTCAAAAAGCAGCCAAGCTCGTGGATTTGATCGATCATGGAATAAAATTCGTTAACCCACTTATTATAATTTTCAATTTCCTCGGCAACTTGGGGAGAGGGTTTTTCTTCTTCCTCTTCTGGATAAAGAAGCTCCAGAGCATCAATCTCCACTTCTTTGGCCAGAATCTCCTTCTGTCTTGTTCGAAGTTCAGTAATCATCTCCTTGAGTTGGGGAATAAGCCGATTCGCCTCTTCGGGGGTAAAAACCTTTAGCTGGTTCATTTCGTCCATACCTAACTCCTTATGTTTCAGGCACCTACGACAACAATTGTTTTTTTAGCCTTCCACAAAGATCTAACCAAGGTTAATTATAACACGACCCCCCTATCCCGTATAGCGCTGGACCAGCGCTTTAATTATCGGGACAAAAACGTGGACTCTATAGGCTGACTTTTCGTACGGAATCTGCTAGACTGCCACCTCTAAAATAAAGCCAAAACTCAAAAGTAAAAAGGCAAAAGTTAGGTGTTGCTTACGCGACCAATTGGTGAAGAACCGACGCTATCACTTTTGACTTTTGACTTGGGATTTTGCCTTTTTACTTCTAACTTTTGCCTTTATTTCGGGGCGTAGCGTCCGCCACTAAAGATTGGCGGACGGCCACCAACGCCTTAGTGGTGGCCCGCAAAGAAGGTTACCTCGGACTGAGAAATGGGTTACTTAGTTTACGTTTTGAAGAGCCGAAAAAATGGATCACGATATATTGGGTCTACACAAGACTTGGCAAATAGGCTCAAAGAACACAATAGTGGAAGAAATATTTCTACACAGAATAAAGGACCGTGGGATGTTATTTATTCTGAGACATTTCCTACACGTTTCTTAGCCGAAAGACGTGAAAAGTTTTTCAAAAGCGGTCGCGGCAAAGAAGTGTTGAAAAATCTCCTCGGCCATTACTGATTATCAATTTTTCGGGGCGTAGCGCAGCCTTATTGCCTACATTGCAACGGTGTTACTGACGACACCACGGTTTCTGCAGAACTTGTCTGCTGGATAACAGTTGCATTAAGTTTCACGTTATAATGTGCCAAATTACGGGGCGTAGCGCAGCCTGGTAGCGCACACGCTTGGGGTGCGTGCGGCCGGAGGTTCAAATCCTCCCGCCCCGACCAATTTTTCGCTTCGCTCAAAATTGTTCGGGACTACAGGACGAAAATTATTCAAAAACCGCTGTGTCCTGTTGCCCCGACCTTACAAGCACAAAAAATTGGTCGCCCCAGGAGCGCCGTAGGCGCGACGCGGGGCTACATTAATTATTTCACTTCATTAACCATGGAGACAACGACATGACTAACCAAATCAAAACCTCCATCATTGCCCTAATCCTTTTACTTGCGGCCGCGACAGACTTGTGGGCTGCAACTGCAACCGTTACGAATAATGGGAACTTCACGGTCCGCGTGCAGTACAAAAACCCTGATGGCCAATATGAAGATTTGGCTCATCTGAAACCAGGTGAAACGGTTGAAGTCCCAGGCGGTGTTGAGAAAGTCAAAATTGTACGTGAACTTGGCGAATGGGCACAGCCCTTAAAACCAGGTCAGGTCCTTAATGTGGAAGTTAAAGAAGGAGATACCGTTGTAGGTACAATGACGTGGTACGGTGACAAAGTCTTCTTTGATGGTTTGACCGAAGGGCCTCCGCCCGTATCAGTAACTGGCCCCGTCACTCAGCCAGAACCTCCGAAAGAGGAACCCAAGTCTGAACCAAAGCCCGAACCAATACCAGAACCCAAACCTCAAGAAGGAGAAACGCCATCAGCATGGCCGCAGTACGGCGGGCCGTGGGATTATCTTTTCCCCTTCGGACTTTTCCTGATGTGGCCCTTTTTAATTCTTATGTGGTTCAGACACCTGATGCGGCCTCGTTATTATCTCGGCGGGGAATGGGTAGAGGGATCGCGTCTCGGCTGGGGATGGGGGTGGTATCCTCGCAGTGAAGGCGGCATGCCCTGTGGGATGTTCGGCTTATTGATCGGACTTCTCTTCGGACTCGCACTCGGTGGGACGGCGTTATGGGGTTATTCTCAACTTGAGAATGGTCACGGTTTTTTCCCACTCTTCGCTCGAGATCTTTATGCGTTTCCTTATTTCCTTTTTTCTCAACTTCCTTGGATCATTGGCGGAGAGCCCGAAGTCTGGTCGATTTTCCTATTTTGGGTCCTCCTTTGCACTTTGTGTGGTGGAATGGGCGGCCTTATTCCGCTCAGGTGGTTATACGGTGCTCCGTGCATCGCAGCGATTCTTCCCTTCTTCCTTTTGATGCGTGGATGTGCAGGCTCAACCCCCTTTGCGTTTGACGGCGGTTACGAAGGCCAACTTCTTTACCCGCCCGCCTTCGTATCGCTCCTCTTTCTCCCCATGTTGTTTGAAATTTTTCTCGACATCATCGATCCGTATTACGAAATGGACGAAGAAGACGTTGAAGAAGCGGAGTGGTCCTTTTTGCAATTCTTTAGAGGAAACCCCTGGCCACTTTTGGCCTTTCTAGGTATCGGCCTGGGATGCTCATCTTTAGGTATCGCCTATGGGCACGGGTGGGGTGAGATCAACCAATTCGGCCTCCTCGCCCTTTTTTATAACTTGCCCCTCATGCTGGGTCTCAACTTTCTCTCTCGGGATCTCGCGATACTTCTTTTCTGGATGATTCTAGCTGGCGGGCTCGGCTGGGCTTTTTGCAGAGGTGCGTCGAGGTTCGCGTTTTATTCCTGTCTTATTCCCGCGTTTCTCGCCCTTCTTTTCCTTACGATGGGAAATTACCCCCAGCGCCAGCTTTCTTTCTACATGCAACGCGCTATTACGGCTGAGATCATTAGGGAGATTGCTGGCCGAACGCGTGAAGATCACTTTGGTGATCAATCAGGTGGGCGCCGCACCGGTACCTTCGGTGGCTTCGCCAGAGACATGCAGTTCGAAGCAGGCCAGCCTGAGAGTCGAGAACAAGAACGGTATTCTGATTGGGAACGTTAGTCATATGTATGCCTAACAGATTTTTCAACTGTGAATGGAAAGGAGAAAAAGATGTCAAGAATGTCTAGAAATCTCATTTGGGTAATGGTGGTAGGAATAAGTCTTTGTCTGCTGAGCCCAAACGCAATAGCCAAAAAGGGAGAGGGGGGTGCGCCACCAGGATGGAGCAAAGGCGAAAAGAAAGGTTGGCAAGGCGCTGACATGCCTCCTGGGCTTGCCAAAAAAGATGCAGAGAAGGCCCAAAGGCAGGCCGACAAGGAAGCGAGAAAGGCTGAGAAGGAAGCCAAAAAGAAGGCAAAACAGGCTGAAAAAGAAGCCAGAAAGAAATCAAAAGAAGCTGAGAAAAAAGCGGACTAAAAAAACGAACGCGAAAGGATAGACTAAATCAAGCCATATGCTGCCATGATAACCCCTGGCAGCATATTAGCAACCACCAAGGCGAATAAGCCGAGAGACTTCAAGAATCCAAATTCAAGCTCGCGCTTTGCAAAATAGAAGAAAAACCAGATTGCGAAAAGGAACGCAATCACAATCGGAATGGGGTTGGCATTCGCCATTCCTGCAATGAGCGCCGCAGCCATGATCACAAGATTGGTCACAAGGTTATACTTAAAGAGAAACCAAAGAGAAAAGCCGTAGGTTAGGGCGGCCTTCCCTAAGAGCCTTGCGTAAATCATGATGACCAGAGCGGTAAAAAAGAATGCTACAACGAGTCGGATAAGCGTAGGAACAATCCGATCGGGTTGGAAGCCCGCGGGAGTAATGAAATTGGTTTCGCTTGCGTTTTCAACGTAGCTTCGGATTCTCTCCAGAACATCACCTTGGCCTAAATCCTTGAACC
Source organism: Candidatus Omnitrophota bacterium (assembly GCA_016204125.1). Classification (GTDB taxonomy): domain Bacteria; phylum Omnitrophota; class Omnitrophia; order Omnitrophales; family JACQLI01; genus JACQLI01. The sequence goes on from JACQLI010000019.1 coordinate 7,057, forward strand.
ATTTCTCTTTTGTTTGAGGAGAAGGCGCTGCACTTTTTGGCTTTAAAAGAGGTTTGCTCAGCGGACGTTTCTCGAGACTCGCAATCTCAGAACGGCTGAATTTCACGCTCCCCCCTTCGACTCCGAAGGTGACAGAATTCTCGGTTTCTTCGATGATAGTTCCCTCAAGAACTACGCCATTCTTGAGTTGAAGGGTGTCCGCGCAAACCATACCAGAGACAAAGAGAGACGCCAGAATAATTCCTGTCGGAAGTAGTTTTCTCACCATTTTTGAAGCCACTTAGATTATTTGTTCAAATAGCGGACGTGGGAGGATATCCCGCGTCCGCTATTTTGTAATTTGTACTTCTTCTTTTTACCTCAACGCATTTTTCAGCTCAGCGCCTGCCTGGAATGCAGGAACGCGACGAGCCTTGATTTGAATCTGCTCACCGGTTTTTGGATTACGACCCAAACGGGCTTTCCGCTGTTTTACAACGAAAGTCCCGAATCCAACCAACTGGACCTTCTGCCCCTTTTTCAGAGTAGAACGGATCGACTCAAAGGTAGCATTGAGAGTCTCCAAAGACTTGGCCTTGGAAAGGTTGAGCTTGCGAGCAATCTCATTTGCGAGTTCGCCTTTATTCATTGAATTGTCACCTCCTTTCTTCAATGAGTCCATAATTTACGGAGTCTTAGACGACGTAAATTATAAGGACGAATTGAATCCGCCATGCTTTGTGGCGGATCCTAACCCGCCAAAGAGCGTGGCGGGTTAATTCGGCCGATCATTTGCTTCGCTTCTCCCTCTGCAAATGATGGCCTCATTAATATTGCTTCCATTCCTCGCGCGCATCGCGAGATAACAAATCTACGACCGCGCGGGAACAATCTTTACCTTCAAAGAGAATTTTATAAACTTCGCCCATGATCGGGAGCTCTACGCCCACCCGAAGCGCCAGTTCGTAGACGGCGGCTGAGGTATCCACGCCTTCTGCAACCATCTCCATCCCACTCAAAATGTCCCCAATTTTCTTTCCCTGACCCAATTCACGGCCTACACGGAGGTTTCGTCCGTGCTTTGAAAAACAGGTCGTCATCAGATCGCCTACTCCTGAGAGGCCAAAAAAGGTGTTAGGGTTTGCGCCGAGTCGAACGCCCAGCTTCACCATTTCAAGGAGCCCCCTTGTGAGAAGGCCTGATTTGGTGTTGTCGCCAAACCCAATTCCATCACAGATCCCTGCTGCAATCGCAACCACATTCTTGAGCGATCCTCCAAGCTCCGAGCCCACCACATCATTTTGGATATAAACTCGGAAGAAACGATCCCCTAGAGCATTGTGAATTTCTTCTGCCAATTTTTCATCTTTGGAAGCTGAGACAACAAGCGTTGGGATATTTCGCGCAACCTCTTCTGCATGAGAAGGGCCAGCGAGGACAACAAGCCTTTGCTTACCCAGAACGGATTCAATGATTTCAGAAGGACGAAGGTGAGTTTTTTTCTCGATTCCTTTGGCGACACTCACGATGAATTTTTTTGAGAGATCAAGCTCTTTGAGTTTATGGAGAACGTTTCGAAGAAATTGAGTGGGGATGGCCATCACGAGAACATCGCCAAAGGAAATTGCTTCTTTGATCGACGCTGTGATTTCTAACGATTTGGGGAGAGAAATACCGGGCAGGAATTTTTCGTTTTCTCTTTTTTCTCTCAGAACCTTCACGTAATCGGGGAAGACGCTCCAGAGAAGGGTTGGGTTTCCTCTGCGGTTACTTACAAGCGCAAGGGCAGTTCCCCAACCGCCATCACCCAGGACCGAAACTTTATATGCCTTCGCCACCCGTTCCCCTTTAAGTTGACAGATACCCCAAAAAACCTTGAAATTTCAAGCTTTTGAGCGGGGGTTAATGTAACACGTCGCTAGTCTTGGGTCAATACAAACTGATTACTTTTTTAGGGAGACTCGGCAGATGAAAAAGGCGGCGAGGACGCCAAGGAGGTCAGCAACCCAATCCCAGAAACTTGCGAAACGGCCAGGAACGTTTCTCTGGGCCCACTCAAGATACGTGCCATAAAGGAGTGAAAAGGTCGCGGCTTTGAAATCGGATCGTTTCTGAAAAATCGGCGTCGAGGAGTAGAAGAAGCTATTGAAGGCAAGGAGCATGAGAATAAACAGGGTGAGAAAATGCACCACTTTATCCTGCGCTAAAAGGATAGGCCTGGGCAGACGTTCCTGCGGAAGGGTAAAGCCAAAGTAAAGGAGGACCGAATAGGCTACAAAGGCAGGCCAGTAGAAAAGTCTAGAAGGGATCCTTGAATTGGTCAAAGAAGCCTTTCTTTTTGGGTTGGCCTACAGAATCTTTACGCTCGCTCGAAAATTCTTGAAGGATGGCCTTTTCTTTCTCGCTTAAGCGGGTCGGAACCTCAATATCAATCTGAACAAGCTGATCCCCCCTCCCGCTTCTCTCAAGATAAGGCATTCCCTTTTCCCTCATACGAAAAACCTTCCCTGAAGGGGTTCCTGCTGGGACTTTAAGCTTCACCTTGCCGTCAAGTGTCGGGACTTGAACTTCCCCGCCAAGGGCAGCAACTGTAAAGGGAATCTGGAGCTCACAATAAAGGTCATGCCCACGGCGCGCTAAGAATTCATGAGGTTTGACTAGGATATGGACGTAAAGATCTCCACGAGGTCCGCTCCGCTCGCCCGCTTCTCCTTCGCCCATGATTTTGAGGCGGGAATCGGTGTCAATACCTCTGGGAATTTTGACATTAAGCTTTCGAGTTCTCTCGACGCGACCCCGGCCGCGGCAATCAGGACATGGCTTATCAATTCTTTCTCCCTCACCGCGGCATCTTGGGCAAGTCCTTCGGAGTGAAAAGAACCCTTGAGTGACTCTGATTTCTCCTGTCCCGCGGCATTCAGGGCAAACGGACTTCTTCGATCCTTGCGCTGCACCACTTCCGCTGCAAGCCGAGCAGGTTTCACGGCGAGGAACTTGGATCGAAACTTCTCTTCCTGTAAACGCTTCCTCAAGGGTAATCTCAACCGAAACTTCGAGATCAGACCCCCGTCTTCCGCCCGCGCTTCGGCTCCTTGTTCTCTCCGTTCCAAAGAAATCATCGAAAAGATCGCCAAAGATATCCCCGAATCCGCGGAATGATTCTTCAAAACCTTGAAAGCCTGAAAATCCGCTACCGCCGAGTGAATGTCCGAATTGATCGTACTGGGCACGCTTTTCAGGATCGCTTAAAATAGCGTAGGCTTCAGCCGCCTCTTTGAACTTTTCCTCAGCCTCTTTATTGCCAGGATTACGGTCGGGGTGGTATTTGAGAGCAAGCTTCCGATAGGCCTTCTTGATCTCGTCTGGGTTCGCCTGCTTTGAAACTCCTAATACTTCGTAATAATCACGCTTGGTTTGCATTGCCATGGAGTTTTATGTAATCTCTTCCTCTTTCTCCTCTACCTTCTCTTTTCCCTTACTGCCAGGTGCGACACGAATGATTACCTTGGCAGGGCGGATAACACGCTCCTGTAAAAGATAACCTGCGGTGATCTCCTGCACAATCACACCCTCAGGGCCTTTCTCCTCCACTTGATCAACGGCTTCATGCCTGTGAGGATCAAACACCCCTCCTTCCACAGAAAGACGTTTTAGGCCGTGCGCCTTAAGAACATCAAGGAGCTGTTTCCATGTAAGTTGAACTCCCGCCACAATTGGATTGGATGTGTCCGAATGAGCAAGCGCCCGCTCAAAGTTATCGAGAATCGGAAGAATATCCCGAATCAATTTTTCCTGACTGAATTTAATGAATTCGTCACGTTCCTTAGCAAGCCGCTTCTTCGCATTTTCATAATCGGCTGCGCTTCTGAGGAATTTATCACGAAGCTCCTCGAGTTCCTTAGCCTGTTTAAGGAGCTTCTCGTGCTCTTCCTTCGAAAGAGTAACATTTTCTTCTTTCGTCTCTTTGGTCTCAGGCTTTCCCATCTTCAGGTACTCCACCTTCCTAACGCTTGACTGATCCTTTCAGCCATATGATGGACAAGGCCCATGATCCTTCCATAAGGCATCCGCCTAGGTCCTAAGACGCCCACCGCACCCACAAACTTTCCCTGCCAAACATATGGCGCGCTAACAATGGAACAGTCCCAGATATCTTTGGAGAGCTCTTTGGCTCCAATCGCCACCCGAATCTTTCCTTCAAAAGTGGGATAACCTAGAAGATCGATCAGGTTTGATTTTTCTTCAAGGATGGTTATCAGACGCTGGAATTTCTTGATGTCTTGAAACTCGGGCTGATTCAAAATGTAGTGAGAACCTTCAACAAAAACTCGCGGGGGCGTTTCCATGGGAACACCTTTTCGAACAATTTGAAGCGTTCTCTCGTAAACATTTCTCAATGAGTCGCGTTCTCTCGCAATTCTTTGCAAGAGTTCCTCTTCTAACGTCCGAATAGCTTTACCAACAAGTTCCCTATTAATAAAGTTTCGGATTCGTTCCACCTCTTCGACAGAAATCGGCTCCCTCATATCGACAAGACAATTTTGTACAAGGCCTGAGGTTGTACACCAAACGGCGAGAAGCCTCGTCTCATCCAAAGGGATGAGGTTTAGTTCCTTGAGATAAAGTTCGTCAAGTCGAGGCGAAAGAAGAAGGACAGCCTCTTGAGCTATTGCAGCCAGGACTTGCGAAGTTCTTTCCATGAGATTCTCGAGATTTTCAATTCGCGCTTCCATCTGGCCGGAGATGAAGGTAAGAAGTGACTCGGATAAAGGTTCTTCGATCACTATTTCTTTGACATAAAAATGATACCCCTTGTCGGTCGGAAGCCTTCCTGCGGAGGTGTGAGGATGAGTCAGATAACCCCTCTCTTCAAGAATCCCCATCTCGTGACGTACAGATGCTGAGGAAAGATTAAGACCGAAGCGAGCGGTAAGAGTCTGTGAGCCTACAGGAAACCCCGTTTGGATGTAGGCTTCGATAACTAACTTCAATATTTCTCTTTGGCGTGAGGTTAAAGGGTCCATATCTTTTTAGCACTCTAGGCCTTAGAGTGCTAAAAGCAATCTAGCACAATCAATCTCTTATTTCAACGGGGTAGGAGAAGGCCCTGGAGATCGACTTTCTCGCGGCGGAAGAGTTCAAGCTCTTCCTTTCCCAAATTGTGACTGAAGGGGTGGGAAGGCAGCTTGAGCTGAAGAAAGGCATAATCAGAAAACCGATAGCTACGAAGAACGTCGACGAATTCTCGCGAAACTAGATCCAAAAGATAGAGAATGTCTTCATTCAAAACTGAAGGAACCAAAGGAACGGGTGCTGTGCCTCTTTGCTTCAGGTTAAGATCAAGCGAAAAATAGTTTTCAGGTTCCTCCTTATAGAAGCGAATATTCAGCTGGATCGTTTCAAAGGTATTTTGGATTCTTTCGTCACTAAAGAGAAGGGTCTGCATTCTTCGGTTGAGTTGTTCAGCCAGAAAATCTCCAAGAGGAATGGCTGAGATCTGAAATTCTGTCTCCCATGATTCGAGATCTTTTTCGAGATTAAATTCGGGAGGAATGGGCACCTTATTGAGGTTGCCATATTCATCCACATAAGATAAGGGAATGGTCCGTATGATCTTCGACTCATGGGAGGATAGCGCGACAATGAAAAAATACTCCAGCGAAGTCCCAGGAGGAAGTCTATACGCCCCTTCGGGAACCTCGTTGGGATCATAATCAATGGTAACGGGTGTATAGACAAGCACCCGATTTGTTTCAAGCGGCGTACTCCGAAGTTCGCCTAGACCCCACTTCGCATATTTGTTTCCATTGATTTCAGGACTCATGAAGAAAAATGATTGTAGGAGTTCGGGCGTAAGCGGAATGTCGTAGTGCTTTTGGATGCTCTCAAGGGAAGGCTCCTTTTCAAGAGTATCAAAAAGCGCGCGGACGGGTTTATGCCAAAGAACGGAACGGTTCAGCTTGAGCTCATGGAGAACCCTTTTTCGATATTCATCTCTTGAGATATCCCACAGACGGACCCTCCTGATGTCATCCACAAAGCCTGTGAGAACAAGCTGGAGTCCTGTAACCTCAATATCCGTAGCCTGAAGGATGTAGAAATCGAGTTTGAGATCGGTGCTTAAGAGGACGCGGGAAATTGAAAAAAGGACGTCTTCTACTTGATCCAAAGCTTCAGGGGCAGGCTGGAAGAGATTTTCAACGTCGATCTTCCCCTTCCCGCTCATGAGAGCCTCTTTGAAATCTGCATTGAAGAGTTTCTTCATTGGGAGATAGACGCCGACGGTATTGCCGTCGATTTTGACATCGATTTGCTCGATGCCGTATTCTTTCGAACAGATTTCCTGGATTGATTCCTTGATACGGTCGCCTGGGTAGGAAGGGGAACAGCTGACAAGTGCAAGACTCAGAAAAAATGTTAAAAGTTGCTTCATCTCTCTCATAATAAGAAAAGCCCCCAACATCTCGCGGGGGCTTTTAAAAAGTCCTCAAAGACTGATTTTTTACTTCGGACCCACTCCTCCCTTTTCTTCTGCGGGTGGAATATTTCCGACCATACGAGGATTGGCTTTGCCGTATTCAGCAAAGATAGCTTCAATCTCGTCGTAATCAAGCTCGTCTTTGACAAGAAGTTCACGAGCGAACCGCTCAAAAACTTCATTCTCTTTCTGTAAGAGATCCTCAACTTCCTTGAGGCAACGTTTGATAATCTGATCGGTGTCGCTATTAAGGCGCGTCTTCACCTCTTCAGAAAGTTGATCATTCGGGATTACGGTGTAATCACCGACAAGCCCCGAGGGTCCCATACCGCATTGCCACACCATATGATGAGCAATGGACATGGCATTTTGGAAATCAGAGCTTACCCCATTTGAGCTCGTTCCAAACTTCTTCCTTTCTGCCACATAACCTGCTAAGGCGGATTGGATCGTGGCGAGGAACGTTTCCTTATCTTTGGTGTGCCATTCCTCACGCGGTGTAGGATGGACAACCCCCAAAGTTCCTTTACGCGGAATAATGGAAGCTTTAAAAACGTCGTTTCTCGGATGCAAGAGATAAGTCACGATCAAGTGACCTGTCTCATGGTAAGCGGTCATTTCCCGTTCACGCTGGTTCATTTTTATTTTTTGCTTCATGCCAAGTTCGATTCGCTCAATCGCCTCGGAGATTTCCTTCATGCCGATGACATCTTTCCCTCTTCGAGTGGCGATGAGTGCGGCCTCTTTGACGATATTTTCGATTTCAGCTGGGGTCTTATCCACGGTCTTGCGGGCAAGACGGCCTATATCAACCGAGGCCTCGTGTTTGACTTTACTTAAATAGAGTTTGAAAATTGCTTCACGTCCTTCAAGACCCGGTTTTGTGATGTAAACTTTACGATCAAATCGGCCGGGACGGAGAAGCGCAGGATCAAGTACTTCTTCAGACGCATTGGTGGCCCCAATCACGATGATGTTGTCAGCCCGAGCCCCAAGACCGTCCATCTCAACCAGAAGCTGGTTTTGGGTCGTATTGGTCTCAGCGCCGCCAAATTGGTTAAAGGTACGGGTTCTCCCCATGGCATCCAGTTCATCGATGAAAATGATGGCACCGCCAAATCCATAGGAAAGGCTGCGCGCCTTCGAAAAAAGTTTGCGGACACGGCTTGCTCCCACTCCAACGAAGACTTCGTTGAATTCGCTTGCTGCCATGGAAAGGAAGGGCAGTCCTGCCTCCGTAGCAATAGCCTTTGCAAGGTAGGTCTTCCCGCATCCTGGAGGACCGACCATGAGAATCCCCCGCAGGATTTTGCCGCCGATCTTTTTGAGACGGGCGTGATCCTTAATCAATTGTACAACTTCCCAGGCTTCTTCTTTCGCCTCATCAATCCCGACCACATCCGAAAAATGGACATCGACCTCGCGGGCCTTGACATTCTTTTTGTCAAGCTGGGTAAACCCGTTTCGGAGAACCACAACATACAGGTAAACAAAGATAAGGGCGTTGACCATCACGAGGAGGATCGAAATCGGCATCTGAGCGAGAGTGATGTTGCGATAGTAACTCTCGAGCGACATCATTCCGTAGATCGACAGGATAATAAGGGCAACCACTCCAATGGCGATAAAAATCTTCACCTTATGGTTAATAAAGTGCATCTTGAAACGTCTATAAAAATTCATTCTTTTTCTTATCTCCTTTTATCAAAACAGGTTAGATTGATGATCTCAATACTCCTGATTAATGAACTATAGCTCCTATAAGGGGTTATGTCAAGGAACCCGCTCCATTTATAGGTCTTCCCAGGTATCGTCTGTTTGCTCATCAGCCTTGACCCTTTCCTCATCAGACTCCTCTTCCCAAAGAAGTTCTTCTTCTCCCTCTTCACCATCCTCCCCTTCTTCGCTCTCCTCCCCAAACCAGAAGTCCAAATTCTCTTCTTCGCCAGAGACCCATTCTTCTTCCTCGACCTCTTCCTTTTCTTTCTCTACAGGGCCCTCGCTTAAAAACCTCTCTTTGGGGAAAAGTTCGAGAGTGGGGGCAGGAGGCCCTTTCTTGCCCTCTGCTTCTTCTTTAAGCTTCTCCTTGGCGGAGGCTGGATCTGTTTGAGTAAGCTCAATAGGGTCTTTTCTCTTGGCTATGGTGCCAAGTGAAACAAAAGCAATTGCACTAATCAATAAGAGCCAGCTTACCTTTGTCAGTCGATTCATCACTTTTTTTCTTCCTATAGTAAAACTACCTCTTCTGAAGGGGAAAATCAAACAAAGGTTTTCGCCCCTCTCTTTTCAAGGTATCGCTTAAGGTATTGACCTGTATAAGATAAGGAAGAGTTAAGGAGTCCCTCTCGGGGTCCCTCATAAACCACATCTCCTCCCTCTGATCCTCCCTCGCGTCCTAAGTCAATAATCCAGTCTGCACACTGGATGATTTCCATATTGTGCTCAATCGCAACGATGGAATGCCCTCTTTCAAGAAGTTCCTCAAATGCTCCCATGAGGTAAGAGATGTCGTGATAATGAAGTCCTGTGGTCGGTTCATCGAAAAGATAGAGAACCCTCTCACTCTGGCGAGCCCCCACTTCAAAAGCAAGTTTTAACCGTTGGGCTTCTCCTCCCGAGAAAGTAGGGGCGGGTTGCCCTAGCCTGAGATAACCAAGCCCAACCTTTTTAAGAATCCTCAACTTCTCACAAAGGAGGGGGCGATCCTGGAAGAAGACTAACGCTTCGTCTACGCTCATCTCTAGGACATCATGGATTGTCTTATCGAGA
>JACQLI010000020.1 GCA_016204125.1 Candidatus Omnitrophota bacterium
CGTTTACTTCGAGTACGAACCTAGAACGCCCGTTCTTATCGACATTGATTTTCAAATCGCGAAGGGCGAAGTAGTAGCTATCGTAGGACCAAGCGGGGCAGGAAAGACAACACTCGTGAACCTTCTGCTTCGTTTTTACGATCCGATTCGTGGCGTCGTGAAGATCAACGGGATGGATATTCGTAAAGCAAACCTTAAGTCGCTCAGAAACCTCATCGGAATTGTTTCCCAGGAAACCGTCTTATTCAATGCTTCTGCGGCTGAAAACATTGCTTATGGGAATCCGAAGGCGGGCCGAAAAGATATTGAACGTGCAGCAGAAGCGGCTTATGCAACTTCCTTTATTGAGGAACTTCCCAAGAAGTATGATACCGTTCTGGGAGAGAGGGGACTTAAACTTTCAGGAGGCGAGCGTCAACGACTTGCGATTGCCCGAGCTATCTTAAGAAATCCTCCTATCCTGATTCTGGATGAAGCAACATCGCACCTCGATGCAGAGAGTGAAAGGGAAGTTCAGAAGGCCTTAGAGAACCTCATGGAAGGCCGAACCGTCTTCGTGATCGCTCACCGTCTCGCTACCATCCAACGGGCTACGAAGATCCTTGTCCTCGAGGACGGTCGAATTGTCCAGACGGGAACAAACGAATCCCTCTTAAAATCAGGCGGAACCTACAAACGTCTTTACGATCTACAGTTTAATATCTAAATTACGTTCCTGGCAGGGAGATTTTGATCTTGGTCGGTTCGTCAGAGCCTTTTTCAGGTTCTTCGATCTTGTAGGATTCGAGTTCCGAAGTCCCAAGGGTGGCGACCTTATAAGCGCCCTTCACCGTGTGATCAAGTAATTTCTGCGTCCCCTTATTGACACCTTCCACAATTCCGACAATAGGCTTTTTAGGAGTTTCCTCAATCGTTTCTTGAGCAAAATCCTTGGGTCCGTCATAGGCAACTTGTTTGACCCCTTTTGCTACTCCCATGACAGGAGAATCCTCGTCTTCCGAAGCCGACTCTTCTTCAGTCTCCTCGATTTGATCTTCTTGTTGATCTTCCTGATCTTCGGGTTGGGCAGATTCATCTTCTGCGATTAAATAAGTTAGGGGAAGAAAGAGAAGGCAAACGGCAAGGAAGACAATCTTTTTCATAAGGCCTCCATAGTTACGTATCCTAAGTATAACCACAAAGAGGTGATATGTCCATTTGCCTCGAGTTCCCCTTAAATTGCCAGGGCCCTTGGCCTGTGGTATACTAACGCACCTTTTTCAACCGTAACCTAAGATGAGAGAATAAGTTAGTGAGAACACTTTCCATTGGTATTCTTGGCTGTGGCCAGATCGGAAGCGCTGTCATTTCCCTTTTGAGACGGAAGGGAGGCGCTCTTCTCCGCGATTCAGGAACTCAATTTAAGATTGTCGGCGTTACGGTACGAAATCCTCGCAAGAAAAGAGCCGTTAGGATTCCCTCCGCACTTCTTACGACAAGGGGAGATTCTTTAGTTCGAGATCCTAGAGTCAATGTGATCGTTGAATTGATTGGTGGCACGCAAGCAGCGCGCAAACTTGTCCTCGAGGCATTACGAAATGGAAAAGATGTGGTGACCGCCAACAAAGCACTCCTGGCCGAACATGGCGATGAAATCTTTGAATTGGCCCAGAAGAGAGGGCGAAAAGTCCTATTTGAAGCCTCAGTCGGAGGCGGCATCCCTGTCATTAAGGCTTTGAGAGAAGGTTTGATCGCAAATCGTATTGATTCAATCTACTCAATTATCAACGGGACTTCTAATTACATTCTGAGTGAAATGTCAGAGCGTAATCTCGATTTTAAAGAAGCGCTTCGACTCGCTCAGCGAAAGGGTTACGCCGAGGCAAATCCTTCCCTCGATATCGAAGGTGTTGACTCCGCACACAAACTGGCCATTTTGGTCAGGCTTGCGTTTGGCGGACGCGTTCCCTTCAAAGAGATTTATTCAGAAGGGATCTCGAAGATTCGAAATGAGGACATTGCTTTTGCAGAAGAATTTGGTTATCGAATCAAACTTCTCGCAATCGCAAAAAGAGATCGAGACGCGATTGAAGCAAGGGTTCAACCCACTCTTCTTCCAAGAAATCACATCTTGGCCAATGTTTCAGGATCGTTTAATGCAATCCTCCTTCGCGGCGATGAAGTGGGCGAGGTTCTCTTCTACGGCAAGGGCGCGGGTCCCGAGCCAACCGCAAGCGCAGTTGTAAGTGATCTCGTTGATCTAGCGAAAGGTTCTTTTGCCCCTTATTGCAGAGACGGCCGACTGAGTTCACCGAGGCGGCTTAAGATCAAGAGCATCTCTTCTATTCTTTCTCGTTATTACCTTCGTTTTCATGTGTTGGATAAACCAGGTGTCTTGGCAAGGATTTCGAGCGTCCTTGGCCGCCATAGAGTCAGCATTTCAGATGTCATCCAAAAGGAACGGAAACTCGGGGGAATTGTTCCACTCATTCTTTTGACTCATGATGCACCTGAGAACCAGCTTAGGATGGCGATCAAGGAAATTGATCGGCTTGGAATCGCACGAGGCGGCAGTCAGGTGATTCGTATTGAGGCGGAACCGAAATGACGCTCAAGAAAGTTCCTGTTAAGAAAATCGGTGTGATTGAACGTTATCAGGAATTTTTATCTGTGACCGATGAAACTCCGATCATTTCCTTGAACGAAGGCAATACACCGCTCATTCTGGCTGAAAGTCTTCCGAAGGAGTTGGGGTTCAAGCGGATGAGGATCTACTTTAAATTTGAAGGCCTGAACCCAACAGGTTCTTTTAAGGATCGGGGGATGACGATGGCTATATCCAAAGCGATGGAGGAAGGGTCGAAGGCCGTGATGTGCGCCTCGACAGGGAATACTTCGGCGTCCGCCGCGGCCTATGCTTCACGCTGCGGGATGAAATGTTTCGTCCTTGTCCCTGAAGGAAACATCGCGAAGGGAAAACTTCTTCAAGCCTTTCGTTACGGGGCAAAAGTCATTATGATCAAAGGGAATTTCGACGAAGCGCTTAATCTTGTGAAAGAAATTACAAAAAAATATCCGATCACCCTTGTGAATTCAATCAATCCGTACCGAATCGAAGGACAGAAGACAGCGGCATTTGAGATTTGCGATGACCTTGGCGATGCGCCAGTCTATCACGCTATCCCAGTGGGAAACGCAGGGAACATTACGGCCTATTGGAAGGGTTATAAGGAGTATAAAGAGGCGGGCCGATCAGAGACTTTGCCGAAGATGCTTGGATTTCAAGCCGCAGGCGCCGCACCGATTGTATTGGGTCATCCTGTGGAAAAACCCGAGACTGTTGCGACGGCGATTCGGATCGGAAATCCCGCGAGCTGGAAGCAGGCCGTGGCCGCCCGCGATGAGTCAGGAGGGCTTATTGATTCTGTGACAGATAAAGAAATTTCGTGGGCCTATAGGTTCATTGCAGAAAAAGAAGGGGTCTTTGCTGAACCTGCTTCTGCGGCGGCTGTAGCAGGAGTTGTGAAGCTTACCAAAAAGGGATATTTTAAGGATGACGAAGGGACACAGATTGTTTGCACCCTCACAGGAGCTGGCCTCAAAGATCCTGACTTTGCCCTTAGTTTTGATGATAAACCTGAACTTGTGGAGCCTAAAATGGAATCAGTGATGAAGGCGGTGTCAGTATGAAATACATTTTGATTGTCCTAAGTGGCGTTTCGGATCATCCGATAGAGGAGCTTGAAGGGAAAACCCCGCTTGAAGTAAGCAAGGTTCCGAACCTCCAATTCTTTGCCAAACTTGGCAAGGTAGGCCAGGCGAAGCCTCTCGATGATAATGCGGATGGTTCATCTGAGGCGGCCTTCCTCGCCACGCTCGGGTACGACCCCAAACAAAATTACCGAGGGCCAGGCCCGCTCGAAGCGGCTAACCTTGAAGTAAAGATGGAATCCAATGAAGTCGCTTTTCGTCTGAACTTCATTACGGAGTTTAACGGAGTGCTGGCTGATCCGACTGCAGGACATATTTCTACAAAGGAAGCGCGGGCTCTCGTGACCCATTTAAATAAGAAACTGGCTAGCGACTTTGTCCGCTTTTTCCCAGGGAATAACTACAGGCATATCGCTGTGTTGAAGGATTCCCACGGCTTCAACGCTCTCTCAGCCAAGACTTTTGCGGCTGAGGAAGTGACAGGAAAACCGATTCAGGCTCATCTTCCCAAAGGTCCTGGCGAGGAACTTTTGAAGAAACTCATGTACGATGCGAAACTTCTTCTCCAAGATCACGAGATCAACCAAGTCCGCCTCGACCTTGCGGAGAACCCCGCCAACATGATCTGGCTTTCAGGACAGGGGGCATCGCTCGCACTTGAGAAGTTCAGTGATAAGTTCGGACTTTCAGGTGCGATGATAGCTGGGATTGAATACGCCAAGGGAATTGGAAGACTTGCTGGCCTTACTATCCTTGAAGTTTCAGGGGCAACGGGGGACCTTGAAACCAATTACGAGAAAAAAGGAAAGGCCCTTCTCGAAGCTCTCCAGGAAAAAGATTTTGTCTGTGTCCATGTCAGGGCTTGCGAAGAAGCTTCCTGTCAAGGAAACCTGAAGGCTAAAATTTCTGCCCTTGAAGGCATTGACTTCTTTATTTTGTCGAAGGCAAAGGAGTATTACGAAAAAAATCACGAGACCCGTATTCTGATCACAGGGACTCAGACCTTTGCGACCCAGATGCGACGAGCGGTCCGTGATTCCATCCCCTTTGTCTTAGCAGGTAAGAATGTGATGGCAGATGAAAATGATCGGATGACCGAACAGGTGGCCAAGTCCTCACCCTTTCAGGCAAACAAAAGAACCGAACTCACTCATCTGCTTCTTTCCCGCAAGGAATCGATTTAAAGCTTGCCATGAGTCTCATTGTTCAAAAATACGGTGGTTCTTCAGTGGGCAATGTTACCCGAATCAAAAGGGTGGCCAAGAAGATTGTCGCAAAGAAAAGAGAGGGGAATCAGCTCGTCGTAGTTGTCTCGGCGATGGCCGATACGACAGATGATCTTGTCTCTTTGGCTGAAGAGATCACCCAACGGCCCAGCGAAAGAGAGCTCGATATGCTCCTTGCAACAGGGGAGCAAGTTTCAGTTTCGCTTCTTGCAATGGCGATTCATCAGGAAGGAGAAAAGGCAGTTTCCTTCACAGGGCCCCAAGTCGGCATCATCACGGATCCTTTCCACACCAAGGCGAGGATCCTTGATATCAATACAGACCGCATCCGCGAGGTTCTGAGACGGGGCAACATTGTCATTGTCGCAGGTTTTCAAGGAAAAACCGAAGGGGGCGAAATCACAACATTCGGCCGTGGCGGCTCGGACCTTACCGCCGTCGCTTTGGCCAAAGCCCTGCAAGCAAAGGTCTGTGAAATCTATACGGATGTGGATGGGATCTACACAGCCGATCCAAGAATTTGCCCCAGCGCAAGAAAGCTTGATCAAGTGAGCTATGATGAAATTTTGGAACTTGCCTCCATGGGGGCGCAGGTGATGCATTCACGTTCTATTGAGGTGGGAAAGAAATTTAATGTTCCTATTGTCGTCAAGCATTCGGTGCGTAATGGCAAAGGAACTTTGATTACGAAGGAGAACAGAAAAATGGAAGAGGTCGTTGTAAGCGGAGTAGCACTTAATCAAAACGAGGCGAAGGTAACCATTTTTAAAGTTCCAGACAAGCCTGGTGTGGCTGCGAAAATCTTTAAGCGGATTGCGGATGCCCATATCAATGTCGACATGATCATTCAAAATAAGACGGAGACGAAGAGCACCGATATCTCGTTTACAGTGGCCAAAAGCGCTCTCCATCGTTCCCTCGATGTGGTTCGGAAAGCCGCAAGAGAAGTCGGCGCTCAGCATGTGAGCTGTGACCAGAACATAGCCAAGGTGAGCGTGGTGGGTGTTGGCATGCGCTCGCATTCAGGCGTTGCCTCCAAGATGTTCGGTGCGCTTGCGAAGAATCGGATCAATATCGAGATGATCTCAACTTCTGAGATCAAGATTTCCTGCGTCGTTGGCGGAAATCGCGGTAAAGCCGCGGTCCGTGCGATCCATAAGGAGTTCGGCCTAGGGAAATGATCTATCTTTATGATACGACCTTACGAGACGGGGCACAGGGGGAAGGGGTCAGCCTCTCCCTCAAGGATAAGCTTCTGATCGCCGAGCGGCTCGATAAGTTTGGAGTCCACTTCATCGAAGGCGGCTGGCCAGGATCAAACCCCAAGGACATGGCCTTTTTTAAAGAGATCCAGAATGCAGGGTTCAAGCAGGCGAAGATCGTTGCCTTTGGCTCAACCCGCCGTGCCGACAAAAAAGTCCAAGAAGATTCGAATGTCAAATCCCTGATCGAATCGGGGACAAAGGTAGTCACCATTTTCGGAAAAAGCTGGGATTTTCAAGTCACCGAAGTCTTCAAGACCACTCTGGAAGAAAATCTCAGAATGATCCGCGAAACAGTTTCCTACCTTAAAGAGAAGGGTCTTGAGGTCATCTATGACGCCGAACACTTCTTTGACGGCTACAAAGAGAACCCTGAATATGCCTTGAAGACTCTTCAAGAAGCGGCCGCCTCAGGCGCTGCCAACATCACTCTCTGTGATACAAACGGCGGTTCGCTACCTACTGAAATTCGCGAAGCGATTCGTGGGGTAAAAAAGGTTGTCAAAGTTCCCCTTGGAATTCACTGTCATAATGACTCTAACCTTGCGGTTGCCAACTCGGTTGCGGCAGTTGAGGAAGGCGCTCTCCTTGTTCAGGGGACGGTCAATGGGTATGGCGAGCGCTGCGGCAACGCGAACCTCACAAGTATCATTCCGATCCTTCAGTTGAAGATGAAAAAACGCTGTCTCCCTGATGAGAAACTCAAGGAACTTACCGAGGTAAGCCATTACGTTGCAGAAATCTGCAACATGTCGATGGAGCTGAACCAACCCTTTACGGGCCGCTCGGCCTTTGCCCATAAAGGCGGAGTTCATATCGATGCCATGCAGAAAAATGTCAAAACTTACGAGCACATGGATCCTGAACTTATCGGGAATCGCCGCCGCTTTCTTACCTCTGAGCTTGGCGGCCGCACCAATCTCCTTGTCAAAGCCAGGGAACTTAACATCGATCTTCGAAAGGATTCACCCGAGACCAAGCGGATTCTTGAAAAAGTCCAGAAACTTGAAAACGAGGGCTATCAATTCGAAGCCGCTGAAGCAAGCTTCCTCCTCCTTGTGTTGCGTGAGCTAGGGCGTGAGAAGAAATTTTTCGAAGTGGAACGAGCGATGGTTCCCAATGAGAAAATCGGAGATAGATCCTCTGTTGCAAAGGCTATTGTCAAAATAACGGTCAAAACAAATGGCAAGAAGAAAGCCGTCCAGGCGAAAGAGGATAAAGGAGACGGGCCTGTCGATGCCCTTTACAAGGCCCTCAAGAAGGCGCTTCAAAAATTTTACCCTGTCATCAATCAAATCCACCTTACCGACTACAAAGTCCGCGTGGTCGACTCCAAAGCAGGCACCGCGGCCAAAGTGCGTGTCTTCGTGACTTTCCAAGACGAGAAAGAGTCCTGGACGACCGTGGGAGTCAATAAGAACATTATCGAGGCGTCGTGGCAGGCCCTTATCGAAGCCATCGAATACAAACTCGTTCGTGAATGAAGGTCTGCAAGGCAGAATCTCCCATCTCCGTCGGACGTTCGGCCGACGGTTGTCTAGGCAGTCAAGGAGACAAGAAGGAATATTTCCAAATGCAAGGTGAAGTAATGAATGAGAAAAGATATGGCAAGCTGCCGCTTGATATAGATAACGGTTTGAGTCGGCCTCACTCGATGGGCCTGGGCCGAAAATTATTCCGATTTTCGTCCCCACGGCCCAACGCCGCCTCCGATGGGGAGATTCTGCTTCAAGAGAAAATTTCTTTCCCCGAAGCAATCAGGGTCGAAGCGACCCTACAACTCTTGCGAGGCCGAGGATGGGAAAACGCCGCCTGGCGTTCCTAAGCGAAGGACGGCGTGGGCCCCAGCCTCGGGGTCGCGTAGAGTTGTTGCTAGGAGGCCCGCTGAGGGGAAAGGAAATTTTCTCTCTTGGCCGAGTGTCCGACGACACGTCTTCGAGTGCGGCACACGTCTGCGAGTGCGGCAAAGCCGCGAAGCCGCGAGGCGGGAGATTCTGCCAATAGTTATGGCTGAGCTAGCGCCGCGTTACAATCCGCACGAAGTTGAGAAGAAGTGGTACGAGCTTTGGGAATCGAAGGGTTTTTTCACGCCCAAAATCGATTCCAAAAAGAAACCCTACGTCATCGTGATCCCACCGCCCAATGTGACAGGCATTCTGCATATGGGTCACGCCCTCAATAACACAATCCAGGATATCCTCATCCGCTGGCACCGCATGAAAGGGGAGCCGACACTTTGGGTTCCAGGAACCGATCACGCGGGGATTGCGACGCAGAATGTGGTCGAAAAGAAACTCGCCAAAGAAGGAAAAACCCGCCAACAGCTTGGCCGCGAGAAATTCATTGAAGAAGTCTGGAAATGGAAAGAAGAGCACGGGAGCACGATCACGCATCAACTCCGCCGTCTCGGCGCCTCCTGTGACTGGACACGCGAGCGTTTCACCATGGATGAGGGACTTTCGAAGGCGGTGCGCGAGGCCTTTACCAAGCTTCATAAAAAAGGATTGATTTATCAAGGGAATTACATCATTAACTGGTGTCCACGCTGTCAGACAGCCCTTTCCGATGAAGAAGCTCCCTACACTGAAACCGAAGGCAAGCTCTACTACTATTATTACCTTGTCAAAGATTCGAAAACGGGAAAGCTCACCAAGGAGGGCGCTCCTTTAATCGCCACGACCCGCCCCGAGACAATGCTTGGTGATATCGCCATCGCCGTGAATCCCAAGGATGAACGTTATAAAGGGATCGAGAAAAAAGAGATTTACCTTCCGCTTCAGAATCGTCCGCTCCACGTGATCAAGGATGATTTTGTTGATCCTGAATTTGGAACGGGTGTGGTCAAAGTCACACCTGCGCATGACCCGAATGACTTTGAAATGGCAATTCGTCATAACCTTGAACAGAGAAATATTCTTTATCCTGATGCACGCATCAATGAAAACGGAAAACCTTATGAGGGTCTCGATCGATTTGAGGCGAGAAAGCGGATCATTGAGGATTTAAAAAAAGAAGGACTCTTCGATAAGGAAATCTCGCACAAACATACCGTACCTCATTGTTACCGTTGCCACACAGTCGTAGAACCGTATCTTTCCAAACAATGGTTTGTGAAGATGAGGCCCTTGGCTGAGAGAGCTCTGAAAGCTCACGCCGAGGGAAAAGTCAAAATTACGCCCGAGCGGTGGAATAAAGTTTACACCAATTGGCTTGAAGGAATCCGCGACTGGTGCATCTCGCGCCAGATTTGGTGGGGGCACCCCATACCAATCGAAGGCGACAAGGATGTCCTTGATACCTGGTTCAGCTCCTGGCTGTGGCCCTTTTCCACGCTCGGCTGGCCTCAAAAAACAAAGGAGCTGCAATATTTTTATCCGACATCGGACCTTGTCACTGCACCTGAAATTTTATTTTTTTGGGTGGCTCGTATGATCATGGCAGGGCTTGAGTTTATGGGCGAAGTTCCATTTAAGAATGTCCTCATCCACGGAACGGTCCGCGCCCAATCAGGTCTCAAGATGTCAAAGTCTCTTGGTAATGCCATCGATCCCCTTGAAGTGATTGATGAAATCGGCGCCGACGCGCTTCGCCAAAGCCTCATCATGCTCGCCGCACAAGATGTTTACCTTTCAAAGGAAAAATTCGAAGTCGGCAAAAATTTCACCAATAAAATTTGGAATGCCGCGCGGTTTGTTTTTATGAATCTTCAAGATTTCAAAAAAGGAACGCTTGATCCCGATTTTGATTTCAGAAAGCTGGCGCCCGTTCACCGATGGATTCTTTCAAGACTCGAAGAGGTGACGCACACGGTGGAGGAGAGCCTCGGCCGTTTCGCGTTGAGTCAGGCCGCAACCGAGCTTTATCATTTTGTCTGGGGAAAATTCTGTGACTGGTATATCGAGCTTGTGAAACCCGCTCTTACAGGTGCTGATAAGGAAGCAAAACTCCAAACACAAAAGGTCTTGTTCTTTGTTTTAGAAAGAACCTTGCGGCTTTTGCATCCTTACATGCCTTTTATTACCGAGGAGATCTGGCAGAAACTTCGCGAAATCGCAAAAGATAAAAAGAAATGGCCCCAGACCTTGATGTTTGCCTCGTGGCCCTTTGATCAAAAGAAGCATTACCAAGATTCGGAATCGGAAGAAAGTTTCCGAGTGCTGGAGCAGGCCGTGGATGGGATCCGCGAACTTCGAGCGAACCTGGGTATTCCTCCAGGCCAGAGATTGAAAGCCGTGATCCGTCCCAAGTCAGATCATGTAGCCAAAGCGCTTGATGTTTTCGAAAAAGAAATCGCTCAGCTCACGCGCCTTGAATCGCTTGAATTCAAAAAAGATTTCCAGAGATCCAAATCATGGCTCGGCACAGCCCATTCCGATCTCGAAGTCTTCATTCAAGTAGAAGGCGTCATTGATCCTGAGAAAGAAAAGGCCCGCATCGAGCGAAAGATTCAGGAATGCGAAAAGTATCTCGATTCGATTAGGAAGAAACTTGAAAATCCGAGCTTCGTCGCCAACGCCCCTGAAGAGCTTGTCGCCGAAGAACAGGGCAAACTCCTCAACCTCGAATCGCTTTTAAAAACTCACCAAGAGCATCTTTCCCTTTTCAGCCAATAGCGATATAATATCTCCCGTTTTAGGGTTATAGACGTCCCGCCTCAACGGTTCGTTCTGCGCAAAAGTCGGCCAACCCGACCTTCCCTCCAACAAAGTAAAGCAAGAGAAAGAATATACACTTGTATATACATGTGTATTCTGTTACTATTGGAGGTGAAATGTGGAGTTTAAGTGGAGCTCTTTGAAAAGCAGGCGTCTAAAACGAAGGAGAGGCGCTGCCTTTGAAGAAGTTTTGGGAGGGGAGTTTATCGAAGTGATCGATCACCCAGTAAGAGCAGATCAGAAAATATTGCTGATGTGGTATAGAGAATATGTCTGGGCTATTCCCTGCATTCTGAGTGAGGGAGAAATATTTCTTAAGACGCTTTACAAGTGCCGAAAGTACACAAAATTGTTTAAGAGGGGGAAGTTGTCATGAAAAGAATTGACTACCGTCGAATCAAACTAACCAAGGAAGAAAAAGCGATTGAAGATGCTTTGGTCCGCGGGGAATATGTTCCTGTGAGCAAAGAGGAGCACGAAAGAATTGCGGTGGCTTTAGCAGCACGAAAGAAAGACGCCGTACTCAACATTCGCATCAATAGAGGAGATTTGGAAGGCCTTAAACAAAAAGCAAGGAGGCTCGGAGTTAAATATCAGACCTTCATTTCTGAACTTCTCCACCGCGCCGCCCAGAGTTGACCCCGCCCTAGCCTAAACAGCAAGGAGGGAATATAATATCCCGCATTCCGATGATGAACCCGAAACCGTCCCCGAGATTTCCATTAAAGCTTTTAGAGGTAAGGTAACAATGAGTAATTACATACGAGGGCATCTTAATCTTTTTGGCGGATGGGATTCTAGGTTTACGCCCAAAGATGTTAAGGAACGTAAAAAAGGAAGCGAAATTTTTGCAGACCTAATTGAAATGATGTTGGAAGACAAGATTGAGAATCTAGATTTAATTGAAATAGAGCGTTTTGCAGAACTTTCAACTCCAGAGTTGTATATTCCAATTGTGCCTGACGAACCAAAGTTTATAGATAGATTGGCTCGCCCATTAAAATCAGCCAAACGACTTTATTGTTTTGGTGAATATCTCTCTACCATAGCTTTGTGTGGGTTAGTTGGGGAGTCTTTAACGATGTTGATTTATAGGATTTATAAATTTGAGATTAACAAGAAAATCATCGATAAGAAACAAGAGGAGCAGTTATTTGGAAGAGAATTTGATAACCTTGACCAATATCGAAGAATAAATGTTCTTAAAGGGCTTGGATTGATTAGTGAGGAGCAGCATCAGATGTTTTCTGAACTAAGACAACTTCGCAGACCGTATCTTCATTTGTGGGAAGTTGATACTTCTAACATTCAAGGTGACGCAAAGAAAAGTTTTATTATCGCTACCAATCTTTTTAAGAGCGTGACAAGGATTGGGATTGGTTCTAAGGGCGAGCTTATTATGGATCCAAATCTTTTAAATTATATAAAGGCTCATCAAGAGGCACCTGTAGAAACTAGACAAGCATAGGATTTGTGTATGACGTATCTTAGATCCATCGATTATTTTGCTGTTAGTATTCAGGCTATTTGGTGGATAGCATTGGTTTTTGTATCAAATTGGTTGCGAAATCGTTTTGGTGATAGATTTAATAGTAGAGGAGAAATAGAGGAGGCGTTACTGCCAGTGCCATGCTAACTCAGCCTGGTACTGGAAGCGAAGAGTAAGCATCCTGCGGACGAACAATCTGCAGGAAGGTATAAAAAAGGAGGAGTTATGAATCGGATAGTGACACTCATATATGGAGTGATTGGGTACTTTATCTTCTTTGCAACTTTTGCCTATTTCTTTCTTTTTATTGGCAATCTTTGGGTTCCGAAAACAGTTGATTCGGGTATTCCAAGCGATACGACCTCGTCGATTTTTGTAAACGTTTTACTAATTGCGCTTTTTGGAATTCAACACAGCGTGATGGCGCGCCCCACTTTCAAAAAGTGGTGGACACAATTTGTACCAAAGCCGATTGAGAGAACAACTTTTGTCATATTGACAAGCCTCATCCTCATTCTACTTTATTGGAAGTGGCAGCCGATTCCAAATATCATTTGGAATCTTGATGGCACTTGGCTTGCTCCAATTCTTTGGGGCTTTTTTTGGCTCGGGTTTTTAGTCGTACTTCTTTCAAGCTTTACGATCAACCATTTTGACCTTTTTGGCTTAAGGCAAGTCTGGCTTTATTTCAGGGGCCGTGATTACGCCATGGTTCCTTTCAAGGTAACAGGTTTCTATAAATATGTTCGAAATCCATTGATGCTCGGATTTCTCATTGCCATGTGGGTAACTCCTGTGATGACGGTTGGACATTTGATATTCGCACTCTCCTTTACCATTTACATTTTCATTGGTATCTATTTTGAAGAGCGGAATATCGCCGAATTTCTTGGAGAGGGCTACAAGGTCTATCGCACCCAGACTTCAATGATCCTTCCATCCTTTCGAAGCGAAAAATAATGAAACTGAAAGGTATCGGAGGCGTTACCCTCTGCGAGGGCTGCAGAAAGCCTGCTGTGGGTGCCGCAGGCTCAGTCAGCATGACACTGGTAGTAACGCCTCCTGAATCTTCTCCTGAATCTTCCTGAGTCTCAACGTAATAACCCTTTAGGGCAGGGTCAGAAATGGTATTCAGAAAAAGAAAATCGTTCATTCTTGGCTTGGCCATTGTGGTGGCGGGATGCATGACGTATCCCGGTGTGACTTCGGAGGAAAGGAAGGCCTTCCGAGGCGAACTTCAAGGGAAACGCCTTGAGCACTATTACGATCAAGCTGTCCGAGTCGTCTCCGTGGGCTATCGCCTCCTTAAAATAAACCCAAAGGGGGAAGCGAGTCCGAACCACCCCGAGCTTCCTCTCCTTTACTCTAATGCCAACAAAACTCTCCGCGAAACAGGCTATGACTTTCTTCCCAAAAAAAGCGTTATGGTGGTAGGTCTTCTTTCCAAGTTGGCTCCGCCGCAGCTTTCTCTTAAGATTAAACGGGGCGACCAGATTGTGATGGTTGAGGAAAAGCCAGTTCATTCGGAAGGGGAAATTAACGAAGCGCTCAAGTCATTCAGGCAGGGTGAAGCGGTAAATGTCCGTTTCAAACGGGGTCTTGATGAATGGGAAGAAACCCTCCCGATTATTTTTCTGGAGCAGGAAGTTAAATTTGCTGTCGATGGAAAAACAGGGTATCTCAATGCTTGGACCAACGCTTTGAATTCAATTTCTGTCACGACTCCTATGCTTCGTTTTGTGAAAACTGATGATGAGCTTGCGTTTATCCTGGGACATGAAATCGGCCACATCACGGAGGGACACTGGCTCACCACAAGAGTCATTTACGCAGGTGGGGCCACGGCAGGTGCGACAGTCGGACAGATGATCGATCAGTTTGCGCCAGGGGCAGGAGGGGTTGCGGGTGCGCTGGCGCAAGCTATTCTCACCTCTCCCTTTTCCAAGGAGATGGAATATGACGCCGATCGCGCGGCGCTCAAATATATGAAACGGGGCGGGTTCGATCTAAGCCAAGCCACGCATGTTTTTAAACGGATGGCCGTTGAAATTCCAAAGACCCAGAAATTTTCGATCGTCGCTTCACATCCCGCCACCCCCGAAAGAATGCATGAGCTTGAAGCAATGATTGAGAAAGGAGTTCCTTGAAGAAAGAGATTATCGCAATTCTTCTTCTGGCTCTTTTTTCTGGGTGCGCTACGACTTCTTCCTTCTCTCATCTTTCTCCTGAGGAAAAAGAGCTTAAGCGCGAGACAGGCGAGTTTCGCCTCGATACTAATACACGTTTGACGGGAGTCGGTTATCGTCTCCTTGCTTCTCTTCCTCAGACAGATAAAAGTGAACGTTACGCCTATCTTCCTTTTGCCTGGAGTGACATTGATCCCACTCTTCGTATGACCTATGGAAAGGGGGGTGTCATGGTGGCAGGGCCGATCGAAGGAATTACACCGCAGGATCTTGATGTGCAAAGAGGCGATATTATTCTTCTTGTCGACGGCCTCGAAATTCGGAACATGGGAACTCTTGAGAACCTGTTGATGTCCTTGAGGGACCACAACTGGGTGACGGTTCACTTCAAGCGCGGAGAGGAGGTTCAGGACGTTCGAGTTCCTATTCTTTATTTTCCAGAACTTACCTTATTTTTTGTGAGTCCTGAGCTTAAGGATGTCTACTCGGCAGTAAGCGAATTTGGCGATGTTGTGGTTTCTGCGCCGCTTCTCCACTTCGTTGAAAATGATGACGAACTCGCTTTTCTTCTCGGGCATGAGCTAGGACACCTGAAGGGAAAAGGTTTTACTCTTTATATGAGAAAAAACAAGAAAGACCGCCGGGGAAGCGCGATTGCGATGAAGTTGGGGGCTTTTGTGGGAGAGTACGCGGCGGCGGGACGGCTTAACTTCGATCAATCGAAGGCCTCGTTAGATCCTGGTCGTCATTTCCTCGGCGAGGAGGTCAACGCAGACAAATATGCTATTGAGCTAATGAAAGGGGCGGGATATCAGCCCGAGGCAGGAATTAAGGTACTCGAGCGTCTTGCCGTAGAAATATCAACCAAGCTGGGTGATTACGTCAATCAACAGAGCGGTACGCTTGAGAGGGCTATGAACGTACAACACCCCCTTAATGAGGACCGAATCATCATGTTACGCCGCCATGTCGATGAGTTGGCGGATCGCGAGGGGGGATCCGCTCCGACAGCACCGATTCAGATAAAAACCCTGCAGGATGACCTGTTAGGAGTGGCAAGCGGAGAAGAATTTGTTCGGGATAAGGGGCTCACCAAGATTGGGCTTACAGACAACGCGGTCGGGACTTACACCCAACTTGACAGCTTTTCTCCCAAACTCACCTTTGCAAAAGACACCGCAAAGATCTATTGGTTTGCATTTTACAATTCTGTCCTTTCGGTGGGCGAAGCCTTTAAAATGCCAAAGTATGAAATCAAGTGGTATGCCCCCGATGGTTCCCTTTATCATCGTGAAAACTTCAGGGCTCGTGGAGGATATGGGACGTCGGTTGCAAAACTAAATTTAAAGAAGCTCGACCCCGCGGCGCGGATAGGCCGATGGCGAGTTCGAGTCTTTAAGCAAGGCAAACTTTTCGATGATCGCTATTTCCGCATCGGTTAGGATTAACAGTTGTTTCATGGTTTACAGCCGCGGTCCGGCTGTCGCGGGGAGAGTTTCGCGGAGTGAAGTAGAAAGGAGGAATGGAAGAAAGTGAAAAGAATTGTTTGCTTACCCCTATTAATTGCTCTCGTCTTGGGCTTGCCAAACCTACTTTTGGCAGAAGCCGAGCTTTATAAGGATTTCTAAAAACGACGTGAGTAGGAAGCATCACTCTATTTTTCTATTTTGGACCCTTCTCATGGCGGGATGCGCGGCGCCTTATTATTCCATGGCCGCACCAGGGGAACTTCCTTACGGCCTGCCGACGCGGGAGATTCGAGACAGTCCCTATTTTGCGGAGCTGGACCGCGAATACGGAAAGGGATTATCTTATGAGCGGGCCAAGATCAAATATCTCCTGGGTCATACGGCTCAATCCGACTATTCATTTGACCGAAACGGACGGGTCTATGACAGCGAAAGGACAGCCAATCATCTGAGGAAGAAATATCGTCAGAGATTAGAAAAAATCCACACCGCCCAGGATTTCATTGATAAAGTCGCCAGTATTTCCACCGAGTCGGGGCGGCCCTACCTGGCGCTTCCTGGAGACGGCAAGGCCTACCGCACAGGAGACCTTCTCAATTACGAATTGAGGCATTTGGAAACTTTCATGGACGATCTTCACCAGCAAACTTAGGGAATCGGAGGCGTTACCCTCTGCGAGGGCTGCGAAAGGCCTGCTGTGGGCGCGGGCTCAGTCAGCATGGCACTGGTAGTAACGCCTCCTGAATCTGTGAATCTGAATCTTACTTCTTTGCCCACGCTACGGCCTCTTCGATCCAGGCTGAATTTGGGTGGTAAAAGAGTCCGTGTCCTTGGCCTGTATGGAGTATCTTTTCTTTGCTTTGCGTCCCCGAAGCTAAACGGAAGGCTTCTTCGCAGCTTCCAGCCTCACGATCAGTCGAATCGTAGAGCGATAAGATACGGCCTTTCATCAGGTGTGCACTGCGTTCAAGAAATCGCTCGTAGCTACGGCGAAACATTGTCCCCCTTTTTCCGCAACCAGCCATCACGACGAAGTTGAGATTTGGTTCTTCGGCTAGACTTGCAACGATCAATGCCATATGACCACCCTTGGAATGCCCGATTACGGTGATGTTTTCTGCGGGAACTCTTTGCCGAAGGAGGAGAAGCACTTGATCTGCAATATTTCTTGCGTAGGACATCATGTCTTGTTTACTCATGCGGGCTTCGCTGATAACGACAAACCCACGATCTGCGAGCGCTCTTGTAATCTTTTCGTATTCATAGGATCCGTGTTTCGGATGGGGTTGGTTTAGACCCTGCTCTTCAATCCATGCGCCATGCAAATAGAATAAATACCTTTGGCCTGGATCGGGATTTTCGGCAAACGCCGCAGTGGCCAAAATCGCAGCGAGGGTCGAGGTGTAAAACAAGAGGTGAAATTTTTTATGAAGGGTGCAGGAATTCATACGAGATGCGGAGTCTTTATTCTCCGTAATCTATGATTCCGCCATCTCCTGCGCCATACCGACCAGCAGGAAGATCGCCTGTGTCGGATTTGATGGAGCCATCTTCGTTATATTCTTGTGAGCGCTTGAGTGTGCCATCTGGATGGTAGTCGTTTTCGGATTTCGGGTTACCGTTTTCGTGATATTCCTTCTCGTGGCTTTTCATGCCGTCCCTGTATTCCGTTTCTGATTTAGGCGTTTTCCCATCCCCCTGATACTCCCTTTGCTGAATGTTGCCTGCACCTCCTCCAGTCTTGGTTTCCCGCTCAAGCGTTCCATCTTCTCGGAAATTCTTAGTGTCTGTTCCTCCAGGAGTCTTTTCACTCTCAGATTCCAGACTCCCATCTCCACGGTACTGACGAGTTGTGCCATTATTATTTCTATCAAGCGATGCATCTGATTTGACAGAACCATCTGGGTTATACTCTTTAACCTTCTTATCCCCTTTGTCATCTACATTTGTTTCTTTCCTGACACGTCCATCCTCATCCCATTCCTTTGAATCTTTCAATCTTCCTTCCCGATCGTAATTATCTACCTGCTTAGTCCTCCCATTAGAATGATATTGACTGTCGTCAATCTTTTGCCCATTCTCTGGATCATAGCGCGTTACCCTGTTTCCATCAGGCCCTGTGGTGTCTCTTCTGATTATTCTTCCTTCCTTATCGTAGGTTTCAGTTTGTGATCCTGTGTTCTTTCCCTTCTCATCGTAATGGTATTCTTTACGATCTTTAATGTCCCCTTGCTCTTGACCCTCTTTGGGAGGCCAATGCTCTTCTTCGCTTGTGAGGTGGCCATCTTTGTCGTATTCTTTGTGATTCTTTACACTCCCATCGGGATAAAATTCTTTGACTGTACGAGGAGTTTTTCCGTCTGGGTGGTATGCGATCTCAGGAGGTAAGCTTTTTTTATCGGTTTCTTGGCTGGCATCTTGGTTAATCCAGCCTAAATTGGGAAGGCCCATGACGTGACCGCCAGCGATAAATGCGTCCTTCGAATTCACATTACGCATATCCGCGCCTGTTGATGCGGGGTTATCTGATAGGGAAGATGAGCCTCCACCTCCATGGTCCTGCCCACAGGTAGAAAACGCGACCTGTTCAGGAACAAGCGTTAGAGCACCTACTAGTATAATTAAACTATAGGATATTTGAGATATCATCGTGTAATAAACACTAGCATACAGACTGCGAAATTACAAATGGCCAAGAGAGGGATTGTAGCAGTGCAGTGTTTAGCAACATTTGATATGGATTGATCAAGGATGATAAAACAAAAACCGACCAATGATTTGGATAGATGGATAATTTTGTTGGATTCAGTTGAAAGACAGATGGGGGCGTGGTATATTTTTTTGACTCTTTAAATAATAAGCAATGTCCAACCTAAAAAGAATCCTTGCCACAGCGCTTGTCTTCTCGCTGACATGTTTTGTCCCCACACCATTTGTGGGATTTACTTCTGCGTTGGCTGACGAGCAACCCATACTCTATCCATCTCCATCAGGGACTCTTTCATTAGCAAAACCAATTCCAGAAAGTGAGCCTGCGCCGGAAATATCCGGAGTCCAAGCCCCTGCCGAGTCAGAAGATTCCACAAACTTCCTATCAGAAGGGCCTCTTTCTGCTTCTGAGGAAGAAGATACGGAAGCGACTGAGGAAGATTCCGGCGAGTTCGATCTCGCGCTTTCCAACGATCCCTTTTATGGAACCTCTGGCAGTTGGGGACAATCTTACGATGACTTGTGGTGGCTTAAGCGTGTGCGTGCTGATGAGGCGTGGAGCATCACCCGTGGTTTAGGATCGACGGTCGCCGTGATTGATACAGGAACTGATTATAATCACGCGGATCTTGCAGGTAACATCTGGTATAACGATGCAGAACTGAACGGCGTCCCAGGCTTTGACGACGACGGCAATGGTTTTATCGACGACATCCGCGGATGGGATTTTCACAATCAAGATAATGACCCACTTGATGATAATGGACATGGGAGCCACGTGGCGGGAATCATTGGGGCGGTTGCGGACAATGCGGAAGGTATCGCGGGCGTCGCCCCAGAAAGCAAGATCATGTCGCTTAAGGTGTTGGATGCTGGCGGACGCGGCTATGTCACCAATGTGATATCCGCGATTCGTTATGCTGCAGATAAGGGTGCTCAAGTGATCAATATGTCCCTGGGTATCATGAAGAATTTTCTTTCAAAATCGCTTCAGAGGGCCTTTGAAAACGCGGTCAAATACGCTGTTGGGAAAGGCACTGTAGTCGTGGCGGCCGCAGGAAACGATGGGAGTAATGTCAATAACACATATCCCGCCGCCATACGAGATGTGATTGCTGTAGGGGCCATTGAGCCTGTAACCGATAACCGCGCTTACTTCTCTAATTTTGGTTCATCGCTTGATTTCGTCGCGCCTGGCGTTGACGTGTTGTCTTTAAGAGCTGGCGGAACTTCGTTCGGTAGTAACAGCGGTGACCCCGATTATTCGAGGGCGAGCGGGACTTCGATGGCATCTCCTATTGTTGCGGGCGTAGTTGCACTGCTTCGGTCTTGGAATCCGCTACTTACGTTAACGGATGTTTACAGTCGCTTAAAAAATTCGGCCGTTGATCTCGGTCCTGCAGGATTCGACAAAGATTATGGCTGGGGCCTTGTGGATGCATTTGCGGCATTGACGATTAGCGGCGTCAGCGGAAGCAGTGCAACTAGCAGCGGGACAGGCGAAGAGGCTGATCACACGCCACCTGGTCAAATCAAAAATGGTTCCTCTGCAGGCGAAATCAACGCTATGGGTTTATCGCCAGAGACCTCACCTTTCCCTGGTCGTAGTTCGGCTTTTGCGGCAGGCGTTGTTGGAACTTGGTATGAGATCAGTGTACTCAGGCCAAGCTCTCCAAACTTTGGCAAGTCAAAGAAAAGAAGCTAACAGCCCTTCTGAAGAAAAATCCTTCCATTAAAATTCTTTTATTTGCGTTCGGCCTCTGTTTGGTTATCGGATGTCGATTCCAAAATCAAGGGCTCACATCCGGGACTGTGACATACATCAATTTAGAAGGCGGGTTCTACGGTATCATTGATGAGGCGGGGAATCGGTATCTTCCTGTGAATCTTCCAGAGGAGTTTAAGAAAGATAAGTTACACGTTCTATTCCGTGCAGTACCAGTTCAAGATCAAATGGGCATTCAAATGTGGGGCGTCCACGTCCGACTCGAATCGATTGAACAGCAGAAAGAATAAAGCATAGGGAGGATTTATGAAAAAGCTTATTGCGATGTTGTTTTTGGCAGGATCCCTTGGGACTTATATATTACCAGTTATCGTGGTTAACTTTCCGCCGCTCGGGCAAAAAGCATGGAGCGTTCTTGATGTGACGAAGCCTGTGGCAAAGGCCCTTACGGGAAAGAGAAAAGAAGCGCAAAAAGGACAGTTTCCTGGCATTAAAGTAGACCAAGATTTTCTGGACCTACTCAAAAAGATCGCGCCGAAGAGTGAAGCGTCAGGCGAGCCTCAGAAGTTCTCCTTACCTTATATTCTGGGGATCCTCGTTCCCGTGTCACTTATCTTGGCCTACCTTTTGGCCGCGCTCGGGCTTCTTTCGCTGATTGTCGGAATCGGAGGAGTCTCCCGATTCTTCTCATTCCTTGCACTCGTCAATTCAGCCTATGCCTTGGTCGGCACTTTTTACTTGGGGAAGGCCGCAGCGGCCTCCTTTCAGCAGTCAGTGGAAAAGGCGAGCCAGGGAATCTTTGGAGCCATTGCCCAGAACTTTGCCGAGAAAGTCACGGTCGAGCCCGACAAAGGGCTCTTTATGCTCGTTGTTTTGACGGCCCTCTCTTTTGCAGCGCTTGTGTTGGCAAAGAAGAAGTAAGGCAAACCAATTCTCGGTGGTATAATAACCGCCCATCAAAAGGCAAGCGGGGTGCTGAGAAAGATCAAATTCTTGCTACGCGCAAGGCCGGAAGACTCCAGCGTCACGCAGAGCGTGAAGCACGGAAGGCACAGAAAGAAGCCGAGAAGGCTGCCGCAGACGCTAAGAAGAAAATGGGGTTTTAACACCGTTCAAAAGAAAAGATGTGAGTGGGCGGGAAGTGATCCACTTTATGTGGCCTATCATGATAGGGAGTGGGGAGTTCCCGTCCATGACGATCAGAAGCTTTTTGAATTTTTGATCCTTGAAGGCGCACAGGCAGGCCTGAGTTGGCTCACTGTTTTGAGGAAGCGCGAGAATTACCGAAAGGCACTCGACGGTTTCGATCCCGCCAAGATTCAGAAATATAATTCCTCCAAAATCAAATCCCTTCTCTCCAACGACGGAATCATCCGAAATCGGCTCAAGATTGAATCAACAATTGATAATGCAAAGGCCTACCTCGCTACACAAAAAGAGTTCGGGAGTTTCGCAAAATATATCTGGGGATTTGTTAGCCACAAGCCGATCAAGAACAGACGGAGGTCTATCAAAGAACTCCCAGCCAGTACGTCTCTTTCCGATGTTTTGAGCAAGGACCTCAAAAAGCGGGGGTTTCGTTTCGTGGGGTCGACGATATGCTACGCCTTCATGCAGGCTGTCGGCATGGTGAACGATCACTTCGTTCACTGTTTTCGTTATAATGACATGAAGGAATGAAACCATGAAAAAACTCTTCATTGTGCTCTTGGTTTTTGTTGCTATTGTGGCAGTAGGCATTTTTGTCGCTTCACAGATTGCATTGGATAGAACTTCTAGATCCGTGATTCTTTACCTTACGAATTATGCAAGTCAGGTTGGCATAGCGGTCAGCCAAATGAGATTCAATAAAGCCTCCTTTCGTCCTCCTGGCACGATTACTTGGAAGGGACTTTATGCAAGGGCGAAGCGAAGCGCTGCAGAAGCCACGGTCAGCGCAGCAGAGGCTACCATTCACGTTGAAAGTTTTTCTGAAAAGGCGTTTCGATTGACCGTTAAAGAGATCAACGCCACACTCCTTAGAGGACCTGATCGTGCAGAAGAAGACCGTTTGACAGGTGATTTTCTAGATGCCCAGTTTCGCATTGATTTCAGAGATCCCAATAAGGCATTGACTGAGGCTAGGGCTTTAGCGAAAGACTTAACAGCGCTTCTTACTCGAGGAAGATGTTCAACCTTTGTCCGTTTCTCGGGACAACTCAACTTTCTGATGGGCGCTCGGCGTTTCGACGCAGGCCTCGCCATCGACAGGAGAGGGGAAGAGTCAGTCCTCATCCTTGATCCTAAAGATTTAGAGGTTGTTGCGCAGGAGTTTGAAGAGGGTTTGAGCGAAGGGGTTGTCAAGATCCTCTCTGAAAATCCTATCCAAGCCCCTCGACTTTTACGCATCACAAAACTTGCTTACGATACGGCCCGTGAGGCTCACGAGAAGGACGCGTCAATTCCTGAGGACGCTTATCGCCACATCTTATGGGGTTATCACCTCACAAAGGCCTACGATCCTAAATTTGCCAAACAGGTTACGGAGGCTCACGAGGCGGACGACATGGACGAGGCCAAGGCAGACCGTGATATGGATCATCATAACGCTGCCTTGGGGAGAGAATATGCAGAAGCGGGTTATCCAGAATCGGGTCTCTTGGAGAGGACGCTGAAGGATCCAAAGGTGATGCAATTGCCAGGACAGATCGGAGTTCCAGAAGTAGCTGCTGGCACCGCGGAAGTTGAGAGCCAAAAGGTGCAAGTTTGAATACGACTGTCATCGTGCCCTGTTATAACGAAGAGAAAAGGTTTCCCAAGAAGAAATTCTTGGAATTCGCAAACCGCCAGACGGGTTACCGCTTTCTCTTTGTTGATGATGGAAGTAGAGATAAGACACTTCAGATCCTTGACTCTCTTCGACAAGAGAATCCAAAAATTTTTGATGTCTTGGAAATGGGAAGAAATTCTGGAAAAGCTGAGGCGGTGCGCCTTGGATTTCTTCAAGGACTCCAGTCGAAGGCAGATTTCCTGGCCTATTGGGATGCTGATTTGGCGACTCCTCTTGAGACGCTACCCGATTTTTTAGCCATTTTTGAGGAGCACCCCCAGGTAGAGATGGTGTTTGGATCCAGGATCAAACTTCTGGGCAGCGATATCAGACGCCATGCATTGCGTCATTACTTGGGACGCGTCTTTGCGACTGCCGCCTCCTTTGTGTTGAACCTTGAGATTTATGATACCCAGTGCGGTGCCAAGATGTTTCGGGTTACGGAGACTCTGGCGAAGATTTTTCAAGACCCTTTCCACACGGGATGGGTTTTTGATGTTGAACTGATAGCCAGATACCTCTATTTGAGAAGAAGAAAAGGGGAATCCGACGTCGACTCAACCATTTATGAGTTCTCTTTGCCAGTTTGGCACGACATTCCAGGCTCTAAAGTGAAGCCGATCGACTTCTTTTTGGCCTTCCCCGACCTGATTAAAATTTACCTTACTTATCGCTAGGAAATGCTTTACAATAGAATCACCTAACCAAGGAGGGGAGACCATGCTAAAACAAGCTTGTTTACTTTGTAAGATTGTTGGAGCCATAGCGATTATTGGTGCATTAAATTGGGGGCTCATCGCAGCGATTAATCTCAACTTGGTGGAACAGGTACTTGGTGCGGGGACAACGGCAACCCGAGTTGTCTACGGCTTAGTCGGCCTCTCAGGAATTGCGCTACTTGTCAGTTATTTCACAGTCTGTCCAGCTTGTAAGAAATAAGCGTCGTCAAAAGAAAGCAAAAAAAGCAAAAAAAGGGACGGTTCTATTTCAAATGAACCGTCCCTCGTTTTTTCCTTCCCATGTTGAAAATTTCTAATCAAACCCGATCTCTTATTCGTCAAGCGCTTCGAGAAGATATAGGCCCAGGTGACGTTACGACCAAGACCTTTATACCATCCAGTCTGATGGGTGAAGCGTATATTGAAGCAAAAGAAAAGGGAATCCTCTCAGGCGGCCCTATTGTCAGAGAAATTTTCCGCCAAGTCGACCCTCGTCTAAAGGTCCAACAAAAAATATCCGAGGGTTCTAAAATCTCCAAAGGGAAAGCAGTCTTCTCTATTCACGGGAAAATTGCCTCTATTTTGAAAGGGGAACGGGTAGCTCTTAATTTCCTTTCGCATCTTTCAGGGATAGCGACACTCACTCGTCATTACGTTGAGAAAATCAAAGGCACAAGGGTCAAGATTTTGGATACGCGTAAGACCACACCCCTTCTGAGGGATTTGGAAAAATACGCAGTGAGGTGCGGAGGGGGAGAGAACCATCGTCTGGGACTCTGGGATGAAATCCTTGTGAAAGAAAATCATTGGGATGCAATGTACGATATTCTTGACCAAACAAAATGCCGTTATTTTACCCAAAGACTTAAACCCCTTCTGAAACGGAGGAGAATACCTGTGGAAGTGGAAGTAAGGAGCCTGAAAGAACTTGCTCATTTACTAGAAGGAACGTATGTTCCCGATCGCATTCTTCTTGATAACTTTTCAATCAAAGAACTGAGGAGGGCTGTGTTATTCGTGGAGGGACTTGACCAGATTCTCAAGGCTCGTTACGGTATCCGCCGCAAGAGGCCGTTCCTTGAAGCTTCGGGCGGAATTCATCTTGGAAATGTCCGCGAAGTGGCGAAGACAGGAGTTGACCGTATCTCGATCGGCCGCCTCACGCACTCTGCCCCCGCTTTGGATTTCTCACTCCATACAAAATGACAGAACTTCCGAAGGCTTTGGCGATGATCATTTGCGATGAGATGATTGAAGACAAAAGGACTAACAAGAAAAGTTTGATCGGACTCTTTAATCGCATCGTCACGAATCAATTCCCCTCGCGTCACAAGAAAATGAATATTTTCTTTTCTCTTACAGGCGGCCGAGGGAAGTACAAAACCCGCCTGCAGCAGACCTATCTTCCTGAGATGAAGGTTTTGGGAGAGATCGAGGGAGAGATTGAGTTTACCGATCCGACCGCTGTCATGGAATTCAATTTTGAATTGAACGAAGTTGCATTTCCTTATGAGGGAAAATACAATTTTCAGCTCCTCATTGATAACACACCTGTCATCGAAAGGATTTTTGAGGTTGTTAAGGGGTGAGCTTCAAACTTGTAACCGATTTAAAGCCCAAAGGCGATCAGCCCCAAGCTATCGAGAAACTTGTAGAGGGGCTTGAGAAGGGGTTTCGAGAACAAGTCCTTGTCGGAGTGACAGGTTCGGGCAAGACCTTCACCATGGCCCAGGTGATTGCAAAGTGGGGGAGGCCCGCGCTTGTCATTTCTCACAATAAGACTCTTGCCGCTCAACTTTATAGCGAGCTTAAGGAATTCTTTCCCGAAAACGCAGTGGAGTATTTTGTCTCCTACTATGACTACTACCAGCCCGAGGCTTACATCCCGCATACCGACACCTACATAGAGAAGGACGCCTCCATCAATGATGATTTAGACCGTCTGCGTCTACGTGCCACAAGTTCTCTTCTTTCGCGTGAGGATACGATTGTTGTCTCCAGTGTTTCCTGTATCTACGGTTTAGGTGCACCCGAGGATTGGCAGGGACTTCTTGTTCAGATTGAGCAGGGTCAAACCTTTGAACGGGACAGTTTTCTCTCGGCGCTCGTAGGGATTCAGTATGAACGGATTGAAGGTGAACTCAAGCGCGGCGCTTTTCGCGTCAGAGGCGGCCGCGTGGATCTCTTCCCCTCTTACGGCGAGAATCCACATAGGATTGAAATTGAAGACGATCGGGTCAAGTCCATCACACTTTTGGAAGCCGTTCATTTTAATCCTATTCGTGAACTTGATAAGCTTGCCATTTATCCTGCCAAACACTTTGTGACACCATCGGGCCGACTCGAAAAAGCCATCCAGTCCATCCAACAAGAATTGGCTTGGAGGGTTAAAGAGTTGATAGGACAGGGAAAGGATCTCGAAGCAAAGAGACTCGAATCACGCACCCGCTACGACCTTGAAATGCTGCGCGAAGTCGGTTACTGCTCTGGAATTGAAAACTATTCTCGGCACTTGTCTGGTCGGGAACCAGGTTCAAAACCGTACTGCCTTCTCGATTATTTTCCAAAAGGCTTCCTCACCCTCATTGATGAATCTCATCAGACAATTCCTCAAATTCGGGGAATGTATAACGGCGATCTTTCTCGTAAAAAGGTGCTCGTGGAACATGGTTTCCGTCTCCCATCGGCCCTCGATAACAGGCCGCTTCGCTTTGAAGAGTTTGACGGAATGATTAGCCAGGTCATTTTTGTCTCCGCCACACCAGGTCCTTATGAGATGCAGCGGGCAAAGAAGGTGGCGGAGCAGATCATTCGCCCCACTGGACTTGTGGATCCTGAAATTGAGGTGCGGCCAACCGAGGGACAGATTGACGATCTCATTGCAGAGATCAAGGCGCGAGCGAAGAAAAAGGAAAGAACATTGATAACCACGCTTACTAAGAGGATGGCTGAAGATTTAGCGAGATTTCTCAAGGAGATTGGAATCAAAGTTCATTACCTTCATTCGGAATTCGATGCCTTTGAGCGGGTTGAAATTCTGCGCGATCTTCGCCTCCAAAAACATGATTGCGTTGTCGGCATCAACCTTCTTCGTGAAGGGCTTGACCTTCCCGAAGTTTCTCTTGTTGCGATCCTTGATGCGGATAAAGAAGGATTCCTTCGGAGCGAAGTTTCGCTCATTCAGATCGCGGGACGCGCAGCGCGCCATATTCATGGAAAAGTTCTCATGTATGCTGACACCGTCACCGATTCCATGAAGCGGGCAATGGAAGAGACAGGGAGAAGAAGAGAAATCCAGCTCGAATACAACAAGAAGTATGGTGTTACACCGACTTCGATTCAGAAAGAAATTCGTGAGGGGATTGAGAAATACCGCCAAGCTGAAGAACTCGTTTCAGAAATTGTGGGCGAAGAGAAGAAGGAGCATGATCTGAAGAGCTATTTGGCACACCTTAAAGAGAAAATGGAGCTTGCTAGCCGCTCACTTGACTTTGAACTCGCCGCTCGGATCCGCGACCGAATCAGGTCTCTCGAGGCAGAAAAGGGCATTCATATGTTGACACAAGATTCTCAAGTTGCATATAATCCAGTTTATCGGAGGAAAAGAGAAAAGAAATGGACGAAACGTTAAAGTTCTTTGAAGAAAATAAATTTGTCGCCGTCATTCGCACAAGCTCTAACGAAGATGCTGAAGAGATGCTCAAGGCCGTTACGACAGGCGGCATCAAGATCCTTGAAATCGCCATGACGATTCCTCAAGCGACCCGTCTCATTGAGAGTTGGAGCAAAAAAGAAGGTCTCCTGGTCGGTGCAGGAACAGTGACCGATGGTGAAATGGCCCAGCGTGCAATCAATGCGGGAGCCAAGTTCGTTTCGAGTCATTACACGGATCGAGACGTCATCAATGTTGCCAAGAACAATAATACCTTCATCATCCAAGGTGCAGCCACTCCGACAGAAGCGGTCAACGCCTGGCAATTGGGCGTTGATCTCATCAAAATTTACCCCATCGAGTTTTATGGTGGCCCTAACTATCTAAGTACGCTCAAAGGGCCTCTTCCCTTCCTTAAGCTTATGGCTTCAGGTGAGATCACGCTCGAAAATGCCTTTGACTACCTCAAGTATGCCTGTGCGGTAGCCCTGAATCGGGCGTTCTTCGACAAGGCGCTTATTCGTTCCAACAACTGGCAGGAGATTACAGAGCGTACCCGCCAGCTGACCCAGAAGCTAGAGGCGCTTAAGGTCTCTAAGAACCCCTCCTAAGCCTTTTGCCCTAAAAAGCCAGACTTTTGACATAGTCAAGGGGTATGTTATAATAACCCCTCTTTTTTCAGGGACTTACGGCATTTTCCATGAAACACATTTTCCTTATCCTGGCTCTTTTTTGTTCTTTAATAGGAACCGTACGTGATTCACGGGCGGATTTTTACGGGACTCCTCCCACAGGACTTTTGGCCTTGGAAAGCAAACATCCTTATTACCTTTTTGTGCCGCCTAGCTATACGGCCGAGAAGTCGTGGCCTGCTTTTCTTATCTTGGGGGAGAGAGGACAAGATCCTAAGGAAGTCATTAGCCCCTGGGTTGACTGGGCAAAGCAAAACCAGGTTTTTATTCTTGCTCTTCCCAATTTGGTTGCAGAACGTGACGTTCCTGACTCGGTTAATCAATGGCTATTCGAGGTTCAGCAGGAGGTCGCTGAGCGGTACGAAATTGATTCCGCTCAAGTCTTGCTTGTGGGAATTGGGTCGGGAGCTCATTACTCAGCCTATTTAGGACTCAAATATCCCGAAAGGTTTTCAGCGGTTGTCTTGATTGGGAGCGCTTGGGAAGGCCCCTATGAAAAATTGATGAAATCTTCTTCCAATCAGTCGGAGCAGATTTCGTTTTTCCTGGCTCTTGACCCAAACGGAGCAGATTTTTCTCGTGACGAAGCTAAAGCGATTAAGCTTCAGGAGAAAGGTTATCGGATCACCTTAGAAAATCTGACGGCGGGGCAAGAACTCTCGGCGCTGAGAGATCGGATCATTCAGTGGTTTCGTGAGGACAAAGAGTTAAGGATGGGCGAGGAAACTCCGAAGAAGACTTGGAAAGAAAAAGTTGGCAAATTTGCACACGATTTTGTTGAGGTTTAATTAAATGGAACTGACTGGCGCTAAAACAATGATTGAATGCCTCAAGCAGGAAGGCGTTGACGTTATTTTCGGCCTTCCTGGCGGGGCTATTCTTCCAACTTTTGATGCCCTTTACGATTCAGGCCTCAAATTCATTTTGGTGAGACACGAACAGGGTGCAGCTCATATGGCCGATGGCTACGCACGCTCTACGGGGAAACCAGGTGTTTGCATAGTCACTTCAGGTCCAGGAGCAACCAATCTCGTGACAGGCATTGCGACTGCTTATATGGATTCTGTTCCCATGGTCTGTATTACAGGCCAAGTTGCCACTACAGCCATTGGAAGCGACGCTTTTCAAGAAGCTGACACAGTGGGTGTTACACGTCCCGTCACAAAACACAACTACCTTGTCAAAGACGTAAAGGATCTCCCCCGAGTTGTCAAAGAGGCCTTTTACATCGCTTCAACAGGTCGGTGTGGGCCTGTGTTGATTGACTTTCCTGTTGATGTGAGTAGGGCTAAGGCCGAGTTTGTCTATCCAAAGAGTGTTCATATTCGGGGTTACAAGCCAACCGTTGAAGGCCACCCCAAACAGATTGAGAAAGCTGCTGATCTGATCATGAAGTCAAAACGGCCCGTCCTCTATGTGGGCGGCGGCTGTATTGCATCAAACGCAGCTCAGGAACTGACGGCCTTTGCTCGCAAGACTGGGATTCCTTGCACAACAACGGTTCACGGTCTCGGTTCATTTCCTGAGAATGATCCGCTTTCGCTCAGGATGCTCGGTATGCACGGGACCCACTATGCAAATTATTCGGTTCAGGGATCTGATCTTTTGATTGCCGTTGGGGCCCGTTTTGACGACCGCGTTACAGGGAAGATCGATCTTTTCGCTCCGAAGGCAAAAATCGTTCATATTGATATCGACCCCTCTTCGATTTCGAAGACAATCCCTGTAGATGTTCCAATCGTAGGAGATGTAAGACATATTCTGAGAGAATTGACCAAACTTGTGGATAAATTGGATATTGAGGATTGGACCAAGCAGATTGAAGAATGGAAAAAGAAGCACCCTCTCAAATACGATCAACCTGACAAGCCAGTTCGTCAGCAGTACATTATAGATAAGGTGGGGGAGCTTACGGGTCACGATGCAGTGGTCACCACAGGGGTGGGTCAGCACCAAATGTGGGCTGCCCAGTGGTATGGATTCCGCAAGCCTCGCACAATGATCACTTCAGGCGGGCTTGGGACGATGGGATACGGGTTTCCTGCGGCTATTGGAGCAAAGATGGGGAGGCCAAACGAAACAGTTGTCTGTATCGACGGTGACGGATCATTTCAGATGACCTCAACTGAGCTTGCAACCGCAGCCTACTACAAGATTCCTGTGAAGTGCATCATTATGGATAACGC
>JACQLI010000026.1 GCA_016204125.1 Candidatus Omnitrophota bacterium
CATAGAGGCCTCATGCGTCCGATCTGCACCTGTATGAAAAGGGAGAGGATAATGACGCCATACCACACGGACTTTGTCTGGATAATTCTTCATCAACTGATCGATGGTGGGTTCAACCTTCTTACAGAATGGGCAGTGAAAATCTGAAAATTCTGCTATGGTAATTGGAGCATTCTCTGGTCCTTTCGAAGGAAACTTCCCAATTTCCGATTTTGGATTTACCGGTCCTCCAGCGCCTTGTGGAACAATACCCTGGACGGCTGCAGCCACTCCTGCTGATGGAGAGCTAGGTAAGGGAGAAGGCAATGCCAATCCTTCTACAAACGTCTTCGGCTTCTGTAAATGGATTTTGGCACTGTATTTCTTTTTGAGGCCATCGAGATATTCCTTCTTGACTCGGGCATATTCGCTTCGCCTAAGTTCCTGCATGATAAGAGGACTTACCTTTTCAAAAGGTTCGTTATAAAGCTCTTTTGTCTTATTATAGTATTCCTGAAGATCGGAGTAAGAAACTTGGACCTTGCTCCATATTTCCTTTTTGTAGAGTTCTTCTGAAGTAAGGCCCTGAGCCTTTGCCTCTTGTTGAAGAAGACGGGTATTGAGCCATTCCTCGACTCCCCTCGACAAAACAAGATACTCGTCATTTTCGATGGGAATCAATTCGTTGGAAACGGTCTTACGAAGATCTGCCTTGGTTAGCTTTTCTCCACCCATCTCGGCCACAGTCTCTTCACCGCTAAATCCTTTTTTTGAAACCTGTGCCAAGACGGAAAGGCTGAGGGTAATAAGGACGCCCCCGATAAAACCGAAAACAAGTGTCTTGCTGAACTTCACTTCATGCAACTCCCTAGGTAGGCTGCCTGGTTTCTGGTTTGTTTGTTTTAATTATAGCACAGCCAAAGCTTAGGTATATATTTCGGCAGAAGTCTCTGGAAGCTTAAAGACGGAGATTTTTCTTTTCAAAACCCT
Source organism: Candidatus Omnitrophota bacterium (assembly GCA_016204125.1). GTDB lineage: Bacteria > Omnitrophota > Omnitrophia > Omnitrophales > JACQLI01 > JACQLI01. The sequence goes on from JACQLI010000026.1 coordinate 970, forward strand.
TCTCTTTCTCATTCCAAGCAAAGAGAGAGGCCTCTCCGGCTTTTCCCTTCTGAACCGAAACCACGATATAGGAAACACCGGGATAGGTGGGCTTTCCTTCCGAGAGGGCAATTCTTTGATCTTCCTCAGAAAAGTAGGCGCCCGCGTCACAGTGAGAGTGATAAATCACCCGCATTTCGCAATTCTTCTGCCGCGATTCTTTTTGAATCTTCAGAAGATCTTTAGGATCAATAAAATAGGCGGCGCGAGCTGTTCTTGGAAAGCTGATGGGATCTTCATGGTGGTATTCATCCTGAACATTCCGACAAGCGTAAATCTTTGTCACGACACCTTGATCGCTCTTAGGACCAATCAGGATGCCGCACGTTTCGTTGGGATAATCTTTTTCGGCCTGACGAAAAATTCTCTTCAGATAATCAGGTGGGATTGAAGAGGGCATGGATCAATTAATCCCAAAGTTGAGTGCTTAGATACTTGTCTCCCCCGTCTGGGAAAATGACGACAATGACTCCCTCACGAATTTCTTTTAAGAGTTTAAGAACACCGAGGAGGGCGGCACCAGAAGAAGGGCCGACAAGAAGTCCTTCCTCGCGGGCAAGACGACGCGTGAGTTCATAGGCGGGCTCGGTCTCAACCGTAATTTTCTGACTGTGTTGCTTGGAATTGTAAATGGGAACGGGGATCGATGATTCCATATTCTTAAGACCTTCGAGACCGTGAAAGGGTTCAGGTTGGACAGCCAACGTAAAAACCTTTGGATTTTTCTCTTTCAAAAAACGACTGGTTCCCATCATCGTACCGCTTGTACCCAGGCCTGCTACAAAATGGGTAACCCTCCCCTTGGTCTCTTCCCAAATCTCGGGTCCTGTAGTCTCGTAATGCGCCTGCCAGTTTGAAGGATTGCTGTATTGGTCAGGGAAAAAATATTTGTTGGGAGATTTTGAAACGATGGATTGAACAAGCTCGCGGGCACCATCAGAACCCAGGAGTGGATCGGAGTAGCTGATTTTTGCACCGTATGCTGTAAGGATTTTCTTCCTCTCTTCGCTCACGTTGGTCGGCATAACAAGCTCCACCGGAAACCCCTTGGCTGCACCAATCCAGGCGTAGGCGATACCTGTGTTTCCTGAGGTGGAATCAATTAAGACCTTCCCCTTTGTCATATTCCCATTCGCCTCACCGTCTTGAATCATCCTTAAAGCAGGGCGATCTTTTACAGAACCTCCGGGGTTAAGCCATTCGGCCTTTGCGTAGACTTCAACAGACGCGGGTGTTCCTTTCGGAAGAATCTTCTTCAGTCGAAAAAGCGGAGTCTTTCCAATTTTATCGAGGATGGACATGGTAAAGCGGCCTGCCTTTAACGAATGTGAGGATTTGACTGAAATCTGCAATTAATCCTGGTGGTAGATTCCGGCGAGGCTAGCATTGCCTCCATCTGAGTTAATCTCTACACGAACGATAGGACTCCAACCTTTTCCACCTTGTCTTCGGGTGCGAATCAAGATATCCAAAGAGGGGTATTGGGCAAGCCAATCCGAATTGATTTTAAAGCTTCTTTCATGTGTCTCTTCGCGCATGAGCCGAACACCTTTCTTTCCCTGTTTTCCAATCACGTCAAGAAGGTAAGCGCTCGCCCCTTCCGGTTCAAATCCATAATGCACAGCCAAATCTTCGAAACGTAGTTCATAAGAGC
>JACQLI010000023.1 GCA_016204125.1 Candidatus Omnitrophota bacterium
CATAAGAGTTCACCCTCGTTTAGAAATTTGAAGACAAAATACGTCCGCGAAGAAATTAAGAGAACAGACTAAAGGCGCAGGTTTCTGTAAAGCAGGAAGATAGAGGGGTTTTGTGCCCGTGAATTTTCAAAAGGGGGAGAGAGTCCGTGGAACTCCGGAGAATTCCACTCAAACGAAGCGGTAGTTAAATCAGAGGTTGGTTCCTTAAATAAATGCGGATTACTCCCGCTAGGGACTCTGAGGCTCACAAAAATATCGTAGGCGTCCTTTAAAGAAGTGCAGGGATAATGCGGTTTTTTGATCTTATAACTCTGCAGGGCAGAATTCCCTTTCGACAACAGCGTATCTGCATCTGACGGACAATGGTCCCATGCCGTTATTATCAGAATAAAAGTAAAGAATCCTGCGGCTGCAACCGCAATTGCCTTTTTTTCCATTAGAAATATTTTAATCCATTTCCTCGATACTTCTAGCCCTGATTTCTTCCTCACTCAGGGGGACTTAAGAGCCAGTAACCACTGCTTCATGGTTTGCGTGCCTCAGCAATCATCATCCCCCAAATGAGGTTCGTTTTGAACCTTTGTTCTCTTACGACATGGAACTCAACATCCGTAAGGAAGGCACGCAATTCGCGCTGCGTATAGCACTGCTTATGGGTGGAATCGAAAATCTTTAGGCATAAATCGCAGAGACGGCAGATGAGGTAATCTCGACACCAGTCCAAAATAATGAGCTTCCCATCCGTTTTCAAAACCCTCTTCATTTCAACCAGAGATTGAGTTGGATCATCGAAAAAATGAAAAGAATTGGCACAAACCACCAGATCAAAATGTTCTTCTGGAAAAGGAATTCGAAAAGCGCTTGCTTTAAAAAAAGTGACGTTCGGGTAAGTGGAGAGTTTCGATCTTGCAACCGCAAGCATTTTCTCAGAAATATCAACGCCCGATATATTCTGGTTCGGATGATCCTTGACTAATAATTGCTCAAGCGTTCCTGTGCCGCAAGCTACATCTAAGATTCTTTCCGTACCTTTAACGTTCATCCATTTCTTAAGGAAACTCAGAGTAGATGAAACATAACGCCGCCAGCGTAAGTCATACTGTTCTGCTAACTGGTCGTACTGTTCTCTAACTTTATTTTCCTTCCTCATCTGCTCAACTTGTCACCGGAATCATATTGTCGTTTTCATCATAGGTGTAACGGGGATTGCCGTTGTCCTTATGGATGCGGATATCTGCGACTTTGAGATTACCTCCTTCATCTTGAATGTCAAAATCAAGATCAAGCAAATCTCCAGTCTTCACATCCTTCATGTCGGTGCAGGAATAATAATAGTCTCCTGTTTTTCCGACACGCTCATGCACTCTTACAAGCTCAAGTTGCCTCAAGTCGCCGCTTCGTTCATCCACGATGGCAAAAATGCCTTGAAGTTTTTCTTGATTTGCAATGTAATCACGAATCGTCTGACGCAAGGCCTCAGGTGCAGGCTCTGCGTAGACAAGAGAAATCCATGCGATCATGGCTAACATAAAGACACCCATCATCTTTTTCTTCATGGCACGCTCCTATGTTAAAAGTCCGACTCAACCCGTGTCTCTGACTTTCGGATGTTAGAGACACGGGCATGAAACCGGACGGATTATTCTTCCTCCGCTGCGATTGCTTCAAGTTTGGCAGCAAGATCAGGGTGGGTCGATTTTAATATCGAAGCGGCTTCTCTGATCGTAGCGGCATGGCCCTCACCATGTTGGTGACTTCCTTCTACTGCTTCACCGCCATGTTCTTTCACCTCGGAACCGCCGTGCTCTCCTGCAAGAAGAACTGCAGGACTCCACAAGGTTGTACCTAACATTAATGCCAAACCAATCAACATGCTCTTCCGATTCATTTTTCTCCTCCTGTTGTTTTTAGGTTTTTAAATTGAAACGACGTTTTTACCCCATTCCATTCTTTTCCATCTACTTCAACGTACGGATAGAAAAAAATGTTGACGGGTGGTCCTGATTGCTTGGGGACAAGATTGATATCCCGTCCCACACTGATGAGAAACTTATTCGTGTCGTAATTTCCGAAATACACCTCCTTTCTTTCCGGATGTTTCCAAGCTTCGGAAGCATCCACTGGTTGCCAACCTTTTCCTTCTTCATAAAATTCCGCCCAACAGTGATATCCCGGAATCTCTCCCTCAGCTCCATCCGGAACTGTGAGTCCGATTTTAAAACGTGCCGGAATCTCCGCCGCATGAGCCATAGAAATAAAAAGCGAATGAAAATCGGTGCAATTTCCTTTTCCAAGAAGACAGGCTCTCGCCGTGTCACCGCGCCCCCATCCCGGAATTGTCTTATCATATTTCATCCAATTGATCACATTTTCATAAATGCCTCTTGCTTGCTCAAGTAAATTGCGCTTTCCGTGGATCGCCTGTTGCGTTCTTTTCCTCACTTCGTCATTGACCACCATGAGATGATTCGGCTTCAGATACCGATTTACACCAGTTTCGTGGTTTGAACTGGCAAAATTTTTCTGAAGGGTTTGAGCATAATAAGTCACTTGGAAATTGAGACCTTGCGGAACACGATCTGAAACTTCAAAATAGGCCATTTCATTTCCATAGACGGGATCCTTGGTGATTCGATATGGCAAGCCTGTTATGATCTCCCGTTTTTTTACAATTTGTCCTTCCCGAGAAGAAGCAAGCGGAATCCATACACTCAGTTTTTTTGCATCCTGAGGGATCGCGCCAATGTAAGTTTCATAACTCACCTTAAACTCCCGCTGCGATGGAAAAGGGTCGACTCCTTTATGCGACTCAAACAAATAAATAGATCCTAATAGGATGACTGCTCCAGAAAATAGAAATAATTTATTCATGTTGTCACAATACAACCAACTGATAGCCTTGATCCGCCCATTTTGCAATACTCGGATGGCCTCGGTATTCAGCGACAAGGGAAGCTTTTCTTTCTTTAAGTTTGTCTTTCACCAGAAAAGCAGAAGCACAGTAATCGCAGATAACTTCTGTGATGCCGGCTTTTCTGAGTTCTTCATACACCGGTTTCAGTTTATCCTGCGACTCAGGATCGAGCCATTCGCTCACCCATTCGGTTCCGGCCCCGTCAAAGACAAGAACAACTTCATGCCCATGTTCTTTCAATTCTTTCGAATAAAGCAACGCGTGCACCGCTCGCGCCATGCCTTCGTGGCTTTCCTTCCCCGCCTGAAAAATAATCAGATACTTTCCACTTTCAGCGAAAGCATTTGGAAAATAACTGGTTGTCATGAGAGCCGCCAAAAGCACTGCCATTGTGAAACGCTTCATTTTTCACCTCCTCTTGTATGGAATATTAACGAAAGGTGTTTTAATCATCCCCAATAGCGATTGCCACTCTTTTTCCTGCAAGTAAGGAAGACCGTACACAAGCGTTCGAGTATCTTTCCTCTTGTGGAAAGACTTAACGATTCTGTCCCAAAAAGAAAAAATGCTTGAGTAATTAGAATCTGTTTCGCTTCGAATTTGCGAATGATGTACTCGGTGCATATTGGGCGTAACGATTATCGCGCGAAAAATTCGGTCGATCTTTTCAGGCAGTGCGACATTCGAATGATGAAAAATGATGATCGGCTGCAAACAGAGTTCATAAATCAAAAGTTGAATAAATTGCATTCCAATCAAAGGAATGACAATGAGACGGAGAAGTGAAGAGAATACAATTTCTCCGGTATGAAACCTGAGAGCACTCGTCGCATCAAGTTCCAGGTCTGAATGATGCATTCTGTGGAACCGCCAGAGAAATGGAATCTGGTGATTGGCCACGTGCCAAACATACATCCAAAGATCAAAGAGTACGAAGGCGAACGCGCCTTCTATCCAAGAGCTCAAGCTTAATTGGTGAAGAAGCCCCCATGACCGGCTTTCTGCAAAATGCATCACTTTTAACGTTACGGTAGAAAAAAGCAAGGAGATGATAAGACCATTTAAAACTCCGATTCCGAGATTAGGTAACGCGTGGCGGAATCGATCATCCCTGCCTTGGAAAAGAGGGAAAATCCCCTCCATCCAGAACACAAGTCCAAGGCTCGCGACTTCAACCCAAAATTTCATCGAATCTCCGGATAGAGCTTTCCTTTCAAGCCTAAAATATTAAAGCCTGAGTAACATAAAGCAACAAGAAATATGTTAATCAGTTTTTGTCGGACGCAACCATTTTGAGTAAACCGCCGCGCCGATGTCACAACTGGGTCTTGAATAATAACGGGACTTGTCAGCCAACGCAGCCGCTGATAAAAATCAATGTCTTCAAACGACACAGTCTCACTAAAACCATATAATTTTTCGAAAAGCTTTCTGGTAACGAAAAATCCCTGGTCTCCGTAAGAAAAGAAATGGAATCTCGTATAGGTCTCGTAGAAACGCAGAAGCCACTGGCGATTGTCGAATTTCATCCTAAAGCGGCCTGCGCTGGCGCCTTGACTGACGACTTCTTTGATCTGCTCTAAACCATTCTTAGGTAAGCGAGTATCCGCATGCAGAAAAAGAAAAACATCGCCAGTTGCTATTCTAGTCCCTTCATTCATCTGGCGCGCCCTTCCTTTAGCCGAGGAAATGACGTTTGCCCACTTAGAAGCAAGCGAAACCGTTTTGTCGGTTGATCCTCCATCCACGACAATTATCTCGTCAGGTTGGTGATGAGAACAAAGATCTTGTAAAGTATCACAAATGGTCGACTCCTCATTGTAGGTGGGAATAATAACAGATATCTTCATGCCTTTTACCTTTTCACTTTTTACTTTCCAATGCTCCCTGGCAACTAGAACCGCATCCGGCCGTACACCCAAAACAATGCTCCCCGGTTGCGATTCTGAAATCCTCAAGCTGGGCGGGATCAAGGTTAAAAATAGTTAAAAGCCTGCCATTTTTCATCTGCATACCTTGAGCCTGATTGAAATCGCAATCATAAACTCTCCCGTCCCACGATACGCTCAAGGTGTTTTGGCACATAAGACCGTCCAAAGTGGCGGGATTGAAACTGTTCATCAAAAGTTGGGTATAAGTTTCGTACTGGTTAAAGGCCTTTAGATATTTTGTGTATCGGGTAATTGGCATATTGGTAATGGTATAAAGACGATTAAAAACAATCCCCCAATCCTCCTTGAGTCTTTCTTTGTAATCTTCTTCAAGCTGATCCTGAGCTGGAGGCAAATGGGGACCAACCGGATTGTAAACTAGACTGAGGATAAGATTACTCCCTTCCTTCCCATAGCCAAGCTCATTTAATTTCAAAAGGGCTTTGATGGATTCATCAAATACACCCTTGCCTCTTTGTTTGTCCACGTTTTCTTTTAAGTAGCAAGGTAAAGAAGCGACAATTTCAACCTGGTGATCCGCCAAAAATGTGTCCAAATCCTCCTGGCCTGGCACAAAGAGCACGGTTAAATTGCAACGGTCAATTACATGAATGCCGCGCTTCTTTGCTTCCGAAACCAAATACCTAAAATTGGGATTTAGTTCTGGTGCACCGCCTGTGAGATCAAGTGTTTTGAATTGAGCTCGATCCATAAAATAGACAACGGCTTCTGCCGTTTCATGGTTCATATTTTCCCGTGTTTTGGTCGGCCCCGCTTCAACATGACAATGCACACAAGCGAGATTACAAAGTTTCCCAAGATTAACCTGAAGGATCTCTATCTTTTGTTTCCGAAGCCGGGCGCTAACTTCCCCAAGCTTCTCCTCGAAACGATTCATCTTTTAAGCTCCTATTCTCGATAATAAAATAAAACTTGCTGCTGAAAAAAATGCTGCTACCGGCAAAGTCAAAAACCATGCGCCCAAAATGGAAGAAATCACATTCCACCGCGCTTTTCCATTCACAAGACCGATTCCGAAAAGGGCTCCGCAAGAAACATGGGTCGTTGATACCGGCATTCCCCACTGGGAAGCAAAAATAACCAAAATGGCAGTGACCAAATTGGCCGCCAGTCCCTGGCCATGATTCATGTAAGTGATCTTGTGAGAGACCGTTTCGGCCACTTTCCGTGCGCCCAGGATTCCGCCGACCGCCATCGCCAAAGCAACAAATCCGACATTCCAAGTTAAACCAAGCGCACTTGAAGCCACAAGAAGAGCAACGATCTTTGGCGTATCATTTAGTCCTCTGGCAAAACTAACAGCTCCCGCACTCAGGAAATGGAAGAAATCAAGAACCGACTGAGCGTTCACGCCAAACATTTTCCCTTCATAAATCTCAATCGCTTTGGCTTTGCAGCTTTTCTCATTTCCAACAAATACCTCGGGCAACGTAATTTCTGTGCTGGTAAACATTTGTCCATTTTCCAAACCCAAATCTGCCAGAGGAATAACTTTTTCACCAACGCAGAGACAACTCTTTCGCGTAATACCGAGTGTTTTTCTTGCCTTATGCATCACAAAATAAACCGCTGTGGTCAAAACAAGCGCCATAAAGGGACTTGCGATAAGAGGCATGAGAAAGTTTTTTCCCAAGGTAGTGAATCCAAGTTCCCCTCCAATTGCTATAAATCCGGCTCCGACCAAAGCTCCTGTAAGGCCGTGTGTGGTTGAAATCGGAATCCCAAAGCGTGCGGCTAAAAGGACGGTTAAACCCGCGCCTAAGGCGACTGCTGCGAGAAACGCCGGATTTCCAATCACAGCATCCGGAACAAGCCCTTTACCCGTAAACGTTCTCACCAGACGGGTGGCAAGAAAAAGTGCCGCAATTGATCCTGAAAGTGTCGTCGCCGTAGCCCAGCTCAAGGCCTTCCGGTAATCTGTCGTTCCACTTCCAAACAGCGTGGCTACGCCCTTGAAATTGTCATTCGCACCATTTGCATACGCTACCAGCAATACTGCGATTAATACTGTTAACATCCAAACCATTAGCAGCAACCTCCATCCAAACAGACAGATTTCGCTACAGTTGTTTTTCTGTACCGTTTCCCTTTGGTTTCGCGCGGATCACGTTCCGCTGTGCGGTGACAATCAAAAGGTTTGGCTTTGGCAAGCGGAACATCTTTCGACGGTGGCACCAAAATGAAATCGTTGTGATAGGGCGCCTTGGAATAGATCTGATAGGTCTTATCACAGACCGCCGTTCTTGCACCGCGTTTCAGAACATGCCCATCATCATCCACAACCTGTTTCCATGGTCCCTTATAAATCACGGCTTGATTTCTTTCCCAGCAAGGGCCTTCCTTACCTTTATAGGCCGTAATCGTGACCGAGCGAAATTCGATTCCTTGAACAATGCGCCACGGTCTTTCATCAAACTTTTCAATTTTGAGTCCGTAAAAACCGGCTTCCTCAAAAGCCCTGACAAATTCTTTCTCCTGAAAGGCTCCCGAGATACATCCACTCCAAAGCTCTGGATCCTTCTGAAGTTTATGAGGGATGGACTCGTCCGAAACAATATCGGAAATTGCGACACGTCCGCCCTTTCTCAAAACTCGGTGAATTTCCCGGAACAAAGTTTTCTTGTCTTCAGATCGGACGAGATTCAAGACACAATTGGAAACAATCACATCAATGGATTCATCTTCAATGAGCGGCGATTGCTGCCGTATGTGTTCCACCGCATCCTCGAAATGAGTCAAATCGTCCACCGAATGAATCGGGTTGCCTTTGAACGTTGCCTCTAAGGCTTCAAGGTCTGTCCTTAAATCTTGAATGCGGCCTCTTCGGAACTCCACATTGTGCCAGCCGATTCGGTCACCAACCTCCTTTTGATATTTTCTGGCGAGCGCTAACATGGGAGGGTTGAAATCAATGCCAATTACTTTCCCCTTCGGACCCACGATTTGAGAGGCGATGTAACAGATTTTCCCTGCACCGGATCCCAGATCCAAAACCACATCGCCTTCTTTCAGATAGCGCGAAGGATCCCCGCAGCCATAATCCCTTTCGAGGATTTCCTTAGAGATAACCTTAAGATACTTGGGATCGTAGCTCGTGGGACAGCAAAGAGCTTCTTCTTTGGCCTTTGCCCCCCGCGCATACCGCTCCCGGACCGCTTGTTCGACGGGCAGCCTTCCGTTCAAGAACAGCTCTCGACCATTAGTGTGATGTTTTCCATTTCCATTATGTGAATATTTCATGTTCCTTACCTCCCCTAAGATTTTTCGCCGATCCGACCGATCGGTGCCAGATGACCGAGCGGCCGTCCGCCGCTTGACCGACTGGTACTTCATCAAGATCATCAAGTTTCTGAAGCAAATAGTAAGACAAATTCTTTTCATTCAACTTGTTTAATGTCGATTCAAACACGTGCTGCGAACTCCACGGAATATTTTTGAAGATTGAGGGCTGTTCACAATTGGTTCCAATCAGATAGTAACCGCCGTCATAGGCAGGACCGATGACAACGTCATAAAACTCAAGGGCGTCAAATCCTTTCATGATCAAATCGGCCCTAAGGCCCAAAGTGTCGCTTCCAAGCGCCATTACTTTTTTGAACCCCTTTTCGAAAGCAAACTGAAATGCATTTTGAAGACGCACTCCAAGACCAGAACCTCTTTGAACCACATATTCATAAGAGCCAGAAAGCCAGGAACGAAAGGCCTCTTCTTTCTCTGGAGGATCAAAAGCGACGATTAGTTTTATGAAATCTTGGGGAAGAGAATTAAGAATTCCAAGGTTTGTCTCGGTAAGCTCACGATAGGCTTGCGCAGCGCGTTGGTCTCCGACGCTTTTTGCAAGCCGCGTTTTTACCTTGCCCGGCTCCGGATATTTCACGAAATACAAAATCAATTTATCTCCCATGAGAACTCACCAGATATTTTTCTCTTAAATTCTCCGGATTCTCCTTTAAGAGCTTATAGCCAAAAAGGATCCGAGCGTTTCTAAGGATTTGGCGAAGAACGCCGTGTTCCATGTACCGTCTTGAGGAGACAGCTACCGGCTCCTCGATCATAGTGATGCGGCCTTTCTTCCTCATGCAATCCGAAAAAATCAAATCCTCAAGCAAGGGAACTTCCGGAAATCCATTGAGTGATTCGAAGACTTCCCGCTTCACAAAAATTGCATTCGTTCCCACAAGACAATGCATCAGGCCAAGGTAAATGGTATTTAGGAGAAACTCGTAGACACCAAGTAGGAAACTCGTAGGCTCGTATTTTTTCCTGAATCCCCCTCCGATGTACCTTTGCTCAATCTTCTCCTGTACAAGTCCAATCGCCCTGTCTGGAAGACGCACATCTGCATGAGTAAAAAGGAAGACATCTGATTGGGCTTCGAAGGCTCCCGCATTCATCTGAAGTGCGCGATCCGGATACGCTGTCTGAAACAGGCAGACACTTGGATACTCACGCCGGATGATTTCATCGGTGCCGTCCCGGGAATTCCCGTCCACAGCAATCACCTCATCCGCTCCGAGCGAAAGGAGGTGTGTCAGCGTCCGAGCAATAAGGGTTCTTTCGTTCGCAACCGGAACAATAATGGAAACTGTTGGTTTTTTGTCCATAACTCCCATCCCAAAAAGAAATAAAAGATGCCATATTCAACCAAGCGAGACAAATCGAAGAAGTGAGGTTTCCCCTGATAGGTGAAATAGAAGTCTAGGTAATAAAGAAAAATCAAGCCCGAAAGCAGGATCAGAGAACGCAGAGGTATGAAGAAAAGAAACGGAAAGATCCATGTGAGGTACCACGGATTTCCTGTTGGAGCGAGGAGAAAAAGGAACGTCAAAACCACAAGCGAGGCCTGGCAGAAGGAAAGGAGATCCTCTTTTCTCTTAAGCCAATGAAGGACGAGAACAATAGCTGTGGAGAAAATTCCTCCAGCGATTATCCGACTCATTGCATGAGTCCACTCATTATTCACCGGTAGCATTGAAACGCTGCCGTGAATCAAGCTAAACAGGCCGTCGTTGACCCTCCAAGAGGTTGCAAAGATTCCCAAACCTTCAAAAAGAGAAACTCCCACACCGGAAAAAGGAAGGTAAAAGAGAACGAGTAAAACCAAAAAGAGTCCAACTCCCAGAAAGGTTTGGCGCCTTTGCTTTGGCAAAGTCCACGCGATAAGAAGCGGGAAAAGAACGACGGGAAACCATTTGGTTAAGGCGGCTAGACTAAGAAGTCCATAGGCGGATACGAGCCAGTCTCTCGTCAGGCAATAGATCATTCCCGTAAGAAAGAGAATAACAAACACATCAAGATGAAGGCTGTTTGAAAATTCTTTTAATACGAGAGGCGACCAGGCATAAAGAAGACTCCATTCTTTGGAAATGTCAAAGCGCTTAAGAATAGCAACTGTCAGAGAGAGAATTCCAAGTTCAGCGACAAGAATCATCGCTTTCCAACCCCAGAGTTTCCAAGGCGTGATCCACTGAGACAGGGCAAAGAGAATCTGAGCGAAGGGAGGATAAATCGTTTTAATCCCCGGGTGATTGATTCTTTCAAAGACGGCTCCCATGTCGGGAGAGCTAATCTCTCCCCTTTCTTCTCCTGTCTGAAAAGCTTCCTTGGGCGAAAGCGCGTAGGGATTCTCTCCTCGGAGAAGCGTCTCGCCATCCCAAAGGTAGCGGTAAGGATCGGTTTCCTGAATCGGGTTGGATGGAAGATACGCAACACGGCAAAGAATGGCGATCACAAAAATCCACAGAGACAGAAAAGACTTTGAGTGAGTTTCTTTCGAATTCCTCCTTAACCACTCGAAGGTTGCAAAGTAAGCAATGAACGCCAAACCTTCAAGCATAAGGAAAGATAGAATCGGCCGCTCCGCATGGCCCGCTCCGAAGACAAAAGAATGGCTAAGCCATGAAATCCCAATTTGCGTCAACAAAATGAACGCGCCCAAGACGATCAGAGTCATGGTCGAGTCCCCCGTTCACAAATTTGGGCAAACCTTTTCGCCGAAGGACGGATCTTTCGCTCCTGCGTTTCGTAATCCACCTCAATGAGCCCAAAGCGGGGTGAGAACCCTTCCGCCCATTCATAATTATCAAGCAGGGACCAGTAGAGGTAGCCAAAGACCGGGGCTCCTTCTTGGATCGCCTTCGCAAGTTCACCTAAATGGCTCTCGATAAATTCAAACCGCTCCTCGTCATGATCCGTGCAGACTCCGTTCTCGGTAACCAGGAGCGGAAGCTTATATTGGGAGAATTCCTTGATGAGGCGGTAAAGGCCCTGCGGGTAGATTTCCCAGGAAAGAAAATTACGCCTGCCCACTTGCCGGTGGTGTTTCAAGGTACAGATGTCGCCGAAGAGAGCGGGGATCCGAAAGCCCTCGTTATGAACAAAATCACGCGTGTAGTAATTCATGCCGATGAAATCAAGCGTGCGTGCCTTGGGGAGCTGAATCTTAAAAAGGCCGGGATAAAAAATGCGGCCGCGGATCAAGGCCCTGATGAAAAGATGATTGAACATCAGGTTCCGAATCCAAACGGAAATCCGGTCCTTCCAGGAACGGTCGGAACAGGGAGTAAAGATCAATACGTGTTTCGCAATCCCCACTTGGGCGGGTGAGCGCTTCAGCCGCTGGTTCACCTCTTTGACGGCGTCGTAAGCCAGGACATGACCTTTGAGGAGATGGCCTAATGCTTGCAAGGTTTTTTCGTAGGATCTTTCAGCCGGAGGCCATTCCCCCATGAAGTAACTTTTAAAAACATAGGCGACAGGTTCATTTAAAGTGATCCAGTACCGGACACCTTCGCCGAGCGTTTCGACCGCTTTTCGGACATATCGTGCAAAAAGATTCGGTGTCTTGTGTGAAAGCCATCCGCCCTGCTTGGCAAGCCAAAGAGGCAGGGTAAAATGATGCAGCGTGACGATGGGCTCTAACCGATTCAATTTGAGGGCCTCAATGACCTCGCGGTAATGCGAAAGCGCCTCCTCGTTGAATTGGCCTTCCTCGGGTTCGATCCGGCTCCATTCCAGGGAGAAGCGGTGGGCATTATGGTGAAGAGATTTCGCCAAAGAGAAATCTTCCCGGAACCGATTCCAGTGGTCACAAGCCTTCCCGGAACGCTCTTTGACCTTCCCGTTTTGCTCCCAATCCCACCAGTCACTGTTTATGTTATTTCCTTCCACTTGATGAGAGGAAGTCGCCGCCCCCCAAAGGAAATCTTTTGGGAATTCAAACATCTTCCTCACCTCTCAACGCTTCAATAACGTCATCCGCACAATTTTCCCGCATAAGAAAATAGGTTTCGATAGCTTGAATCGCCATTTCAGCGTCATCTCCCTCTACCTCAACGACCAGTTTTGATTTCCATGTCGCTCCTAAAAGGAGAAGCCCCAGAATGCTTTTCCCGTCCACCGAAAGCCTCCCCTTGCGGATCCGGATGTCAGAGCTAAATTGCTTAGCGAATAAGATAAAACGGGTTGCCGTGCGGGCATGAAGACCGAGCTGACACGGCATCGTTACTTCTGTCTTCCTGATCCTCGCGTCCTTGCTTTCGAGTTCCATCTCCCACCTCCTCATTTAAAAAGGAATCTTGATCTGCTTGCCGCAATGGGGGCAAACAATGACGCGATATTTTCCGGTCGAATCTTCAACAACCCTTTCCTCAAACACAGCCTTAGGCACCCGGCTTAATCCTGAACAGCCGCTCATGAGAGTCGCGACGACGAAGATAAGAACCATCCTTTTCATGGTTATGCCAACCGAATCAGCCTCTTCGCTAATTTAGGAAACCAACCGCTAAACAACTTTTCTCTGTAGTATTGATCACAAGAACGTTTCACTGCTTGCGAAAGTGTCGGATAAACATGGATCGTCTGGGAAATCTGGGTGATCGGAATTCTTGCTTTCATGGCGAGAGCAAATTCGTGGAGGAGTTCTCCCGCATTCGGACCCAGAAGATGGGCACCCAAGATTTGATTCTTCCTATCGCAAACCAGCTTAATGAGGCCGTGGCCTTCCCCTTCGATCACCGCTCGATCCACATCTTCAAATTGAAACTTGAATACCTGAATATTCTTTTCTCCGTATTCTTTTTTGGCTTCTGCCTCGGTCATTCCAACGCGGCCTAACTCAGGATCCGTATAAGTGACCCACGGCACAACGCGATAATCGGTTTTTCGGTTCATAAAAGGGAAAAGCGCATTCGAGACGACAATCCCAGCTTGATATTCCGCTACATGCGTAAAGGGATAAAGTCCCGTGACATCACCCGCTGCGAAGATGTGTCTTAAGGAAGTTCGCATCGTAGTGTCCACTTTAATTCCTTTCTTATCGTGCTCAACACCGATAAGCTGTAAATTAAGGCCTTCGATATTTGGAGCACGGCCGATGGCAATCATCACTTCATCGACTTCCAAATTCAAATTGCCATGGATCTCGCACTGAGCCGCTAACAATCTCTTCCCATTCCCATTTCCCTTGACTTCCTTAACTTCCATGCAGGTTACAATATCAATTCCTTCTTTCTTAAGAATCCCCTCTAAGGCATCCGCAAGTTCCTTATCCTCACGCGGTAAAATCTGACCCATTTTTTCAATAACCGTAACCTTAGAACCTAACCGTGCGAATACTTGCGCAAACTCCATTCCAATCGGTCCTGCGCCAAGAATCGCAATCGACTTGGGTAAGTCCTTAAGTTGAAGAGCGGTAATATTGGTAAGGGCACCTGATTCTTTAAGACCAGGTATGGGTAGGATCACAGGTCTTGATCCCGTTGCTATCAAGAATTTTTTAGCTTGAACTCGTCTTCCCTGTTTTCCGTTCGTCTCGAAGGTATGAGGATCGATGAACTTCCCTTCTCCAAAGATCACCTCAACACCCATCTTTCTGAATCTCTCGGGATCGTCATTCTTGCCAATGCGTTCTTGAACTGAACGCATCCGGTTCATAACTTTTTTGAAATTTACCTGCGCTCCAGATTTCTCGATCCCGAATTCTTCAGAACGCTTGATGAGGGAAGCGACTTTCGCAGACTGAACGAGGGTTTTTGTCGGAACGCAGCCCCAGTGAAGGCAGTCTCCCCCGAGAGATTCTTTCTCCACTAGGGCAACCTTTGCTCCAAACTGAGCGGCTCCACTTGCGGTAACAAGCCCTGCAACACCGCCTCCTATAATCACCAGGTCAAACTGTGTCATAGGAATTCCCTCCCTTGATTTTTTTGTAAATTGACGGCAGAAAGGAAATGAAAATCAAAAGCACGCCGGCCAGAATCAAATTGAGAAAGGCCGCTCGACTGGCTCCTTGAACTCCTTCGAGAAGCGCATCTGCAAAATAGGTGTAGATAAAAGTCCCGGGTAGCATTCCAATTACTGACGCTAGGAGATAATCGCGATACCTGACGGCTGAGAAACCTGCACCAAAATTGAGACCGTTAAAGGGAACAATTGGAATTAGGCGAAGACGGAAAATGGTTTTAAAGCCAGACCTTCCGATTTGCTCATCGAGCTCGGCAAGTTTTCCGCCCTTTAGGAAGCTCTTTACAAAATCACGCCCCAAATAACGTGCTGCAAAGAAAGCGAGCGACGCTCCAAGGTTTGAAGCAATCACGTTATAAAGCGTTCCCCATGCCGTACCAAAAACGGCTCCCCCAGCAAGTGTTAGCAGCGAACCTGGTAAAGCGACAACACATCCAACAGAATAAATCGCAATAAAAATGAACGGTCCCCACCATTGGCCCCGTAGGGATTCAAGAAAACTGACGATCTGTTCCTTTGTAAAATACTGAGAAAGGGGTGTGTAGCGCACGACGAGACCAACGACAAGAATAACAGCTACTAAAATGATAAATCTCGTTATTTTGTTCATTACTCAGCGCTCCTTAACTTCGAGACCATTTGCCTTGAGAATTTCAAGTGCATGCGCACGACAATCCAAAAAATGGCGCAGCTGATCCGGCTTTTCAGCTTCAACCATGTGAATCAAATCCTTTTCGCTTACATCAAGCAATGCGATGGTAGCAAGATATTCCCTATCCTTTTCTGATTTCATCTGCGTCATGAGTTCCTGCGTGGCAATTCCCTCCACAAATCGCAAACGAACCAATGCCGCAAGCTTCTTAAAAGGAATTCCGCAATAACAGGCCGAAACTTTGATTTTCTCCACTGGAATGCTCCTTACATCAAGTTCTTGAGGCGCTTCCTAAATTCTCTTTCATCAAGCGCGAGAACGCCTCAAGCAAACGTTCTGGAATTTCTCCACAGCTGACATCAAATTGAGCATCTGTCTTTTTTCCGAGCTCGGTTATGAAATCGCGGCATGGTTTGCACTTCTTGACGTGAGACTGAAACTGTCTCTGGGCCTCACTAGAAGGTTTTGTCTCAGCAAATGTATAAATCAAATCTGCGGCTTCGTTACAGGTCATGTCTTGTTCTCCTTTTCATTGAGGCTCCAGTCATATTCGAGCCATTCGATTTTGGTTTTCTCAGAGATTTTTTCTTTAGCCTCTTTCGGCCCGTGGGTCTTCACAAAACTGAGAATCCCGTCCGCCCTTTCAAAATCCTTCCGGAACCATTTGAAGATGGGAGAAAGATAAAGTGTATCGGTCGCCTCATCGTAACGGGATTTCTTTGGATCTGACAGGAAATTCCGGACCTGATCATTGAGTTGGGCATCGAGCTTACTTCCTTGGTAAGGTTCGCTTCGAATGACCGGACAACCCAAGGAGGCGCAAACAAGCGCAAAGTGGATCCTTGGCTCCTGAAATTCTTTTCGAAGGATTTGGTGTTCAATATGATTAAGGCTCAACGACTCGTCGAAAACTTTGAGGACTTTGCGGGCCCAAACATCCGGAATCTGCTGGATGCTATTTTCGGGATAGGCCAGCGCTTTCCATCCGAATCTTTTCTGCAAAGGATAATGATCGATCACTAACTTAACTGCGGCTGCATTGTAGGTGTTGATCCAGAAGGCAATCTTTTCATCTCGGCTCATTTCCTCATAGTTTTCTTTGGAAAGACTTTCGAGCGATTTCATATATTCATTCAAACCCTGTCTCTCGCGCTTTAATTTCAAATAGTCTACCCTGTCATTAACGGCATAACCTCGAAGGACTTTCGCATAGGCAGAATAATCAAAAGTAAACTCTGCGCTCGCAAATGCACTTTCGAAAAACGTCGAAGTACCTAGAAATAAAAAGAGAAAAAGAGGCATGCGATGAAGAAACATCGGACAATGTCCACCGCCCAAGAACTGCCAGATCCTTGTATTCAAAACGAAATGACGGATCGCCGGCTTTCCTTGCTCCTCTTCTCTAAAAATGAGGCAGACCAGAAAACGCATCGAGATCTTCAACGTTTCCCACAGGGCATAGAAAATGCCGGACAAAATTGCCAGCATTCCACCGAGGACAAGCAGAGGACTCAACCACCAACCAAAGAGGATATTTATCAAAGGGGACACGGCCAACATAAATCCCACCGTCATGCCTCCGATGCCCATCAATGCAAGTTCGCCGGGTTTCATGGTTCTATCCGCACGGTTTTAATACCTTCGAGCTCTTTGGCACGCGTTCTATGCCATTCCTCCAGGATTTTGAAATCGGCCAATAAAGCTTCTTCTTCAGAAATTAGATCATCGTACTCTTTAATACTCTCTTTGAGCTGAGGCGATGCAGAGGGTCTTGATCGCTTGGTAAAATTTTCCCTTTCCCTCTTATAGCCAGCAATATCCTCTCTTTGCCACTCGGCCAGCTCACGGTAGGACTCGGCCTGTTTAAGATGCTGCGCGGCTGTCTCAAGAACTTGGGGCCAACCTTGGTTTGGAAAGGCAAAACTGAGTAGTACCAGAAGAATCACGAAGACAACCCCATCCGTTTTCATCTGATTCACCCTCTTCATGGTTTCTTGTCGGAATTTGTCACCGGTCCACATCCGCAGGTGCCTCCGTGTTTAACTCGCCAAATGAGCCATGCGGCTACGGCCCCGACAATCAACAAACCAAGTATCAGTTTCATGGTGATATTTCACTCCTTTCGCTATTGATTAAGATGCGTGTGGAGGCAAAAGGATTCAGCGCCTAGGACTACGTTCAGACAGGAGGTGGGATAGTGGGTTACGAGGAACCGGCCAGGCGGAGCCACAACCGTTTCCAGAATCCAGGTGGCTGTAGGCCCGGCTTGGACTTAATAAAGCTACGTAACTTCTGCCTAAGCTCGGGAGGAATCTCTCTCGGATGGAGTTCTTTCGAGAGCTTGATTGTTTGCCTGTAGGTATTGATGAAGGCAAGACAGCCCGGGCAATCAGCCAAATGCTGTTCGAGCTGTTGCCTCAGCGCAGGCTCAAGCGAGCCGTCAATGTAGTCATAGAGGAGCTTGCCGACATCACGACACCTAAGCATCGTATTCATTTTGGGCTAACCATCTTGAAATTTGGAAAATGCGCTGTCATATAGTCTGCTAATTCCTTGCGCAAAAAAAGCCGTGCCCGATGGAGCCGGCTCTTCAAGGCCGCAATGGAGATTTCAAGGATCTGGCTCGTCTCCTCTGCTGAAAGCTCTTCGATGTCCCTTAGGATAAATACACTTCGATAATCCGGTGGGAGAGCCGTAAGGGCCTCATCGATCCGATGAAGAAGTTCCTTACGCATCAGTTCCTCATCAGGAAGTTTTGACCAGTCGACTACGGGCTCAGCAATCATTCCTTCCTCTGTCATCTTAGGCCCCAACTCCTCTTCAAGCGGTATCTCCTGAAATTTGGACCGCTTTCTAAGCTTCATGAGTGCGGTGTTCGTAGCAATCCGGTAAATCCAACTCGAAAGCTTGGCGTTTCCCCGAAACCCATCAATTTTCTGAAAAACGGTCAAGAAGACATCCTGGAGGATTTCCTCCGCATCTTGACGATTGCCTGTCATCCGAAGAGCCAGACCGAAGATCTTGGCCTCATACTGGGTCATCAGGGCTTCCAAGGCAGCTTCGTCCTTCGCCTTGAGCCGTCTAATAAAATTCAGATCGTCAGATGGGGATTTGGCCATGTTTCGTATTCTAGCCCCGCATCCTCACCTGGACAAGAAGCCTTTTCCGGTTCTCAGTGATTAAGATGCGGAAGTTAGCAAAAGGATTCGTATTTAAAAGAAGAAGCTTGAAGAGCGGTTGTTACGGAACACTTCTCTGAAGATAATAACGAAGCCGCTCAAACGCTTTGTCTTGCTCCTTTTCGTTAAAAATCTCGTGAAAAAATCCAGGAAAGCTTTCGCGTTTCTTCTCAGGGGCGTGGAGATGATCAAAAAATTGCCGGGTCCCTTTCGGATCGACAACGAAATCGGTCCCTGCCATAAGAATGTACACAGGAAAGGAAACCGTTGTCTCCTTCTCCTGAAAAAGAGTGGTATGTCTTAACATTTCACGAACAAGCCTCACAGTGATTCTTCTCTGGATTAATGGGTCCGCTTTGTACTTTTCCACCTCTTTGGGATCGTGTGTCAGATAAGGCGGATGCACGGGATTCTTGATAACCAGACGCGGCGCTAACCGATCCAGAACAGGGACAACAAACTTAATACCCCACTCGTTAGGAATTTTAAACAAAGGGGACGAGAGAATAAGCTTCGTCACCTTATCTTGATTCTTCTCGGCCCAACTTGTTGCAATGAGACCGCCCAGAGAATGACCGAAAAGTAGGATAGGGCTCGCAATTTTAAACTCTTTGTTTAAAAAAGAAAGAAAGCTTGAAACGTCAGCGAGATAATCCTCGAAAGATGAAACGTAAACAGGGCGACCCCCTGAAAGACCGCATCCGCGGAGATCAAAAGTACCTAGAGAAACACCGGTATCCTCAAGCCTAGTGAAAAACTTAAGGTACCTGCCTGTGTGTTCTCCGTGACCATGAAGAAGGATCAGGCATTTTTCTTGAGATCCTTTCTGAAATCGAAAGAAGATCCGTTCCTTGTCCGAGGCCTCGAAAAATCCTTCCTGGATGGCCATGAGTTACTTAGGTTGGCTTTGATACAACGCTTCAATGATAGAAGCGTAACGCTCCATGACAACTCGGCGCTTCACTTTGAGAGTGGGAGTCAGTTCACCTGCATCTTGCGTCAGTTCTTTCGGAAGGAGGTGAAAGTATTGGATCTGTTCGTAATGTGCGAATTCCTTTGTTCTTTCTCGAAGTCTTTGAGCGACGATCTCGTGAATCCGATTCTTTCGAAGTAAGTCTTCCCAAGATGAACTTTGAATTCCTTCTTCTTTAGACAAACGCTCCAGTTCATGCCTATTAGGAACGACCAGAGCTACAAGATAAGGTTTTCTGTCTCCAATGATAACGACTTGGCTAAAAAGAGAGTCGCCTAGAATCTCATTCTCGATATTTTGTGGTGAGATATTCTTACCGCCAGCTGTCACAATGATATCCTTTTTTCTCCCAGTAATTTTAAGGAATCCGTCCGAATCGATTTCTCCAAGATCTCCTGTATAGAACCAGCCGTCACGGATGACTTCTCGTGTAGCCTCTTCGTTCTTAAAGTAACCCTTCATGATAAGAGGTCCTTTTGTCAAAACCTCCCCATCCTCAGCAATCCGAACTTCGACTCCTGGAAGCGGAGGCCCTACGGTTCCAAATTTAAAGTGATCAGGCCTATTTACAGAAATGACGGGTGAAGTTTCGGTCAGGCCGTAACCTTCCAGAATAAGGACATCAGCTGCATAGAAGAATTCACCCAGCTCTTTAGCCAAAGGCGCACCTCCCGAAATAAAAAAACGGATTCGCCCCCCGAGACTACGCTTAAGTTTGTTGAAGACCAGGGCCTTTGCCAGCAAAAACTGAAGTTTCAGAAGCGGAGGCAACGGCTTTTTTGTAGCGCGCTTTTCTCCAGCTTTTCTTCCCACTTCGATGGACCAATGAAAGATCGCCTGTTTGAGAGGTGAACTCTTTTGAACCGTATCCACAATATGGGCGTGCATCTTCTCAAAAAAACGAGGCACGCTCGCTGCAACTGTCGGCCGAACAAGTAAAAGATCCTGTGCCACGGTCTGCATGTTCTCTGCATACGCAATCGATGCGCCTTGCTGGATCATAAAGTAATACCCCGCCATCCGTTCAAAAACGTGGCTCAAAGGTAGAAAAGAAAGTGTTCTCTCATTTTCTGGAAAAAGAAGGACTCCTGATGAGGCTTCGCAATTGGAAAGAAAATTGCCGTGGGTAAGCATCACCCCTTTGGGAGGCCCTGTTGTGCCAGACGTGTAGATGAGGGTAGCCAGATCATCTCGTGTAACCTTCTGTACCAACTGATCGTACAGGTCCGAATTGTTAAGGTTGCCTAACCGCCCCTTCTCAAGGCAATCTGTAAAAGTCCACACATGGGGTGATTGGATCTCGCGAAGATCAAATCCGATAACGGTCTTGAGTTTCCCCTCTTGGACGAGAGGCTTGATTTTTTCAAACTGATCAACCGTGGAAACGAAAAGAACCGATACTTCGGCATGTTCTAAGACATAGTGACAGTCCTTGCGAGAACTGGTGGGGTAAATAGGAACTGAGGCAGCCCCCAGACTCAAAATTCCAAGATCGGCAAATGCCCATTCGGGACGATTTTCTGAAAGAATCCCCACTCGGTCGCCTCTTCGTACCCCCAGTTGGTAAAGGGCCAGGGTTACCCCCTGGACTCGGTCTTGAAATTCCTTCCAAGTGAAGAATTGAAAGCGGCCTTCTTTCTTAAACCAAAGGGCGGGCTTATTAGGGGAACAATTTGCTCGCCAGATGAACATTTCGGCGAGACTTGAAGAAGATTTCGGTACTTGAGAAGCTTGCGTCACCTGGCCTGTTCACGCGGCTGAAACCATCCCAACCACGCAGGCTTTTTGGGCTCTTGTTTTGGAGCTGGCTTAGGACTTTTTGGAGGAGCGGCTGTTGTCGGTTGGGGTATGAGTTTCGGCTTTTCTGTGGTCAATGGCTTAATTTCTTCTTTCTCTTCTTTTTTCTCTTTCTCCTCTTTCTTTTCTCCCTTTTCCTTTTTCTCTTTTTCCTCTTCTTCCTTGATTTTTTCTAATACGGACCGGTTTTGACGAGCCTGCTCCTGAATCAGTCTGATTTTTTGGAGACGTACAATCTCTTCGGTGTTAGCAGTTCCTACTGTTATGGGTCGTGCCGCCTGTGCGCTGGATAGCTCGCTTAGAAGTCTTTGATGAACTCGCGCTTGTTCGGTAATCCTCTGTATTTCACGGAGCTGGGTCAACTGTTGAGTCTCAATCGATTGGTGGATCCGAACAATATCTTGAAGATCCCGCTGAACTTCTGCAACAGCAGGATCAGGATAGGTTGGATTTACGCGCGCAGGGAGATCTTTAACAGGCCGGTAAATAGGCTGGACAATGGGCTGCATAGCTCCTGTGCCGGGCGCATCTTCCTGAACCGCCTGTTTAACCCATTGGATTTCTTCCTTTTTCTGTTCGGACTGCTCTTCTTTGTCGGAGGACTTCTTCTTGTCCTTTGCTGCAAATAGGACTTCGTTTCCCGTGATGTACATCAGAAGAAAAAGAAAAAAGAAAAATGAACGATTCATAACCTTCCTCCCAACCTTTCTATTTGTCTTTAAACTTAGGCTGCCGCTTTTCTATGAATGCACTAACGCCTTCGCGCATATCTGCTGTTTCCACAATCTTGCCGAAGAGTTTTGCTTCGTAATCAAGTCCCTCCTCCAGGGACTTTTTAAGCCCTTCCGCAATCGCTTCCTCGGCATATCCTAACGCGACTGCGCTTTTGGATGCAATCTTCTTCGCAAAACCCATTGCCTGTCGAAGAAGCTCGCCATCTGGCACCACTCTATCCACAAGTCCGATTCGAAAGGCTTCCTGAGCCGTAATCATATCTCCTGTAAGGATAAGCTCTCGAGCCTTGCTCGGCCCTACAAGACGCGCCAGACGCTGAGTTCCGCCAAAACCAGGGATAATGCCTAGACTGATCTCAGGTTGACCAAAACGTGCCCGATCCGATGCAATCCTCATATGACAGGCTAAAATGAGTTCATTTCCTCCTCCCACACAAACTGAATTGATTGCTGCAATCACAGGTTTTTTCATCTTTTCAATCTGAGTAATAACAGACTGTCCCTTCTTGGCAACTTCTTCTCCTTCTTTAGCTGTTTTCAGAGCCACCATTTCCTTAATATCAGCCCCTGCCACAAAGGTATGGTTTTTCCCCTCTCCTGTTATGATAATGACTTTGACCCCAGCATTCTCGGCAAGTTCACGAAAAGTATCG
Organism: Candidatus Omnitrophota bacterium; assembly: GCA_016204125.1. Classification (GTDB taxonomy): domain Bacteria; phylum Omnitrophota; class Omnitrophia; order Omnitrophales; family JACQLI01; genus JACQLI01. The sequence continues at coordinate 22,095 of JACQLI010000023.1, forward strand.
GCAAGTTCCTGCATAGCCTTACCGTTTAGAGCGTTAACAGGAGGTCTATCAATCGTAACAAGAGCCACCTTCTCTTCAATCTTTGTTTTAATAAACTCTCTATCACCCATAGATATGAAATCCTCTTCCACTTTTCTTTCCTAAGAATTGAGCCCCGACCATTCGCTTCAGACGCGGGGCCGGCCAGAACCTATCACCGTGCTCTTTGTATAATTCTTCAAGTCGAGCCAAAACCACATCCAGCCCTATTTCGTCGGCATAGCGAAGTATACCACCTTTTTCTTGGGGAAACCCTGTTCCGGCAATCATAGCAAGATCAATGTCGGATGCAGAAGCGACGTTTTCTTCGAGACAAAGGGCGGCTTCATTGACCATCGGATAGATGATTCTGTCGAGGCTAAACTTACTTTTCTTTGACTTCTCATTTTGAACTTCTCGAATCCAGTCTGCCAGACGATCCTTTTTATCAGCGTCGTAAACATAGAAGCCCGACCCCGACTTCTTACCCAAATAGCCTGACTGATAAAGCTTGCCCCATATTGGGGCGGGCTGCATCCGATTTCCATAGGATTGTAAAAGCACCTGAACAACGTCAAAACAGATATCGATTCCAAGCTGGTCCACCAAGGTCAACGGACCCATGGGAAGACCGAAATCAGTAGCTGCTTTATCGATTTCCTCCCGCGTGGCTCCACCTTCTTGAAGACAATAGGCGGCCTCGTTGAGATAAGGCATAAGAAGCCTGTTCACCAGGAAACCCGCGCATTCATTGACTCGTACTGGGATTTTGCGAAGCGACTCGGCAAAAAGGACGGTATCATCAACTGTTTCCTGACTCGTAGCAAGCCCAGGGATTATTTCCACCAGTTTCATTACCGCGGCGGGAAAGAAAAAATGCATGCCCACGACCTTCTGGGGCCTTTTCGTTACCGCGGCCATTTCCGAGATAGAAAGGGCTGAGGTATTGCTGGCAAGAATAGCCCCTTCTCCTATTACTTTTTCTAGCTCTTGGAATACTTTTTTCTTCAATTCCATTTTTTCAGGAACTGCTTCGATAATCATGTCCACATCCCGAAAAGATTCATAGTCAGTGGCAGGAATAACGAGCGCCAACTTGGCATCCATATCCGATTGTGTCATCTTCCCTTTTTCTACGCGTCTTTTGTAGATGGAGCGAATCCGCTCCATTCCCTTTTGGACAAGTTCCTGGTTGATATCCTTTAAAACAACGGGAAGACCTGCGTAGGTAATAACCTGGGCAATCTCAGAACCCATGGCTCCTGCTCCGACAACGCCAGCTTTGTAGATGAACATTTGATGATCCTAGCGTTCTAAGATAATCGCACCGCCCTGACCGCCGCCGACACACATCGTGGCGAGACCAAGGTTGAGACTGCGACGCTTCATTTCGTGAAGAAGGGTAACGACAATCCGTGTTCCTGTGGTGCCAACGGGATGCCCCAAGGCAATAGCGCCTCCATTGACATTGGTGATTTCGCGATTCAGTTTAAGAAGACGTTCAACGGCGATATATTGGGCGGCAAACGCCTCATTCAATTCAATGAGCTGAATATCCTTTAATGTAGTTCCAGCTCTTTTCAACGCGATAGGAACTGCGCAGGCTGGCCCGACACCCATCCTTTCAGGCTCCACTCCAGCAAAGGCCCACCCGCGAATTTTGCAGAGGGGCTCGAGTCCGAGCGTTTTCGCCTTCTCTCCTTTCACGACAAATAAAGCTGCAGCACCATCTGAAATGGGGCAAGAGTTACCTGCCGTCACACTACCATTTTCTTTAAAGAGCGGCGGATACTGAGAAAGTATTTGGGCGTTGATAGCGGGATTAGGGCCTTCATCCTGGACAAATGTCTCAGGCGGGAGTTCTTTGCCGTAGAAATTCTTAGGAATCATAACCTTCACTATCTCATCCCGAAACTTACCTTCACGAGTTGCGCGGAAGGCTCTCTGGTGAGAGAGAATGGAAAATTCGTCCTGCTCTTTTCTTGAGATGTTGAATTCCTCGACCAAATTTTCAGCTGTTCGACCCATGATTTGACCGCACACAGGGTCAGTGAGCCCTTCCCAAATGGTGTCGATAAGTTGCGCGTGCCGAAGCCTCTTACCGAACCGAGTATCGCGAGATACATACGGGTAGGAAGACATACACTCCGTTCCGCCAGCCAGAACAATTTCCGCTTCTCCGGCGATAATCATATGAGCTGCACTGACAATCGCCTGAAGGCCAGAGGCACAGTTACGGGCGACGGTAAAAGCAGGAATTTCCTTCCTAAGACCAGCCTGTAAGGCTATGACACGAGAAACATTGGCTGCATCACTTTGCTGACCCACGCAGCCAAAGACAACTTCGTCAATCAGTTTAGGGTCCAAACGTGTGCGTTCAAGCAACGCCTGGACTACAACGACACCCAGCTTCTGATTGGTGAAATCTTTAAGCGCTCCCCCCAGATTACCTTGGGGTGTTCTTACCCCTCCAACGATCACGAGATCCATAGCTTGTTACTCCGAAAGAAGTTGTTTGATTTCGTCAATCTGCTCTAGTGTTTTTTCTTCGCCTGCGCGGATAAATTTATCAGGGTCATAAAATTCAGCCCAATTGGCGTCGTGGACAATCGGGTGAATCAATACATCCGCCTCCTGGCTTGCCACTTCTGCGATCTCATACTCCATGAATTGGATCGTATGCATGATGACATTAAAGATATTACCCGAAAAATGCTGATTGAGCCTCTCCGATAAGGGTGTTAAGATTTTTCTCCATACGATATTATCCGACTTTTGGGTAAGGAATTGTTTTCTTTTTTCGGCTCTTACGCGAGTTTTTTGAGCCCTATCTTCAGGCCCGAGCAGAACATTCACAGCGATAATCTTCTTCACACCCATCTTGGCAAGCACATCGACGGGAAGTGGATCAAGAATCCCTCCGTCGATCAGAAGCCCCCCTGCGTAATGAAGGGGTCGGAAAATCCCCGGTATGGAAATGCTAGCACGTACGGCATCCACAATTCTGCCGGTCTCAAAAACATGAGCTTGAGAGGTTGAGAGGTTTGTCGCAACAACTCTTACTGGAATCTGTAGATCTCGAAATGTCCGATCTCCCAGAAAGGATTCCATATAACGTGTCACTTGATGGCCGTGAAAAAAACCGTGATGAGCGAGCGAAAGATCCCGAAATCCAATCAGTTTAAAAAAAGCGTTCCTTCGATCCAGACTTTTCGCAATCTTCTCAAGATCATTAGCTCGATAACCTGAAGCCCAAAAAGCAGCCACAAGAGCACCCATGCTTGAGCCTGCAATCACATCTACAGATATGTTTTCTTTTTCCAAAACCCTCAGGACTCCAATATGAGCGAGTCCATACGCTGCCCCGCTTCCCAGAACAAGTCCTAAAAGCGTACCTGCGAGTTCCTTGCTGATAAAACGCATCGTAGAATGATACCGTTCAGGTTGTTTGCTTCGAACTGGTAACACACTAAAAATCTTGAGATTGAGAGTCTTTTCCTTCTCATCATAGAAGGTTGGAGACTGTTGATTATTTCTTTCTGGCAATATTACTTTGATCTCGCTTTTCGAAAAACCAAAGGTTTTTTCAAGCTCATGAATAATCGGCAGGGCCTTAGAAAGTGCCGTATCGCTGGGGTCGAGTAAGAGGTAAGCCAGGTCAGATTGTTTGAGAGCTTTAGAAGACCAATCGCCCATCTCGCGTCCCAAGCGAATCAGGAGAAAATCGAAACGATAGGTAAGAAAAGTAAGAAGTGTGGAGAGCCTTTTCTCACCATCTCCGCCTTTCCCAGAATCAATGGGTAGATATTGGAACCCAGGCGGACAATCGAGCAAAAAAGGCTTAAGGTCAGATTCCCTGGTCACATCAACCTTGGTTAACGGAAAACGATTCCTCGTCTTCTCAAGAAATTCCTGTGAAACAGAACTATCGGGTACGGGAAGAAAATCGATGATGATAACACGCGACTTCGTCTCCTGGACAAGGTCGGTTGCCAAATCTTCTAAAAACTGAAAACTGTCGGGTGAAGAGAGGGAACTGTAAAGACTGGCTACCTTGACTTCGAGTTTCTCTTTTCCGGGATCCTCGATCTTGGTGAGGCGATGACCGAGTGTTCGACTGAGATGAATAGAAAGGGCTGGAATCTCTTCGAGGACTTTTAAGAAATTCTCTTTATCGAGCTTCAGCAAAATCCCATCCGAGCGGGCCTCTACAGAAGCGCTGTGGACATGACCGGTTAAAAGGGACGATTCCCCGAAATAGTCTCCTCGGTAAAGGAAGATGAGGGTTTTGTCTTCTTCTCCTCGAGCCTTTTGGAAGACACGAAATCTTCCCGAGACAATGACATAAAAAGCGTCTGCCGGCTTCCCCTCTTCGTAGACATAGTCTCCCCTTTTGTATTCCACGAGACGCATTCTCTTTTCTATAAGCCTTATTTCAGAAGGGGAAAGGGATGAAAAAAGAGGAATTTCCTGAAGGGAATAACCTCTACTGACCTCTAATTTTCGACCAAAAGGAAAGAGGACCATTTGGGTCTATTTATCGGCAAAAGGGGGAGGCTTCCTAACGAAAAGCCTTAAAGGAGCCGCTTGACCGCCGATTTCCAGGATTCTAGCTTTTCTAGGCGTTCACGGACTCTCATTTTGGGACCAAATTTCTTATAATGGCGAACCCTATCAATGACTTTAACATCTTTCCAAAAACCACACTGAACACCAGCCAACTTAGCAGCCCCCCAGGCTGTAGATTCTGTCATATCGGATCGCAAAACTGGAACGCCGAGAAGATCTGCCTGAAACTGCATCAAATAATTGTTGCGGGCAGCTCCCCCGTCGACTTTGAGGAATTTGGGGTTCCGGCGAGTCACTTCAACCATCGCCTGAAATACATCGGTTACCTGATAAGCAATGGATTCAAGAGTAGCCCTGATGAGGTGTTCTCTTTTCGTCCCCCGTGTAAGACCCAAAATGGCACCTCGAACATTCGGTTTCCAGTACGGAGCACCCAGTCCTGTAAATGCGGGCACAACGATCACGCCTCCTGAATCTTTAATCGAGCGGGCGATCTTTTCCGTATCGCTTGCCTTCTGAATCAACTTAAGCCCATCTCGAAGCCACTGAATCGCAGCACCCGTAATGAAAACTGAACCTTCAAGAGCGTAAACAGGCTTTCCTTCCTTATCACAAGCAAGAGTTCCAAGAAGTCCCTTTGACGGACGTTTGTAAGTCTTTCCCTGATTCATGACCAGAAAACAACCTGTGCCGTATGTATTCTTCATCTCTCCTGGGCCGTAACATCCTTGTCCATAAAGAGCGGCCTGTTGATCACCCACTAATGAGCAGATCGGAATTCCTGCATTGAGTGGCCCCAGCTTCGATGTCTTGCCGTATGAAAAAGCAGAGGGGTGAACTTCGGGAAGAATGGTAGAGGGAATATGGAGCAATTTTAAGATGTCGCGGTCCCAAGCTTTTCTCTTGAGGTTTAAAAGAAGGGTTCGTGACGCATTGGTAGCATCTGTTGCGTGCACCTTTCCACCCGTTAAATTCCAAAGTAGCCAAGAGTCAATGGTTCCAAATAGGACATCACTCTTAGCGGCTCGCCTTCTGAGACCTGGAATAGTATCGAGGAGCCATTTGATCTTGGTACCCGAGAAATAAGGGTCCAACACAAGCCCTGTTCTGTCCTGGAAATAGGGTTCCAGGCCTCTTTTCTTGAGGTTGCTGCAAAGTTCGGAAGTCCGTCGATCCTGCCAGACGATGGCCTTGGCAATAGGCCTTCCCGTTTTCCTTTCCCAAAGAACGGTTGTCTCTCTTTGGTTGGTAATCCCAATAGCAGCGATTTTTGAAGGAGAGATTCTCGCCTCAGAAAGGGCTTTTTGGATCACTCGCTCTGTCGAGTGAAGAATTTCCAAGGCATCGTGTTCGACCCAACCGGGATGAGGAAAGTGTTGACGAAATTCTTGATAGCCTCCCCCTTGAATACGACCATGACGGTCATAAAGAAGCGCGCGCGTGCCTGTTGTTCCTTGATCGATCGCTAGAACAGAGCTTCGAGAGTCTAACATTCGATTAAATGTTTATGAAATGTTTAAACGAATGCGAGCGAAAAGAGAGTTTGTTTCTTGTAGAGAAAGGAAGGAATGTTGCTATTCAAGCTCGGAGACTTGCTCGGGGTCTGTAAAATCGTTGACCTTCGTCTCCAACCAATGATTGTATGCGTAATCCAAGACACGAAACTTGTCAACAGGGTCCATCATCATGAAACGGACTCCAAGATCGTACCCCTGATCCTGTCCTCTCAAGGTCTGGCTCCACACCACTTTACCTGTGGTACGAACAGGTTTGGGGTCATCGGGAATGTCCAGTTCAAGATCGAGTGTTGATCCTTCAGGAATCTGGGTGGGTGAGTTGATCTTAAGCCCTTCCCGAGAAAGATCTTTGCTTAGAGCTATCCCGCGACTTCCGTCTGTATTCGGCAGCTCATAACGGACGCTCATGTAGGCGTCGAAGCGTTTGAATTTCCGCCTCTCCTTTTCCATAGTGAGTCTCCTTCTTCTTAATGCTTTCTTGCTTCCCTTTTTATATCATCGACAGAAATGAGATAAACCACACCGTCATCTCTTAACTCTTTTATTAGCAAGGGGTTAGAACCACTTTCTAAACCGCTAAAGAAACTATAACACACGCTTCGTGTATTTACAAGAGTGGGGAGCACTTTTTTTAGAAAGTCTGGCTCACTATCGGCCTCTGCTGATAGCTGAAGTGCCTATCACCTTACTTGGACATGCAGTCGTCAGCGGTAGTTGATAAATTGAAGAGGAACGCTCGAAGGGTAATTCTTGAGATGCTGAATGACGTTTTGAAGATCGTCTTTGGAACGTGAACTGACGCGAACCTCATCACCTTGAATCGCGGCCTGTACCTTAAAACCTGTTTTTTTGATTTCTTTCACAATCTCCTTCGCTTTTTCGCCAGGGATCCCCACTGTGAGTTTGACTTCCTGACGTATCAATCCATCAAAGGCTTTGTCTTCACTCCCCCATTCCAGTGACTTAAGAGGAACCTTCCGCGATGCTAATCGAGTGGTTAAAATATCACGCAAATTTTTAAGTTTCAGTTCGTCATCTGCAAGAAGTAAGATTTTCTTTTCGTCTCGATTCCAATCGATCGTGCTCTGGCTTCCTTTGAAATCGAAACGACCGGCCAATTCCTTCTTTGCCTGATTGATCGCATTGTCTACTTCCTGAAGATCCACGCGGGAGACAATGTCAAAGGAAAATTCGTTGGCCATTTAATGAAGGCTCTCCTCCTGCTGGGCTCTGGCTTCCACGTATCGACGAACGAGATCCTGATAACCAGGCTCCAAGTCAACAAATTCAAGGCCTGTATCAAAACATTCTTTCTTGCCTGCAGATTCGCGTGAAGGAACGCTCCAGATCACTTTAGCCGAGCATTCTATCCATGGAAGATTGGGGTTTAATTCGAGACGAACGGACACGGTTGAAAAACGCTCAAGCGGTTGATCTATGATCACACAAAGTCCCCCCGCACCCACATTCTCTGTTTGGAGATGGAGAGTCTCTTCCTTTGGTCGATTTCCAAGAATCAATTCACAACGCAAATTAATCCGTGGAAATTTTCTCTTATTGAAGCCGTCCCACATCCTTGCCTCGAGGAAAGAATAATTTATTGATAAAGAGCGCGGATAAAACTATCAGAAAAATTTGCTGCGATTGGCTTTTTGCGAAATTCTTCAAGTTGAGTCTGTGCTTCTCTGAAGGTCCCAAAACGGCCTAAAAAGACGGCGTAAAAGGTCTTTCCATTCGTTCGTTGAAGAGATTGGGCAAATGCTGAAAGTTTCTGATCTGCCATTTGACGGGCTAAGTTCTGAGCATCCTGTTCTCTCGCATAGGTACAAACCTGGATCACATAAGGCTTCTGTGTGGCAACAGGAGGAGATGGAGCTTTCTTTATAGGCGGCGCAGCTGGTTCAATTTTTACTTCTCTTTCTTTTGAAGACTTCACTGTCGCGGGCGTTATGGGTTTAGACAATTGCATGCTTTTGACTCGGTGCGCATTTAACGTATGAATGGCCAGAAAAAGAAGACCAACGACTACAATACTAAGGGTCCAGCCTGTTGCAATCTTCGGAAGTAGAACTTTGACAAAATTCCAGCCTGCTTTGAGAAAGATTTGCAGGTAATTACCCAAAACCAACAACACCTTTAAAGTCGCCTCGAGCATACTCCGCCAAGGAATGGAAACCCTTATTTTCTTGGGTGGCGCCTTAACGAAGATATCTTTGGCCTGACGGGGGACATCGGTAAACTGAGATTCGATTTCCTCGTTTACGGTAGGTTGACTCACATGATGACGACCGTAAAGTTTCTGCTGAATTTCCTTTTCGCTCAGAGGGCGAAGCGTCTCCGTCCCTTTCCCTCTTCCGATACGAACTTTGATCATTGTCTTCCCTTACTAACCGTATTGTTTCCCTTAAGCGATAACGTAAATTTCAAAAGCTCAATGCGGCCCATGGGCACCTTCGCTCGAGAATGAAAACCCCGGCTTTCAAAAAACTTGAGGGCGCCTTCCATCTTTGAGGTTGTTTTAAAAACAAGCTCGCGGTATCCTGCCTCTTCGCAAAACTCAATCGCTCGCTTAAGAAGCTCAGAACCGATTTTTTTTTGCCTATACTGTGGGGCAACGAAAATCCGGCGGATCAGGGCAACTCGTTCGTCTTCCCGCTTCACCCCAATCGTCCCCACAATCTTTTTCCCTTCTTCCGCAACGAAGAAGGCCTCATCAAGCTTTCCATATGATCCTTCGAGGTTATCCAAATCATCGAAGGAAAAGGCGGCTTTTTCATCCTTGAATTCGCCGTCCATAATCTGTGAGATCAACTTTTTGACCGCTTCTCCATCTTTCGGTTCAAAACGTCGAATTTCGACCACTTAGCGGCTCACTTCTTGGGTGTTGCTGGTGCTTGTTTCTTCTTCTCTGCGCCCGCAGCTGGGGCTGCTGGGGAAGGAGTGGCGGCTGGCGCAGCTGTTCCCGGGGCTGGTGCTGCCGCCCCTTCTGCTGTAGCTTTTTCAGCCTTCACCTTCTTCATTTTAATCTTAAGTGACTTGACCTTTGGGAGACCGAATACGGAGTTTCGATCGTTCCATTTTTCCGCTTCCTGCAAGCGATGGATTCGTTCATGACGCTTCAGAACGTTCCGATGCTTGGTTCGCGTTGGGTCAAATCTGAGACTTGAATGTTGTGACATTTTGTCTTTAACTCCGATTTAAGAGTCGAATTCGCTCCCTCGCTTCTTCGACCTTTTCTCCCGTGCCTCCCGTTTCGAAAAAGGCCTGATAGTGCTGGAGGGCGAGGGCATGATTATACTCGTCATCGTAAATTTTTGCCAGTTGAAAGTGAGCCAAACTATACGTTGGATTGATGCTCAGGGCTTTTTGATAACTTTCGATGGCCATGCGTGACTCACCTTGAGAATGGTAGAATTCACCCAGGTTAAAATATGCAACAACGAGTTGGGGATTGAGTTCAACGGCCTTCTTAAAGTGATGGAGCGCAAGCTGGGAGGATCCCTTCTGAAGATAAGCATCCCCTAAGTTATTGTGAGTTAGTGCAAGATCAGGGTTGAGCTTTAAAGCAACTTGATACTCTTTAATCGCCTGATCATACTCTTTTCGGTGGTAGTAAAGATTGGCCAAATTGGTGTGAAAAGGGGCTTCTTGAGGGGCAAGACGAACGGCCTTTTTGTAGTATTTTTCGGCTTCTTCCAACTCCCCCTTTTCCTGCAGGATATTCCCAAGGTTATTGTAGGGTGTGGGGAGAGCTGGGTCTTTTTCGATAGCCCTTTTATAATGCTGGATAGCCTCTTCCACCTTCCCTAGATCCTCCAAGATGAGGGCCTCATTATGGAGAATAGTGGCCTCCTGCCAGGGTTCTAGGGGTGCATCCTCCGGCTTGGTGGAAGCGTAAGAAGGGTAGGGAGTTAAGGAAATTGCCCAGAGAAGAAAAACTAGGAGAAAAAAGGAGTGAGGCTTCCGAATTACAGGATCATTCACGAACCTTATGATACTGATTTAGGGTGTCGTAGGCAACGATGTTCCCTTGATAGACGGCCGCATGACCAAGTAGGGTGATACATACACCGTTATCTCGTAGATAAGATAATGGCTGACCAACAAGTTCTGCTGATACGTGGGTAATCGTCACCCTAGTTGGACACGCAGCTTTGATAGACTGGATGACCAAGTGGTGTGATGCTGACACTGTTATCTGCAGCATAAAGTGATGGCCGGCTATCGGCTTCTGCAGATAACTGCTGTAGCTATCACGCCACTTAGACGTAGGACCCTTTGATAGGACGAATGTAGGCGTCGTCGGGGGCAAAACCGTCTCGCCTGAGTCGAATGAGTTTTTCTTTTGCCTCACCCATATTTTCAAAACCATCGATGCAAACTTGGAAAAATTTTCCGTTCCCACCAGGAAGAATGAAGGCGTGATAACCGAGATTTGTAAGTTTGTCGGTCTCTTTCTCCGCACGAGACTTACTCGTATATGTAATCAACTGAATGGCATACCTCCCGCTAGGTTCAACGGATGTTTCCCTAATTTCTGAAATAGAGGTTTCTTTTTGATGAGCTACTGCAGCTGTCGAGATGATATCGGGCTGGGCTTTTTGTGCAAGTTCTTTGGTGATCTCTTCTTCGCTTCTTTTCTTGGCCGCCTGTTCTTCTAAGGCAAATCGTTTACCCTTCTCAACGCCAAAGGAAAACACAAGCACATACAAAACGAGAGCCAGAATGGCCCCGACCGCTATGTGATCAAGACGTAGGGTAATGTGGAACCGATCCATCCAACTTATCTGGGAACTGGGGAATTTTGATGCATCCACTACAGGTCCTGTGACTTCAAAAAGCTCACCCTGCATATCCCCTTCCTCCCTTTAGGTTCTGCCAAAAATTTGTTCGCAACTTTTTCTAAGTACTTGGGCGCTTGGCCTTACCCGACGGGATTGATTCGTGTAGTCCACCTCTACAATCCCGAAGCGAGGCTTGAAACCTTCTGCCCACTCGAAATTATCGACCAAAGACCAATAAAGATAACCCAAAATTGGTATTCCTTCTTTTTTGGCCTTCTCAAGCTCGGCAAGATGGGCCTCAATATAGCGCTGGCGAAGGGAATCATCCTCTGAACAAACTCCATTTTCCGTAATGAGGATGGGTAGCTTCAGGTCACGGTAAGAAGTCACAATTTCATAGATACCCCTTGGGTATATCTCCCACCCTAAGTCGTTGATTTCCCCCACTTCTTTGCCGTGGTGACTCTTAGGACAGATGGCTCCGAATTGGTCAAGCCCCCAAAGTCCCTGGAACCTGACAAAGTCTCTGCTGTAATAGTTGATTCCTAGGAAATCGAGACTCTTTCTTGCTGGCAACTTCTCGCAGAAAACCCCAGGAAAGAAGAGAAAACCCGAAAGAAGGGATCTCAAGATAAGCTGGTTAACGAACCAACTTCTGAAGAAGAGGCTGAGACGATCGAAGGGCGATTTTCGATTACAAGGAGTGAAGGCGATTGTGTGTTGAGCAATGGAGACTGAACAGTCGGCGCCTCGTGCATACTCATGCAAAATCTGATAAGCCAAAACGTGGGCCTTGAGAAGTTGACGGAGAGCGTTCAATCCTTTATCGAGAGATTTTTCTCCAGGCGGCCAGATACCGACAATAAAACTTTGATAGATGTAAATCAGCGGCTCATTGAGAGTGATCCAGATGCGGACACGACGACCGAAACGCTCGGCGACTCGCGTGACGTAGAGTGCAAATCTTTCAGCCGCATTTTTCTGAAGCCAGCCTCCCCGTCTCGCAAACCAAATCGGATTGGTAAAGTGATGGAGGGTTACGACGGGCTCGAGCCCCTGCGATTCCAAGCAATCAAAAACTTTCTCATAGTGACGAAAGCCTTCCTCGTTCCAATGCCCTTCTTCGGGTTCCAGACGACTCCATTCAATGGAAAAGCGGTGCGCGGTGTGTCCTAAGGATTTGGCGAGTTGGAAATCCTCTGCGAAGAGGCGATATTGATCACAGGCGTTGAGGGAACACTCTTTGACTTTACCTAATTCTTCCCAGGCCCACCAGTCATTCCACCTGTTGTTACCTTCAACCTGATGAGCCGAAGTCACCGCCCCCCAGATTGGCTTCAACATGGGGCTAGGAATCCTTGATGAGACGAAATCGTTGAGGGGGCCACCAGATGAGAACGGCCCTGCCAATCATATCTTTCTTGGACACAAATCCCCAGTTTCGACTGTCACTTGACTGGGCCGAATTATCTCCCAAGACGAAGTAATGATCTTTCGGAATAAGTATCTTCTGACCTGCCTTGCCGTAATCCCAATCCTCACGGTTGTAATAAAAATGTTCTGCAAGGACTGGTGGAGTTTCGAGCTTCTGGCCATTGATGAAGACTTCACCGCTTCGGATCTCTATCGTTTCACCGCCAAAAGCGATCAGTCGTTTCACAAAGTCTTTCTTTCTATCCATCGGGTATTTGAAAACTACAATGTCACCCCGTTGAGGCTCGTGGAACCGATAGGAAATTTTGTCTACAAAGATTCGATCTCCTTCCATCAAAACTGTACGCATGGAACCTGTGGGAATCTTGTAGGGGCCAAGAAGAAAGCTACGAATAGCGATAGCCAAGATGGCTGCAACGAAGAGCGGCTTGATCCAATTTTCCCATTTGTCGCGAGCCCAAATTTGTCGATTCAATCTAAAAAGTTGCCAGTCGGCCACAATCTTCTTGCGATAGAAAACGACGAGCGTAACCGCCAGTAAAACGAGAATGAGGGAGTTGGAAGAACTCATGACTTCTCTCCCATTTTAAGAACAGACATGAAGGCCTCTTGCGGCAAATCCACTTTTCCAATCCTCTTCATCCTCTTCTTTCCTTCTTTTTGCTTTTCCCAAAGCTTTCTCTTCCTTGTGATGTCGCCCCCATAACACTTACCCGTCACATTTTTCTTTAAGGCGCTGATCGATTCTCTGGCGATGATTTTTGAACCGATGGCCGCTTGAATCACGACTTCAAAAAGTTGTCTTGGAATAACCTCTTTGAGTCTTTCGGCTAACTCTTTCCCCTTATAGTACGCCCTATCCCGAATCACAATGCTACTTAATGCATCGACAGGTTCTCCATTAATCAATATATCAAGCTTCGCGAGTTCAGCGGGGAGGTAACCGATAAAATCGTAGTTGAGGGATCCATAACCCGAAGTCATTGACTTAATCTTGTCATAGAAGTCGATTAAAACTTCGGCGAAGGGCAGTTCGTAACGAAGAAGCGCCCGAGTGGGGTCAAGATACTCTGTGCTCTTATAGATTCCGCGGCGATCTTGGCAGAATTGCATCACAGGACCGAGGGCTTTAGCGGGGATAATCAGTTGGGCCTCAATGAAGGGTTCCTCAAATTCCTTTATCTCCTGAGGAGAAGGCATTTGAGTAGGGTTGTCAAGTTCCATGACTTTCCCGTCTGTCTTGGTAATTCGGTAAACAACGTTGGGTGCTGTGATTAAAAGTTCGAGACTAAATTCCCGTTCGAGTCTTTCACGAATGATATCCATATGAAGAAGGCCCAGAAACCCACAGCGGTAACCAAATCCGAGCGAGGCGGATGTCTCAGGTTCATAGTGAAAAGAGGCATCGTTTAAGCGAAGTTTGTCCATGGATTCTCTAAGAACAGAAAAATCCTTCTGGTTCACTGGATAAAAACCTGCGAAGACCATAGGTTTCATCTCTTGGTAACCAGGAAGGGGTTCCTCGGTTGGTTGGCCTGCAAGCGTAACCGTATCACCAATTTTGACTCGATTTACATCCTTGATGTTTGCCGCTACATAACCTACCTCCCCGACTCCTAAGGAGGCCACTTTGTGAGGATGAGGGTTGAAAATCCCAACCTCCTCAACCTCATGTTCCGTTTGCGCCCTCATCATTCGGATCTTATCCCCTGTTCGAAGAATCCCGTCAAACACGCGGAGGTAGGCAATCACCCCTTTGTAGGTGTCATATTTGGAATCAAAAACGAGCGCCTTAAGGGGTTTCTTGGAATCGCCTTCGGGTGGAGGGATACGTTCAATCACGGCGTCCAGTACTGCTTCAATACCAACGCCTGTCTTCGCACTCGTTAAGACGGCCTCTTCCTTGCCGCAACCTGTGAGTTCTGAAATTTCATTCTTGGCTTTCTCGGGTTCAGCGTTGGAAAGATCGATTTTCGAAATGACAGGGATAACGGTAAGGTTTCTTTCCATGGAGAGGTAATAGTTGGTCATCGTCTGCGCTTGAACTCCCTGCGTTGCATCCACCAAAAGGATTACACCTTCGCAGGCAGCAAGGCTTTTCCTCACTTCATAAGTGAAATCAATATGTCCAGGTGTATCGATGAGGTTTAATTCGTAATCCTTATAGCGGATCCGAACGGCACGCGCCTTGATGGTGATTCCCCTTTCCCGCTCAAGCTCCATGTCATCGAGAAACTGCTCGTGGAATTCCCTTTGAGAGATCGCGTGGGTCAAAAGAAGGAAGCGGTCAGCGATGGTTGATTTCCCATGATCGATATGGGCAACGATTGAGAAATTTCTGATTTTATCGGGATGCACAGAAAGATTTAGCGAGACTTGCGGAGGTTCTCAATGGCTTTTGCGCGATCTCTTTGCCCAAAGATCGCCGTTCCTGCAACTAAAACATTGGCCCCGGCCTCAATAGCTCGGGGGGCGGTCTCGGGATCGATTCCTCCATCTACAGAGATTTTGCCCTTGAAACGGGAGCGGAGATTCTTTACTTTCTCGAGCATCTCTGGCATGAATTTTTGCCCGCCAAAGCCTGGTTCGACGGTCATCACAAGCACAAGGTCGAGTCCATCAAGGAAAGGAAAAATCTTCTCGACGGGTGTTTTGGGACGGAGTGAAATTCCAACCTCTGCACCCAGACGTTTGATTTCTCCGAGGGTCTTTGCCACATCCTGACAAGCTTCCACATGAACAGTGATGGCATCGGCTCCTGCTTTTCGGAACGCTTCGAGATGGCGAATCGGTTCGTCAATCATCAAATGGACATCGAGCGGAAGCTTTGTGCATTTCCTGACCCAAGCCACTACCACCGGTCCAATGGTGAGATTAGGGACAAAGTGCCCATCCATGATATCAATGTGAAGAATGTCGCAACCGCCACGCTCCACTTCGCCAACTTCCTCTCTCACCCGTGAAAAATCACAGGAAAGGAGACTGGGCGCAACAAATACTTTACTACTTGTCTTTAAAGTTGGTTTCATTGGATGATAAAACTTCTCTTAATCTTCTCCTGTTCCTTCTCTTTCAACGGACCCACAAGAGCAAGGTTGGCACGGGCAGTCTTAAAAATATGTTGAGCTATCTTTTGAATATCTTGGGTGTTCACCTTTTCGATTTCCTGGGTGATTTTCTCGCGGGCAGGGATTTCCTCAAGATAAAGCACTTTCTCGCCTGCCCAGAGTAAATGATCCAAGGTATCCTCAAGTCCCATCAAAAATTGACCTGTAAAGTAATCCTTCGCACGTCTCAGCTCCTCCTTCGACACCGACCTGCGGGCTATTTTCTGGAGCTCTTGAAGAATCACTCGAATGGCCAAGCCCGCTTTACGGTTCTCAACACCTGCAGAGATAGCAACCGATCCCGTATCTTGATAATGACCGACTCCTGATTTAATCTCATAGGCAAGACCTCTTTTTTCTCGGACCTCCTCAAAAAGCCGAGAGCTCATGTTGGCCCCCAAAATAATATTGAGAAGTCCTAGGGCAAACCGCCTTGGATCTTTTCTCGAGACACCGTGAAAACCGATCACCAAATGAGTCTGCTCCGTCTCCTTTTCTACGAAATGAAAACGAGGTTTTGTCTGCTGCGACTGGACTCCTTGGAATCGAGAAGGAATTCCTCCATTTTTGGCAGGAAAATTTTTTTCTGTCTCTCTGACGACCTCCTGATGTGAAAGAGGTCCAGAGACAGAGACCAAAATGTTCTTGGGTTGATAATACTTCTTCTTGAACCCAACCATATCTTGACGCCTGATTGACGAGACAGACTCAAAACATCCCGCCACGGAACGTCCCAGAGGTTGTTCAGGCCAAAGGAGCTCCCCCATCAGCTCATGCACGTATTGAGCAGGTTGATCCTTGTACATCTTGATTTCTTCCAAAATGACGGGGCGTTCTCTCTCAAGCTCTTTTTTGGAAAGAGCGGCATCCCTGACCATATCAGAAAGAACGTCAAGGGCACGGGCAAAGTGTTCGGCGGGAAGCTTTGAAAAATAGCAAGTCGCTTCTTCGGCCGTGAAAGCATTCAACATCCCGCCCACACCCTCTACTTCTTTCTTGATCTGTTTTGAACTCCTTTTCCCCGTTCCTTTAAAAAGCATGTGCTCCAGGAAATGAGAAACCCCCGAAATTTTCTTGGGTTCATAGCGACCACCCACCTTGACCCAGATCGCAACTGCGGAAGATTCCCGGTCTGCCATTGGAATGGTAAGAATCTGAACGGCGTTCGAAAGTTGTGAAAGTTGGTATCTCTGCGGCGCTTTAAGCATTTTTTCTCGTGTCGAGGTAACTTTGAAGAATCCTTTGGGCTGCCAAACGATCTCGAATCCCCCGCCTTTTCTTCCTGCTCAAATCAGCTTCCAGAAGGATGGCCTCCGCCTCGACTGTTGTGAAGCGTTCATCCCACAAAACCCATTCCATGGAAAGACTCTCTTTAAGCCAATCTACCATTGCTAGAACCTTTTTCGCTGCAAAGCCTCTTTCTCCGCTAAGTGTCTCAGGAAGTCCCACAACCACCTTCTCAGGCCCCAGTTCTTCCAAACATTCTTTCAATTGCCTCAGAAGGTCGTCTTTTGTTTTGAAGGTTAAAGTCGCGTACGCCTCGGCAATAGTTCCCGTCTCATCGCTTCTTGCAACGCCAACTCTTTTCTCTCCTAAATCAAGACCCACCAAGACCCCCATCCCATTACTTCCTCTTCGAGTTACGCAGGGGGCTCAGGAGTGAATTCACATACGAAACAACGGAGCCAAGTCTTCCTCCTGATTGACGAATCTTATCAACAATCGCGCTTCCGACAATCACCCCATCCGCCAAACGAGACATCGCCTTCACCTGTTTAGGTGAGGAAACCCCGAATCCAATCAAAACAGGCTTTCGGCCGAAACGTGCTAGAGCTCGAAGATTTTTTCGTAGGTCTTCGGGGACAAATCCTCGCGCACCTGTCACGCCGCGAACCGATACATAATAGAGGAAACCCTGTGTCCTCGCAAAAATTTTTCGCGCTCGGTCAGGAGTAGTAGTGGGAGCAGCGAGAAAGACAGGAGCAATTCCAGCCTTTTTGCAAGCCTTCCAGAGCGAAAGATCTTCCTCAGGAGGACAATCGGGCACAAGAAGACCGTCGAAACCTGCCTGCTTAAGCCGAGCTGGGAAAGTCTTGACCCCTGCATGATAGATTGGATTGAGGTAGGAAAAGAAAATGACAGGGACGTCAACCCCTTTGCGGCGCAAGTTTTTCACGACCCGCAAGGCATCCTGGATCGTAACCCCCTTTTTCAAGGCAGCTTCAGAAGAAAACTGAATGGTAGGTCCATCTGCCAAAGGATCTGAAAAAGGAAAACCAAGTTCAATGAGATCAACGCCTTGCTCGGCAAAGTCTTCGATGAGCTTTTCCGTTGCCCGAACACTGGGATAACCCAAGGTTAAGAAGGCGCAAAAGATCTTTCGTTTGGCGCGTTTGGCTTGAGCAAGTTTTTTAACGAGTCGATTTTTTGATAACATCAATATCCTTGTCTCCACGGCCCGACAAGCAGACCGCTACTGTTTCGCCAGAACGGGTTCGTCTCATCAGGCGCTTCAGGAAAGCGATGGCATGGGCAGGCTCTAAGGCAGGCATGATTCCTTCAAGCTCAGTGAGTAGTTTAAACCCCTCTAAAGCTTCTCGATCGGTAACGGTCTCATATTGGACGCGTCCTATCTCTTTAAGATAGGCGTGTTCAGGACCCACCGAAGGGTAATCCAGTCCTGCTGAAATCGAATGGGCAAGCTCGACTTGGCCATTCTCGTCTTGCAAAAGATAACTCTTCATTCCATGAAGAATGCCCACCGAACCACGCGTAAGCGACGCAGCGTGTTTGCCGCTTGTCAGACCCTTTCCAGCTGCCTCGACACCAAAAAGTCGCACCCGAGATTTTTCAATAAAAGGATGAAAAAAACCGATGGCATTACTTCCTCCGCCTACACAGGCAACAAGATAATTGGGTAACCGCCTTCCTTTCGAAGCCGATGGAAACTGCCTGAGAGTCTCCTTTCCAATCACCGATTGGAAATCTCTCACCATCATGGGATAGGGATGAGGGCCCACCACACTTCCAAGAAGGTAATAGGTTGTTTCCACATTGGTAACCCAGTCTCGGATCGCTTCGTTCGTGGCATCTTTGAGAGTTCTCGAACCTGAACGAACGGGAACAACTTTCGCGCCAAGCAAGTTCATCTTGTAGACGTTGAGCGCCTGCCTTTTAACATCCTCTTCCCCCATGTAGA